>NZ_VWSD01000014.1 GCF_009829685.1 Cellulomonas citrea
CGGCCCAGCCGCCGACGTCGACCCCGCGGACTTCGTCGCGGCCCCGCCCGCGGAGCCGGTGGCCGATCTGCTGGCGGCGCTGGGCGCCCTGCACCCCGACCTCGTCCTCAGCTACGGCCCGGAGGGCGGCTACGGCCACCCCGACCACGTGCGCACCCACGAGGTGTGCCGGGACGCCTGCGCGCAGGCCGGGGTGCCGTTCGCCCAGGTGGTCGCCGAGCCGGGCCCGGGCGTCGAGTGGTTCGAGCTGGACGACCGTCTCGACCAGGTGGTCGCGGCGCTGCGGCAGCACGCCAGCCAGCTCACGGTCGACGGCACCGACGTCGTGCACGCCGGCGGTCAGCGCGAGGCGATCCGCACCCGCGTGGGGCTGTCGCTGGTCTGACGGGCGCGGCCCAGCTGCCGTCCCGGGCATCACCCGGATCGGTCGCCGTCGCGCGGGCGGCGGCCTGCGCACGGCGACCCGCGCGGAGGGGCGACATGCGGTGGACAGCCTTCGGTGCCTCACTACGATGAAATTGACGGGGTGTAGGCCCCCCTCGGCTCAATGGCGAAGGCGGATCATCCATGTATCGGTCCAACGGAAACTTCGAGGCATTTGCTCGCCCCCGCAAGCCCGCTGGCGTCGAGGGGAGGCGCGCATTCTTCGTCGGTTCCGGGCTGGCTTCCCTCGCAGGTGCCGCATTCCTGGTCCGCGACGCCCAGCTGCCCGGTGCTGCGATCACGATCTTCGAGGAGCTGGCGCTGCCCGGCGGCAGCATGGACGGCATCCTCGACGAGCACAAGGGTTTCATCATCCGCGGCGGGCGCGAGATGGAGGCGCACTTCGAGACGCTGTGGGACCTGTTCCGCTCCATCCCGTCGCTGGACACGCCGCAGGCCTCCGTGCTGGACGAGATGTACTGGCTGCACAAGTCCGACCCGTCGTCGAACCCGGTGCGCGCGGTGCGCAACCGCGGTCAGCAGATCGAGGAGATGTCCGGGCTGACCTTGTCTCCCAAGGCCGTGCAGGAGCTGCTCACGCTCGCCCTCGCCCGTGAGGAGGACCTCGACGACAAGCGCATCGACGAGTTCTTCACCGAGGACTTCTTCGCCTCGAACTTCTGGTTGTACTGGGCCACGATGTTCGCCTTCGAACCGTGGGCGAGCGCCACCGAGATGCGCCGCTACCTGCTGCGTTTCGTGCACCACATCTCGACGCTGGCCGACCTGAGCTCGCTGCGCTTCACCCGCTACAACCAGTACGAGTCGCTCATCCGCCCGCTGGTCGCCTACCTCGAGGGCCACGGCGTCCGCTTCCAGTACGACACCGAGGTGACCGACGTCCTGGTCACGAGCACCGCCGGCACGAAGGTCGCGACCGCGATCGAGCTGGTCAGCGCCGGTGTCGCCGGCCGGATCGACCTGGAACCGACGGACCTCGTCTTCGTCACCAACGGCTCGATCACCGAAAGCTCGACCTTCGGCGACAACGACACCCCGGCCCCCGTCGTCACCGACCGCGGTGGGGCGTGGGCGTTGTGGAAGAAGCTCGCGGCCCGCGACGAGGCCTTCGGGCACCCGGAGAAGTTCTGCGAGAACATCCCCGAGGCGAACTGGACGGTGTCGGCGACGGTCACCCTCACCGACGACAAGATCGTCCCCTTCATCGAACGGCTCACCGGCCGCGACCCCCGCTCGGGAAAGATCGTCACCGGCGGTCCGTGCAACTTCAAGGACTCCAGCTGGTTGTACGGGTTCACGATCAGCCGCCAGCCGCACTTCGCCGCTCAGGACGTGTCCAGCCAGGTCGTCGTGTGGGTCTACGGCCTGTTCTCGGACAAGCCCGGCGACTACATCGCCAAGCCGATCCGGGAGTGCGCCGGCTGGGAGCTGTGCGCCGAGTGGCTCTACCACCTCGGCGTCCCGGTCGACCAGATCGACGACCTGGCCCACCACTCGGCGCGCACCATCCCGTGCAACATGCCGTACATCACGTCGTACTTCATGCCACGGGCCGCGGGCGACCGCCCGCTCGTCGTCCCCGAGGGGTCGACGAACCTCGCCTTCATCGGCAACTTCGCCGAGACCGAGCGCGACACCGTCTTCACGACGGAGTACTCGGTGCGCACCGCGATGGAGGCCGTGTACACGCTGCTCGACGTGGACCGCGGCGTCCCCGAGGTGTTCGCATCCTCCTTCGACGCCCGGGTGCTGCTCAGCTCGCTGTACTACCTCAACGACCGCAAGCCGCTGTCCGAGATCAAGCTCCCCTTCCGGACCCGGCTCGTCGAGAAGGCCGCGCTGGCCAAGATCAAGGGCACCTACCTCGAGCAGCTGCTGCAGGACGCCAAGCTCATGTGAGCCTGCCGCGGACGCCGGCCCTCGACCGGACGAATCTCATTGCGCGCCGCGCCGTGCGCTGACTACCGTCACGGCACCCGTCGCAAGGAGGTGAGACCCGTGAACGCAGTGTCCACGAACGCAGCGTCCCCAGCGGGTGCTCCCCCGCGATCCACGACCGCGCGACGGCGCTAGTCGCCCTCGGGAGCGCCCCACGCGTCCGACGAGAGGCACCTCCCATGAGCACGACACCTTTCTCGGCTCCGAACCCGCCGACTCCGAACCCGTCCGGCGCCACCACCGGCCGCAGCGCCCCGCCTGACGGTGCGGGCCGCCGGGCCGACCACTCGCAGGTCGACGCCACGCACCGCTCCCTGGCTGCGGGCGAACGAGCGCTCGTGCTCGGCGGCGGCGGGTCGACGGGCAACGCCTGGCTGATCGGCGTCCTCGCCGGACTCCTCGAGGCCGGGTTGGACGTGACCGGCGCCGACCTGACCGTCGGGACCTCGGCCGGCTCGACGGCAGCGGCACAGCTCACCGGTGCGGGAGCGGCCGAGCTGCTGGCCGCCATCCTCGACGCTCCCGCACAGCAACGGTCCGGGCCGGCAGGGCCCGATCCGAGGCGCAGCCCGGCCGGGCCGGCGGCCGCCACGTCCCGTCCGGCCGTCACCGACTCGGGCAGCAGCCCGAGCGGGCCGGTGACGGACCAGCTCGAGCGGACCGCCGCGCTCATCGCCGCCGCCGAGGACCCGGCCGACATGCGCCGACGCCTGGGCGCCGCCGCACTCGACCTCGAGGCGGCCTCGGACGGTTCCTACACGGCGCGGTGGCGGGCGACGGTCGCAGCGCGGCTGCCCGGCTGCGACTGGCCGCGCCGGACCCTGCTCGTCACGGCGGTCGACGCCCGCACCGGCGCACCGGTGCTGCTCGACCGGGACAGCGGCGTCGACCTGGTGGACGCCGTGGCGGCCAGCTGCGCCAGCGGCCTGCCGTACCGGGTCGGGGACGTCCCGTACCTCGACGGCGGCTACCGGTCCGGCGCCGAGAACGCCGACCTGGCCGCGGGTCACGCGCGGGTGCTCGTGCTGTCGCCTCTCGGCGGCCGGACGCGGTACCCGCTGGGCTGGGGCCTCCACCTCGCCGCCCAGGTCGACCGACTGCGCGCCGACGGCAGCAGGGTCGAGACGCTCGTCCCGGACGCCAGCACCGAGCACCTGTTCGGCATCAACGCGATGAACCCGTCGCTGCGCGCACCCGCCGCCCAGGCCGGCCACGCCCAGGGCCTGGCCCTCGCCGAGCGCGTCGCCGAGCTCTGGCTCTGACGCCCGCGGGAGCTGGCCTGCGACCGACCGCGACCGACGCCAGGCCAGCCTCTCGTCGGGCCCTTCGTCGCAGGTCAGCCCCGGGGAGACGACGCGTCGTCGGGAGGGTCGGTGTACTCCACCGGCTTCCCGGTCTCGCGGGCGTGCCGGATCTCGCGTCGCGTCGACTCCCCGACGTACCCACCCGGGTTGACGACGACGGTTGCCGGCCCCGGCCCGCCTGGCCTACCGTCGCACCCGAGGGAAAGACGTCGGGCCGCACAGCCGCCCGACGCGCACACGCCGCTCGTCGGAGCCGCCACTTCGTTCCGACGAAGGAGTGCGCTCATGACCAACTCGCCCTCGACCCGGCTGGCCGCACTGGTGACGCCGCGGCTCCGGGACTCGTGGCTGGCCCTCACCGGCCTGTCCGCCGTCTTCTTGTTCGAGATGCTCGACAACTCGATCCTCAACGTCGCGCTGCCCACCATCGGTCGCGACCTGGGCGCCTCGACCACCCAGCTGCAGTGGGTGATGAACGCCTACGCCGTCGTGCTCGGCGGACTCATGCTCGCGCTCGGCGCGGTGGCGGACCGGTTCGGCCGGCGCACCGTCATGCTGGCCGGCCTGGCGCTGCTCGGTGCCGCGAGCCTGGCCACGGCGCTGGTCCGCACGGCCGACGAGCTCATCGCGGTCCGAGCCGTCATGGGGGTCGCCGCGGCGATGACCACCCCCGGCTCGCTCGCGCTGACCTTCCGGCTCTTCACCGACGACGGGCTGCGGGTGCGGGCCATGACGCTCGTCTCGACGGTCGGCCTCGTCGGCCTGGCCGTCGGACCCACCGCCGGCGGCCTCGCGCTCGCCGTCGCGCCGTGGCAGGTGCTGCTCCTCGTCAACGTGCCCGTGGCCGCCCTGGCGATGGTCGGCATCGGCCGGGGCATCCCCGCCGACCGGTCCGCCGACCTGCACGACGACCCGATCGACGTGGCCGGCGCCGTCCTCGGCACCGCGACCGTCGTGCTCGCGCTCGTCGCACCGACCCTGTTCGTCGAGTCCGGGGTCCGCTCACCAGCAGCGTGGGGTGCGACCGTCGGCGCCGTCGTCGCAGCCGCCGCGTTCGTGCGGCGCCAGCGCCGTGCGGTCCACCCGCTGCTGGACCTGCGGCTCGTCGCCCGGCCGCTGGTCAGCGCCGGGCTGGCCTACAAGGCAGCCTCGGGTGCGGCCGTCGCGGGGCTGGGCTACCTGGTGACGCTGCAGCTGCAGCTCGACTGGGGCTGGTCCCCCGCCCTCGCCGCGATCGGGATGGCGCCGCAGGTCCTCGTGCTGGTCGCCGGCGGCCCGCTCGTCACCTGGTTCACCGGCCAGGTCGGGCTCGACCGCGCCGCCTCGTGGAGCGCGACCGCCGTCGTCGCAGGTCTGGCCGTCTACGCGTGCCTGGGCCGGTTCGGCTACCCGTGGGTCGCGCTCGCGCTCGTGCTGGAGGCCGCGGGGATGCGGGTGGTCGGCGTCGTGGCGGGGGTCAACGTGCTCAAGGGTCTGCCGCAGGACCGGACGTCGATCGGCTCGGCCCTGGTCGACACCGCCTCGCAGGTCACCACCGCCGTCGCCGTCGCCGTGACCGGCACTGTCATGGCCGCCCTGGTCACCGGATCGATCACGGCCGGTCACTGGTCCGCCGCGCAGACCGGTCAGTTCCGGACGGCGGTCACCGTCGCGGGCCTCCTTTTGGCGCTCGGGTGCGCCGCCCTCGCGGTCTGGGCCCGTGCGCGGGCGCGGGGCGGCGACCGCACGCCGCTCGGCGTCTGCGAGTGACTCCGCTGGTCCCGCACCCGGAGCACGCCGGTGAACAGCGCCGCCTTGCCACCCAAGCGGTGCAGCAGCGCTGGCCGCGCTCACCACCACCGCGCGACGGGAGACAGGACGGCTCGCCTCACCCGTACCGGTACTCGATGCCCATTGTCGGGCCCGGGTAGCGCCAGCTCGCGACCGCGCCGCCCTCGGCGACGATCCGGCACGTGCCGCACTCGAGGCAACCGGCGTAGTCGAACTGTGGCACGCCGTCCTCGTCCACCCGGTACAGGCCGGCCGGGCACACCCGCGCGAGCCGCTCGACCGCGGCGCGGTCGGGGAGCTCGGCGAGCCGGATGTGCGGGTTCTCCTCGTCGACGGCGTACTTGTTGAGGATGAGGTACTCGTCGACGTTGACGCGCGGACGCGGCGCGCCCGCCGCCCCGTTCGTGGTGCTCTCCGGTGTCACAGCGCCCTCACTCCCTTGACCAGGTCCTTCGCGAGGCCGAGGTAGCCCGCACGCCGGACGATCTGGCCGATCGCCTTCGACGGGCGGCGCATCGGTGTGCCGTCGACGACGAACAGCTCGCGCATCACGTCCCGGGCCAGCCCCGGGTAGTCGCGGAACATCCGCGGCGTGGACTCCATGAAGTGCGGGAAGCGCCGCAGCGTGCGCAGGTCCCGCAGCACGAAGCTGTCCTCCAGCGCGGCCCGGTACCCGGCCAGGCCCGCGGCGGACGTGTCGCCAGCCGCCAGCGCGACTGCGGCGCTGCGCCCCGCCTGCTGGCCGGCCGCGAGCGCGAGGTCCATCCCGCGCACCGTGTAGCCGGCGTTGAGGCACATGAAGGCCGACTCCCCCGCGAGCAGCACGCCGTCGCCCACGAGCGGCGGCATCGCGTCGTAGCCGCCCTCGGCCACGAGGTGCCCCGAGTGCTCGACCACCTGACCGCCGCGCAGGATCGGCGCGACCGCCGGGTGGTGCGTGAAGTCGTCCAGCAGCTGGGTGACCACGTCGCCGGAGTCCATGAGGTCCGAGACGGTCGCGACGATGCCCACCGAGATCGTGTCGCGGTTGGTGTAGCAGAACCCGCCGCCCACCCGACCGTGCGTGGCGTCGCCGACGAACAGCCACGCCATGCCCTCGCCGTCGGGGCAGCCCGCGCGGTCGGAGATGACCTGCTCGGGCAGGGCGACGACCTGCTTGACCCCCACGGCCACCTGGTCGGGTCGCGGCCGGGCCGCGCCCACGGCGGCTGGCGCCAGCAGCGAGTTCACGCCGTCGCACAGCAGCACCACGTCGGCGGTGATCTCGTCGTCGCCGGCACGCACCCCGGTGACCCGTGAGCCGTCCGTGAGCAGGCTGTCCACGGCGATGCCGGTGATGTACTCGGCGCCGGCCGCCTCGGCCTGCTCGGCCAGCCACGGGTCGAACCGGGCCCGCAGCACGGACCACGACTCGTGGCGCTCGTCGCGCATCGTCTCGTCGGTGACGTCGAGGGTGGTCGCCGAGTCGCCGGAGAGCATCGAGACGCGCTCGCGCACGATCCGACGCTCGAGCGGCGCGGACGCGGCGGCGTCCGGGAGCAGCGCCCGCAGCGCATGGGTGTACAGCCGTCCGCCGGACACGTTCTTCGCCCCCGCGAACGTGCCCCGCTCGACGACGAGGACGCTCTTGCCCGCCCGTGCGAGCTCGAGGGCGGCGGCAGGTCCAGCGCACCCCGATCCGACGACGATCGCGTCGAAGTCAGCCACGACGCCTCCTTCCGGTCCGTTGGCTCAGCGCCTGCCTGTCGACTTCTGGTCTGTGCAGGGAGCTCGCCTCGCCGAGCGTCAGCCCCCGCGTCTCGGGCGCCATCGCGACCGACAGCACGAGGCACACGACGAGCAGGCCGGCGCCGACGAGCATCGTCGGCCCGATCCCGTACGCGTCGAGGAACAGCGGCAGGCCGTACGTCGAGACGACGACGCCGATGCGGCTGATCGCGATGGCGACACCGACGGCCGTCGCGCGCACCTGCGTCGGGAACATCTCGTTGGGGTAGAGCCACTGGAGGATCCCCGGCCCGCCCGAGAAGAACGCGTAGACCGCGAACGCGACGACGATGACGGCGATGCTCGCGCCGGGCCAGATGCCCGGGATGAGAAGCCCGACCGCCATGAGCGCGAGCGACCCGATGAGCAGCGGCCGGCGTCCCATCGAGTTGAGCCAGAACATCGCCGGCACCGTGCCGACGAGGAAGAACAGGCTCACCGCGGCCTCGCCGAGCACCGACAGGCTGCCCGTGCCGAGCCCGAAGGCCGTCATGATCGACGGCCCGAACGTGTACATCGCGTACATCGGGACCACCTGGCACAGGATGAGCAGACCGAGGTAGACGGTCCGGCCGAGGTAGCCCTGCGCGAACACCGTGCGGAACCCCGCCGGCGCCGGCTGCTCGACGTCGAGCTCGACCTCGCCGCCGAACACCCGCGCCACGACCTCCCGCGCCTCGTCCGGCCGTCCGCGCTCAGCCAGCCAGCGCGCCGACTCAGGGATGTCGTGCCGCCCGATGAGCAGCCCGACGGCCGGCACGACGGCGCTGCCCAGCATCCAGCGCCAGCCGCCGTCCACCGAGTACAGCGCGAACCCGACGCCCGCGGCCACCGTCGCGCCCAGGTACCACGCGGCCGAGACCGTGCCCATCGTGATCGCCCGCTGTGCACGCGGGGAGAACTCCGCGATGAGCGACGTCGCGATCGGGTAGTCCGCCCCGATGAAGAACCCGAGCAGCAGGCGCAGCACGATGAGCTGCCACGCCGCGCCCACGAAGCACGCGGCGAGCGACGCGAGCGCGACGGCCGAGACGTCGAGGATGAACATCGTGCGGCGTCCGAGCGCGTCGGTGAGCCGGCCGCCCGCGAGCGAGCCGAAGAAGATGCCCGCCAGAGCCGCCGCACCCGTCGCCGCGGCCTGCGCGTCGCTCAGCCCGAGCGCGGGCGTGAGCTGGACGAGCGCGACGCCGATGATCGACAGCACGTACCCGTCGAGGAAGGCCCCGCCGCTAGAGAAGAAGACGATCTTGCGCGCGAACCGGGTCATCCGCGCGTCGTCGATCAGCGGCCGCGGCTCGGGTGTGGCCACTACTTCCATTCGATGATTCCCCAGTTCAGGTGCGGCTTGCTGGCCGGCGCGTCGGTGTCGACGAGGCGGAAGCGCACCTCGTGGTCGCCGACCTGCCACAGCTGCGTCGACAGCGTCGTGCCGGGGTGGACGGGCGAGGTGATGCGCGTCTTGAAGCGCGTGAGGCGCTCCGGCTCACCCGGGATGTACGTGCGGATGAAGTGCCGCATGACGACGCCTGCGTAGCTGATGGCGTGCAGGATGGGGCGCGGCTCGCCGTTCGCCGCGGCGTAGTCCCAGTCGATGTGCTGCGGGTGGAAGTCGCCCGAGAGCCGGTAGAGAAGCGCCTGGTTCTGCGGGATGGTCTCGGCGACTTCGGCGTCGGGGGCGCGGTCGGGCATCTCGACGATGTCCTTGGGCGCCGCCGGGCCGCCCCACCCGCCGTCGTAGATGAGGCAGTCCCACGACTCGTTGGTGAGCAGCAGCTCCCCGTCCGAGTCGTACGTCTTGCCGACGTGCTGGGCGAGCAGGCCCTTGCCCTCGCCGCGGTCGTACAGGCCCTCGAGGGTGACCATGGTCGAGAGCCGGTCGCTCATCTTCGTGATCGGCCGGTGGATGCGCAGGTCGAAGCCCCAGTGCAGCGAGCCCGCGTAGGTGTAGCCGTAGTCGATGGTGCGCGTCACCTCGGAGTCGACGATGAGCATCGCGCCGAACATCGGCAGCACCTTGAGCTGCGGGTTCCGCTCGTCGTGCTCGTTGACGTAGACGAGGTCGTCCCTGCCGTCGATCCCGGCGCCGCAGCCGAGGGCGAAGAGCTCGAGGTCGCGGAACGTGTAGTCCCGCACGAAGGGGCCGAAGGTCTGCCCCACCATCCCCGTGTTGATCGTGCCCATGTCGTCAGTTCCCTTCGTCGGGTCCGCCGGTGCGGACGGTTCAGTGCAGGAGCCGCTTCTCGATCTTCATCGAGTCGGTCCGGGGGAAGTCGTCAACGATCTCGACGAGCTCGGGGACCTTGTACGGCGCGAGCCGTTCGCGGCAGTGCGCGAGCAGCAGCTCGACGAGGCCCGTCCGGTCGTCCGGCGGGTAGGCCCGGGGGTCGAGCCCGGGGCGCAGCCGCACGAACGCCTTGACCGCGCCGTCGCGCACGGGGTCCGGCACGCCGACCACCGCGGCCTCTGCGACGAGCGGGTGCGCGGTGAGCACGATCTCGACCTCGGTGGCCGAGATGTTCTCGCCCGCGCGCTTGATGACGTTGAGGCTGCGGTCGACGAAGTAGAACCAGCCGTCGGCGTCGCGGTAGCCCTGGTCGTGGGTCCGCAGCCAGCCATCGGGGGTGAGCGCGGCCGCGGTCGCCGCCGGGTCCTCGTGGTAGCCGAGCATGAGCGAGAGGCCGGGCACGCCCTTGACGCGCAGCTCGCCCACCTCGCCGGGCGGCAGCTCGGCACCGGCGGTGTCGAACACCCCGACCTCGTAGCCGAGCCCCGCGCGACCGACCGACGGCCAGCGCCGCTCGCCCTGCGGCGGGTCCGTCACGGCCCACCCGATGGACTCGGTCGAGCCGTAGCTGTTGAGCAGCCGCAGCCGGAACCGGCGCTCGAACTCGTCTTTCTCCGCGTCGGACAGCGGCATGAAGTGGAGCGCGTCGCGCAGCTCGTGCACCCCGTCGTCGGGCGACGCGGGCTGCAGCAGGAGCGTGCGCGCCATCATCGCGATGAGCTGGACGATCGTCGCCCGTTCGGTGCGCACCTGGTCCCAGAACCGGTGCGCCGAGTACCGGGCCGCCACCACGAGCGTCGCGCCGGCCACGAGCACGGGGGTGAGCGCGGCGAGCTGGAAGTTGGAGTGGCAGGACGGCATCGTCGTGAACAGCCGGTCGTCGGGTCGCAGCGACGTCTGCCACACCCCGTAGTGGCCCGAGAACACGGCATTCGCATGCGTGATGAGCACGCCCTTGGGCTCGGCCGTGGTCCCGGAGGTGTAGAGGATCTCGAGCACCGACCGGTCGGTGACCCGCGGCTCGACGACCTGGGTGCCCGGCTGGGCGGCGCACAGCGCGTCGAACGACGGCTCCTCGCCGTCCGCAGCGACCGGTCGGCCACCGACGAGCAGGAGCAGGCCCGTCCGGCCCGCCCGCTCCCGCAGCTCGCGGTGGTCGGCCAGCCGCGTCGCGTCGACCACGGCCCACCGCGCGCCGCACGCCCGGTAGGTCCGCGCGAGCTCGGCGGGCGTCGCGGACAGGCCGGCCGGCACGGCGACGGCACCGATCTCGCCGAGCCCGAACAACGCCGCCACCACCTGCGGCCCGTTGCCGAGCTGGAGCAGCACCGTGTCGCCGTAGCCGACCCCGACCGAGGCGAACGCGTGCGCCGCCTGGTGGACGAGCACCGCGAAGCTCGCGTAGCTCAGCTCCGTCCGCTCGCCGTCCTCGCCCAGGTGGACGAGGAACGGCCGCTCACCGAAGAGCCGCGCGGCGGTCTGCCACAGGTCCGCCGTCGTCTGTCCCGTCGCGATGTCCGCCATCGCTCGCCGTCCCTCGCCTTCCTCGTCGTCGGTCGCCGTCGGTCCCGTTCAGAGCGCCGCGACCAGCGCGGGGAGCACCTCGTAGAGGTCGCCCACCACCCCGAGGTCGGCATGCGCGAAGATCGGGGCGTTCTTGTCCTTGTTGATCGCGACGACGACCTTCGCGCCGCGCACGCCCACGAGGTGCTGCACCTGGCCGGAGATCCCGACCGCGAGGTACAGGTCCGGCGCGATGGTGGCGCCCGAGACGCCGACGTAGCGCTCGGCGGGCATCCAGCCGACGCCCTCGGCGATCGGCCGGCTGCAGGCGAGCTCGGCGCCGAGCTTGGCGGCCACCGCCCGTGCGAGGTCGAGGTCCGCCTCGGCGCCGAACCCGCGGCCCACCCCGACGACGCGCGTGGCCGATGCGAGGTTCACCTGCTCGCCGCTCTTCGCCCGGGTCTCGACGAGGACGAGCCCGGGCTCGGGCTCGAGCGCGGACGCCTCGACCGCGCTCGAGCCCGAGACGGGGGGCGTGGCCGCCGGTCCGGGGGCACCGGCGGCCACGACGAGCACGGCGACGGGGGCCGTGACCTCTTCGGTCACGACGGCGACGCCGCCGTACGCGGGGTGCGTGACGACGAGCGGCGAGGCCTGCACGACGCCGGCCACGTCCACCGGGCTCACGCCCAGGTGGGCGGCGACCTGCCCGGCGAGCAGTCGTCCGCGCACGTCGGCACCGGCCAGCACGAGCGTCGCCCCGCGCTCCGCCAGCAGCGCCGCGACCGGCCGGGCGTACGCCTCGACCAGGGTTCCGGGCGCGACGTCGACCGTGAGGGTGAGGTCCGCGGTCGCGAGCGCACCCGCGCCGAGGCTCACCGCGACGACGCGGTCCGCCAGCGCCCGCGCCGAGCGGGTGAGGGCGGTGCCGGCCTCCTGGTCGTAAACGAGGATCCAGGCTTCAGTCATGGGTCTGTGCTCCTTACAGGGCCTTGAGGAACTGGGCGAGCTGCTGGGCGACCTCGGTCGCGGTGCCCTCGACGAGCACCCGGCCGCGGTCCTTCTGCTCGGGGGCCAGCACGGAGACGGTGCGGGTCGTGGCGGCCGGCGCGCCGACGGGCGGCGTGACCTCGAGCACCGGCTTCTTGCCGGCGGCGAGGATGTCCTTCATGCCCGCGATGCGCGGCGTGTTGATGCCGGAGGTCACAGCGAGCACGGCGGGCAGCGGCACGTCGACCACCTGCACGCCGTCCTCGAGCAGCCGCTCGACCCGCACGTGGTCGCGCTGCACCTCGAGGTGGTCGACCGCGTTGAGCGTCGGCCGCCCGAGCAGCGCCCCGAGCACGGTGCCGACCTGCTGCGCGTACCGGTCGGCGCTACCCGCGCCGAGCAGCACGAGGTCGACGTCGCCGATCTCGTTCACCGCCGCCGCGAGCGCGGTCGCGGTCTGCAGCGCGTCGCCGGCCGGGTCGCCGGCGACGACGACGAGCCGGTCCAGCCCGCGCGACAGCACGTCCTTGCGGAGCTTGGTGGCGGCGAGCGCCTCGCCGCCCATCGACAGGCCGACGAGCTCGCCGCCCACCTCGTCGACGAGCCGGCGGCCGGCCTCGACGGCGTTGAGGTCGTACGCGCCGACCTTCCACGCCGCGCGGGACAGGTCGAGGGTGCGGTCGGGGGCGACGTGGATGTCCTGGTCCTCCGGCGCGGCCTTGATGCACGCAACGATGCGCATGGGTGTCCTCTCTGCTGATCCGGCTGGCGCCGGCTCGGTGGTTCGGGGTCGGGTCAGGGCCGCTTGACGACGCCCTGTGCGGCGAGGCGCTCGATCTCATCCGACGAGTAGCCGAGGCGGGCGAGCACGTCGTCGGTGTCCTGGCCCTGGTCGGGCATCGGTCGCCACACCTGCCCGGGGTGCTGGTCGAAGCGCGGGAACACCCCGAGCCCCTTGAACGTCGCGCCGTCGGCTGTGGCCCACTCCTGCCACACGCCCCGCGCCTGCAGGTGCGGCTCGGCGACGAGGTCACCGAACTCCATGACCTTCTGCGCGGCGATGCGGTGGGCGGCGAAGTCGGCCTCGACCTCGGCGACTGTGCGGGCGGCGAGCCAGGCCTCGAGCGCGGCCTCGATCTCGGCCGCGTGCGAGCTGGACAGCCACAGCGCCGAGCAGTCCTCGGGGTAGTCCCCCGAGCCCCACAGGTGACCCAGCCCGATGGTCTCCAGCAGGTACTTGTTCTGCGGGACGCCGTAGACGCACAACCCGATGAACCCGTCGGAGCACCGGTACTCGCCGATGGCGCACAGGTTCTGGTTCCGGGCGCCGGGCCGCGGCCAGACGATGCCGGCGTTGAGGTAGTCGACGAGGTAGTACTGGCCGATCGACAGCAGCGTCTCGTACATGGCGACGTCGATGGACTCGCCGACCCCGGTGCGCCCCACCTTGTGCATCGCACCGAGCGTCGCGCCCACGATCATGAGTGAGTTGAAGTAGTCGCCGGCGTACGGACCTGGGTTCATCGGCTGGTCGGGTGTGCCGTTCTGGCTCATGTAGCCCGAGTACGCCATGACCGTGAGGTCGTAGGCGGCACGCGTCACCAGCTCCGGCACGCCGCTCTGGCCGAAGCCAGAGACGTGCACGATGACGAGCCTCGGGTTCTCACGGCGCAGCACCTCGTCGGTCAGCCCGCGCTTGGCCCAGGTGCCACCCTTGCTCGACTCGATGAAGATGTCGGCGTCGGCCAGCATCCGCAGCAGCACCTCACGGCCCTCGGCGGAGAAGAAGTCGAGGGCCACGGAGCGCTGGTTGCGGCGCTCGGCCTGCTTGATCCACGGGGTATCGCGGATGGTGTCGCCGGCGCCGGTGTTCTCCAGCCAGGTGACGTCGGCGCCCCAGTCGGCCATGAGGCTGGCGGCCTTGGGGACGGCGAGCTCCATCGCGGAGTAGACGACGCGCACGTCGTCGAGGACGCCGAAGGACGGCTTGCTCGTGGGGATGTCCATGGCGGCCTCAGCTCGCGAACGTGCGGAGCACGCCCTTGGCCACGGTGAGGATCATCATCTCGTCGGTGCCGCCGCTGATCCGGTCGACCCGCAGGTCGCGCCAGATCCGCTGGATGCGGTGGTCACCGGCCACCGAGACGCCACCCATCACCTGCATCGCGTCGTCGACCACCTCGAACGCGGCGTTGACGCAGTAGTACTTGCACATCGCCGCCTGGGTCGCGGTCATGCCGTCGGTGTCGTAGTGCCAGGCGGCCTCGTAGACCATGTTCTTCATCGCGTCGAGGCGGATCGCCATCTCGGTGAACTTCAGCTGGTTGAGCTGGAACCGGCCGATCGGCTTGCCGAACTGGACGCGGGCGTTCGCGTACCGGGCGGCGTCCTCGAACGCGGAGATCGCCACGGCGTAGTCGCTCGCGGCGACGAGGAACCGCTCGAAGTCGAAGTCCTTGATGCCGCGCTTGAAGCCGTTGCCCTCGGTGCCGAAGATGTCGGACTCGTCGAGCTCGACGTCCTCGAGGTAGACGTCCGAGCAGGAGTCCATCCGCAGGCCGAGCTTCTCGAGCGGCTCGATGCGCACGCCCGGCAGGGACGTGTCGAGGAAGAACTCGGTGAAGACCGTCGGGTCCGCGGCGCTGCGCGCCATGACCACGAGGAACGGCACGTGGGCCGAGGACGTGATGAACGTCTTGTGGCCGGTGAGGTAGATCTTCCCGTCGCGGCGGGTGTACGTGGTCTGCAGGCTGCCGACGTCGGAGCCAGCGCCCGGCTCGGTGCACGCCGAGTTCCAGATCTGCTTGCCCGTGCCGACGTAGGCCAGCACCTTGGCGATCTGCTCGGGGCTCCCCTCGCGCAGGATCGTGTCGAAGCAGGGCAGCTGGTAGAGCACGTACGTGGGCGCGCCCCACCGGCCGAGCTCCTCGTACACCGCGGTGAGCGTGACGAGGCCGAGGTTCAGGCCGCCGTGCTCCTCGGGCAGCATGATGAGGTCGAAGCCGAGGTCGCACAGCTCCTTGACCCAGCGCTCCGGGTAGGTGTGGGTGCGGTCGCACTCGGCGAAGTACGCGTCCCAGTTCTCACGTGCCATGAGCTCTCGGACGTTCTCGACGAGCAGCTGCTGCTCGTCGGTGAGGCGGAAGTCCATCGCGGTCTCCTCGTCAGTGGGTGGTCTCGAAGGTGCGGCGCAGGAAGTCCCCGCCGTGTCGGAGGGCGACGACGGCGTCGTCGAGCATCCGGGAGTAGTGCAGGAAGCCGTGCAGCACGCCGGTGAAGACGTCCTGCTCCACCCGCACACCGCGGGCGGCAAGCAGCTGCGCGAGCGCCGTGGTGTCGTCTCGCAGGGGGTCGAGGTCGGCGGACGCGAGGTAGCACGGCGGGACGTCGGACAGATCGGCGGCCAGGCAGTCGACGTAAGGGCTGCGCTCGTCGGCGGGGTCCGCGAGGTAGCAGTCCAGGTAGTAGGCGAGGTCGGCCTCGCTCAGCCCGTCCCACGGACCGCCGAGCAGGCGCCGGCTCGCCGAGTCGCGCAGGCCGTAGAGGCCGTAGTAGAGCGCGAGGCCTGCGAGCGGGACGACGCGCTCGCCTGCGGCCGCGCGGTCGCGCAGCAGGAGGGCCACGGCCAGGGCCATGTTCGCGCCGCCGCTGTCGCCGGCGATCGCGATCCGGCCGGTGTCGATCGGCAGGCCGCCCGGCGCGCCGCCGAGCAGCGCGGCCACCACGGCGGCGCACTGCTCGACGGCGACCGGGAACTTCGCCTCGGGCGAGAGCGAGTAGTCGACCCCGAGGACCGCCGCGCCGGACTCGTGGGCCAGCGCCCGCATGATCCGGTCGTGCGTCTCGAGGTTGCCGACCACCCATCCCCCGCCGTGGATGTAGACGACCACCGGCAGGTCGACGCCCTCGTGGGGCACGTGCCACCGGGTCGTGACGTCCCCGTGGGGGGTGCGCACGCTCGCGTCGAGCGTGCGCACCATGGCCGGGCCGCCCTCGTTCCAGTACCGCCGCTCCAGCGTGTACGCCTGCCGCATCTGGTCGGTGCCGGCGTCGGTCGCGTACGCGTCCGGGGCGAGCTCGGCCGAGGTGGCGAGCACGGCCCGCATCTGGTCGTTGATCCGGTAGAGGACCGGCAGCGTGGTGAGGGTGTCCACGGCCTGTCCCCTACGCGACCGAGCGGTCGAGCACGGACTCGTCGGTGCGCTTGTGGGACCTGCGCAGGTAGAGGTACAGCCCCACGGAGGCGAGGGCCGCGAGCACGGCCGAACCGATGAGGATCCCGAAGATCTGCTGGTACGCGCCGGCCGCGACGTTGCCGGCGGCGTCGGTCTGCGCGTCGAGGATCGAGCCGAACCAGGTGCTGGAGAACGTGTCGGGCAGGAAGCCGATGATCGAGAGCAACCCGGTGGCCGCACCGAAGTACGTGAGCGGGACCTTGCCCTCCGTGAGCTGGGCCGAGACCACGCCGAACGCGCCGTTGGCGATGAAGCCGAGGAGCACGACGAGCACGCACGCGACGACGACGACGCCCGCCGTGTGCGGCAGCAGCATCATCGCGCCGAGCGCGACGATGAACAGGACCGAGCCGGCGGCGATGACGAGGGACGGCCTGGTCTTGTTGGCGATCCAGCCGAAGGCCGGACCGGACAGCAGCGTGATGCCGTAGTTGCGGATGTTGGCCACGATCGTCGCGGCGGCGAGCGAGACGCCAAGCACGCCGGTCATGTACGGCGTCGTGTACGTGGCGCCCGTGTAGAAGAAGTAGACGAAGAACAGCGAGACGGCGGCGATCCAAACCACCGGGTCGCGCAGGGCGCGGCCGAACTCGGCCAGGCTGAACGTGCTCTCGCCCTTGATCTCACCGGCGAACTTGGGGATGAACAGCCACGACAGGATGCCGAGCACGATGATGATGCCGGCGAGGAAGTACAGGTAGATCGAGACGCCGAGCTTGAGGTCCTGACCCACCGCGGCGACGATCCACGTCGAGATGAGACCGATGACCAGGCCCGCCACGCCGTAGATGCCATAAGAGAGGCCGATCCGCTTGGGGTACTCGTCCTCCTTGGAGACCAGACGCACGAGCTTGTAGCGCACGCCCCACCAGATGAGGATTGTCGTGATGCCCATGAGGATGAACACGGCGTAGAGCACCGCCAGGCTCGGCAGCATCGCGTAGACGAGCGTGAGGATGCCGGTCGAGCAGAACCCGACCGTGGACAGCGTGCGCATCCGGATCTTGTCGGCGAGGATCCCCGACGGCAGGTAGCAGATGAGAGCCGTGATCGCGTAGGCGCTGAAGACGGCGCCGAGCTGGGTGTTGGTGACCCCGAGCGCCTCCCTCAGCGGGTCGTAGAAGACGGCCTTGAGGTAGGCGGGCGCGTAGATGATCGAGCTGCCCATGCTCGCGAGGGCGAGCAGGAACCAGCGGCGGCCTGAGCTCAGGTCGGCGTAGGTCTTCTCGTCGCCCAATGAGTTCACCATCGAGACTCCTTCACGGGGGGAGGCGGCCGCTGCGCACCATCGCTTGCGGCGGCCAGGGCACGTTCGGCCCGCCGGAAGTGTTGCGGCGTCGGCCGGCCCGATGTGAGCCCGAGGCATCGGGCGAAGGGCGTGAATCGCAGGTCCAGCAGTTTTCGCGACCCTGCTCATCACCTTCTGGGGATCCGTGGTCCTACCTCGCTGATGGGACACTAGGCAGCGACGCGACCGGCTCCCCCAGCCCGGGCCCCGGCGTCTGCGGGGGGGACAGTGCGCACGCCGTCGGCGGAGGTCCGCCGCCACCCCTGGAGAGGGATTCATGAGCACCATCGGGCGGCTCAACGTCGAGGCCGTCGCACCGGAGAAGATCGTTCTCGGACCGCGCCTGAAGTACCTGGGGCTCACGCTGCTGCTGGCGTGGCACTACTGCCTGTGGTTCGTGCCCGAGTCCTTCCCGGCGCGGTTCCTGCTGGACGACCGGATCACGTACGCGTGGCTCATCGCACTGACGACCGGCGGGCTCGTGCCGCTCGCGCTGGCGTGGCGGCTCGGCCGACGCCGGCACCTGGAGCCCCGCGCGTGGCTCGTGTGGACGATGGCTGGCGTCGGCAGCGCCGCCACCCTCACGATGAGCACGCTGGGCATGTGGAGCCCGTCGCGGGTGCCCGCCTACGTCGCGGCGGTGCTGGTCGGCACGAGCAGCGGCGTGCTGTGGGTGCTGTGGGGCGAGTCGCTGGCGCGCCACCGCGCCCGGTTCACGCTCGAGCGCGTCGCACCGACCTACGGCGTCGTCATGATCGTGCTCGTGGGCGGGGCGTCGCTGCTGCCCGGGTGGGGCACGCCTGTGCTCGACGCGGCCCTGCCGCTGGTGTCCGGGCTGCTCCTGCGCCGGCACGCCGCGGCGCTGCCGACCTCGCAGTACCCCCGCCTGCTGCCGGTCAAGGTCGCGAAGGCGGGCGTGCGCACCATCGCCGTGGTCATGGGGATCTCGTTCGCCGCCGCCAGCGCCTCCTACTACACGGTCGCGATCGTGCCGTGGGACGCGCTCGGGAAGGTGCAGGAGTTCTTCACCTACGGGATCCTCCTCGGCGCCGCGATGTTCCTGCTGCTCTTCGGGCTGCAGGCCGTGCCGGCATGGCGCCAGTCGACCTACCGCGCCTACCCCTGGCTGCTGCTGTTCTGCATCACCGCGTGCGTGCTGTACCTGGCCGACGAGCGGTTCCAGGCCGCCTCGTTCCTGCTGGCGCTCGCGGTCTCCTCGCTCTTCGAGATCTTGCTCACGATGTACATGGGCGTCCTCACCCGGCACGGCTACGTGCCGCCCGCGACGGCGTTCGCCCTGTCCGGCGGCGCCATCCGGCTGGGCATCCTCGCCGGCAACGGCCTGGCCCTGGTCTACGAGCGCGTCCCCGGGCTGCACGCCCTGCTCGTGCGCCCCACCTTCGTCGTCGTGGTCGGCGGGCTCACCGTGCTGCTCATCTCGATGGTGCGCCAGGAGTATGCGATCGACGCGCTCACCCAGAGCCCGCAGTCCGCGACCGAGCTGGCGCGCGTCGTCGCGTCCGTCGCCGAGGAGTTCCGGCTCTCCGGCCGCGAGCACGAGATCCTGGCGCTCATCGGCCAGGGCTACACCGCGTCCGCGGTCGCGCAGTCCCTGGTCATCTCACCCCACACGGTGAACACGCACGTGCAGCACATCTACGCCAAGCTCGGGATCCACAAGCGGTCGGAGCTCATCGGGTACCTGCACGGGCGGGGGTAGGCGAGGACGGGCCGTCGAGCACGGCACACCTGGCGTGACGCGATGCAGGGCCTCGTCCCACCGGCCAACCGGTCAGACGCCCCTCGGCCCGCGGATCGGCCGGGTGTACCGTGCTCGACGGCCCGTCCGTGCGTGCGAAGGGAAGGTGATGTCCGCGATGAGCGGTGAACCTCCTAGTCGCATGCCGCACGGCGCCGCCCGCACCGAGGTCTAGCCAGGCCGGGGACGGCGCCTGCGGCATGCCGCTCACGTCCCGTCGTCGTCCTGCCCTCGGAAGGCCCTTCCGTCATGCCCGAGCCTCGCCTGCGCGCCATGCGCGCGTTCACGAAGTCTGCCCTGCGCACCTCGCCCGTTGCGCCACCCACCGACCGCCGCCCTGCAGCCACGCCTGCCACCTCGGCGCCCGAGCGTCCGGGCGGCAGCGTCGTCACGGCCGCGCTCTACGCCGACGGTCGGCGCGTCAGCACACCTGCCTCGCTCGCCGAAACCTTCCGACAGCTGCGCGAGACGCGCGGCGGGATGGCCTGGATCGGGCTGCACCACCCCACCTCGACGGAGCTGCACGCGCTCGCCGAGGAGTTCGACCTGCACCCGTTGGCCGTCGAGGACGCGCTCGAGGCGCACCAGCGACCCAAGGCCGAGCGCTACGGCGAGACCCTGTTCGTCGTCCTGCGCGCCGCCCGCTACCTCGACGCCTCGGAGGAGGTCGACTTCGGCGAGCTGCACGTCTTCGTCGGGCCGGACTTCGTCATCACCGTCCGCCACGGCGCGGCCCCGGACCTGTCCGCCGTCCGCCGACGCATGGAGGCCGCGCCCGAGCTGCTCTCGCACGGCCCCGAGGCGGTGCTGTACGCGATCCTCGACGCGGTGGTCGACGGCTACTCCCCGGTGCTGGCCGGCGTCGAGAACGACATCGACGAGATCGAGTCGCAGGTGTTCGGCAACGCCCCCGACGTCTCACGGCGCATCTACGAGCTGTCCCGCGAGGTCGTCGAGTTCCAGCGCGCCACCCGGCCGCTGGCCAAGATCCTCGGCGCACTGTCGGGCGGGTTCGAGAAGTACGGGATCGACGAGGAACTGCGGCGCTACCTGCGCGACGTCGCCGACCACGCGGTGCACGTCACCGAGCAGGTGGACGGCTTCAAGCAGGCCCTGTCCGAGATCCTCACCGTCAACGCGACACTCGTGAGCCAGCAGCAGAACGCCGAGATGAAGGCGCTGGCCGAGGCCGGGCACGCGCAGAACGAGGAGATCAAGAAGATCTCGGCCTGGGCGGCGATCCTCTTCGCCCCCACCCTCGTCGGGACCATCTACGGCATGAACTTCGCCCACATGCCGGAGCTGGACTGGGTGTGGGGGTACCCGTTCGCCCTCGCCCTCATGGCCATCGTCTGCGTGAGCCTGTACGGGGTGTTCAAGCGCCGCGACTGGTTGTAGGACGCGGCACCTCACGAGACGCCGCCGTCGGTGAACGGCGACCGCACGGCCCGGGGCGTCCGTCCCTCGCGCACCCGTACCGCGACATTTGGTCGGCTCCGGCCGGGCGTGCTCAGCCTGAGGTGACGCCGTGGTGCGTCGAGCCGGGCGGCGACGCGGGAGGCCGTCGTGGGAGACCACGGACGGCGGGGCGGCGAGGCGATGCACCTCGTCGTGCCGAGGGCGAACCCCGACCGCGCGGTCAGCCGTCCGCGGTGAGTCGGTTGAGCACCGCGGCGAGCTCCGGGCCGACCAGGACCCGGACCGAGTCGTCGTCGACCACGCAGCTGACGCGTTCGAACTGGCCGTCGCGCCACCAGTAGACCGACGGCGAGACTCTCCCGGCCGACGACCAGTACAGCTCGGCGACCGCGGGGGCGGCTGCCTTCAGCGTCGGCACCACGGACGCGTCGTCGATCGGGTGCAGCACGAGGTGGTGGCGGTCCGGCACGGCCACGAGCACGCCGTCCGGGTACTGGCGTTCGCCGTAGACGCGGTCCAGGACCCGAGGAAGCACGAGCACCTTGCTCGCGGTGTAGACGGACTCGCCCTCGATCAGCTCCAGGACGGCGCCCGGCACGGTGAACCGGCTGATGCGGCCCAGCGGCTCGGCCATCAGGTGTCGACGAGCCGCGGTGCGGAGCGTCGTGTACCCGCATCGCTCGACGTCGTCGTCGAGCAGCATCATCACCGCGGTCGGGGTGTCCAGCACGATGGTCTCGATCAGCCCGTCGGCGAGCTGCGTCGCGTAGGTCAGCTGGTCGCGCGTCTGGGGCGCGATGTCCTGCGTGCCGTAGACGCGCAGGACGGCATGGGCCACGACGTCCTCGACCGCCATGTCCTGCGGGCCGGGCGGCACGTCGAGCAGCTGCGCCACGTGCCGCTTCACGACCTTCGGCCACATCCGCTGGGAGCGCTCGGCCTTGCACGCTGCGGCAAGGTTCCACAGGCCGTAGACCTGTCCGTCAGCCGCGGTGAGGCGGTCGTCGCCGATCACGACCTCATGGCCTGCCGCAGCGAACGCGCGCGCGGCCAGCCGACGCACCTCCTGCCCCTCGGCGACCGTCATGAACGTCAACGCCGCATCCGGCGTGCTCTCCTGCTCCCTGCGCCCGAACAGGCCCATGTCGTACCTCCCGGGAGGAGCCTGCCAGCCGGGCGGGGAGCACGGGGGCGGCCTCGGGGCGGGACGGGTGGGCGGCCGACGCGCCCGGTCGGCGGCGGGCGCCCCTGCGTGCACCGCCGCGCAGCGGCGTCGCACGGCCACCGCGATGCTCCGTTCGAGGGCGACGCGACCCGGGACTCATACACCGACCGTTGAAGTTGTGCCAGAGTCCGGGTCTGCTGCACGGATAGGTGACAGCGGGTAGTCACGCGGCCTGGGTGGGCGGTGCGATCAGGACTGGCCCCGAGCGGCCCCGAGCAGCTGTAGCCCGAGCACCTCTGCAAGAGCGATGGGTACGGCGTTGCCGATCTGCCTCGCGATGGCAACCTTCGAGCCGACCCACTGATAGTCGCGCGGGAAACCCTGCAGCAACGCTGCCTCGAAGTGAGTGATCGCCCGATTCGCCGACGGGTGCAGGTACCGGCCCTTCTCAGGCTTGAAGAACTCGGTCCGGATGGTGACCGACGGCCGGTCCCATCGGAGCCGGCCCATGACGTCGGCAGACCCACTCCGGTGGTTCACCCAGCACGGAGCGAGCAGGTGCTCCGGGATGTCGAACCGGTTCCCGCCCGGCGGGATGTGCGCGAACCGCTGCAGCGAGAGGTTGGTGTAGCGGCGGCCGACATGTAGGTCGGTCGTGCGGAAAACGCCGGGCAGTGTGAAGCCGCGGAAGTCGGTGGCCTTGTCGGGAAGGTCGTCCGCGTCCCAGGCGGTGGGCACGCCGTCTAGGGCTTGCTGGACCGTGCGATGCCGTCCGCTGAATCCCGCGGTCGGCCATCCAGGGAAGGGGAGGTCGCGGTGGTGGCCGATGATCACCGCCCTGCGCCTCGCTTGATGGGCGCCGAAGTCCGCGGCGTTGAGAACACGGGCCTGCACGGAGTAGTCCGCCAACAGACCGTCCGGGCGAGTCTCGGCGACGAGTGCCTCGTACTGAGGGGACTTCAGAAAAGCGGCGACGTTCTCGACGACGAACCATTTGGGTCTCGCCTTGGTGATTGTCTCGGCGTACTCACGCCACAGGACGTTGCGCTCGTCCTCCACGTCCTGCTTGCCGAGGGTCGAGAAGCCCTGGCACGGCGGGCCGCCGACGATGACGTCAACCTCAGGGATGTCGCGGTCGATAAGCCAGTCCTGAATCGGCCCTACATAGACGGCAGCTTCGGGGTGGTTCGAGGCGTACGTAGCCGCAGCCGCTACGTCCATCTCAACGGCCTGGACGGTCCGGAACCCCTTCGTCTGCGCGAACCCAGCGCTGATGCCACCGGCTCCGGCGAACAGGTCGAGAACCGTGAGCCGCTCGACACCTGCGGCGCCTTGCGACACGATGTCGGTCGATGCAGACAGGTGCCCCACAACACCCCACCGTACCGAGCACAGGTGACGTGGTCCGCGCCGCCACGCCGGCCATCGCGGCCCGGATGTCGCGGCAGCGACGCCGTGACACCGCCCCCGAGATCCTGCTCCGCCGCGAGTTGCACCGTCGCGGCCTTCGGTTCCGGGTGGACCACCCGCTGCCGGGTATGCCACGCCGACGCGCGGATCTCCTGTTCAGCCGGGCACGCGTTGCGGTCTTCGTTGACGGCTGCTTCTGGCACGGGTGCCCCGATCACGGGACCCGGCCGTCTAGCAATGCGGCATGGTGGAGCGCAAAACTCGACCGGAACATGGAGCGCGACCGCGATACCGATGACCGCCTCGCGGACGCCGGATGGACGGTCATTCGCGTCTGGGAGCACGAGGGTGCGCAGCAGGCTGCGGATCGGGTGCAGTATGCGGTTCGAGATCGCAACACGCGCTGACTCTCCGCCTCCGCGCGTCCACCGGGATGGCACGATCGTCTCGCGCCGCCCACAAGAGCCGAATCACGGGCGACCGATGCCGAGGGGGCTCGCTCGTGTCAGTCAACAGCCTGGATGACGATCGATACGAGGCGATCATCAAGGCGGCCCGGATGCAACCAGCGGATGAGGTCGAGGAGTACCTCAAACTGGTGATCGGCGACGAAGGAGTCGTCCGGGCGTTCATCGAGCGTTTCGACGCCGAGAAGGCCGCCACCATCGAACTGCGGGATCCCTCGGGGATCGGTCGCGAGGACCGAACGCCGTGGTACGGCGGCCCGCGCAAGCACGACCGCTTCTGGCCGCCCCTTCGGCAGTCGCTGGAGGACGGCCTGGGTGAGGAGGCGACGGGGCGCATCGACGCAGCGTCCAGCAAGGTCGTCGCGATGCTCGACGACCCGAACAGCGCCGCATTCAAGTCCAAGGGTCTGGTCGTGGGGCACGTCCAGTCGGGGAAGACTTCGAACTTCACTGCCGTGATCGCCAAGGCGGCCGACGCCGGGTACAAGGTCTTCATCGTTCTCTCCGGCGTTCACAACGCACTCCGACGCCAGACCCAACTGCGGCTCGTCAAGGACCTAGTTGAACCGAACCAAGGGGTGTGGCACCAGATCACCACACCCGACCACGACTTCGTGCCCCCTCCGAACGCGTCATCATTCCTTGCTGGCAAGGAGCAGCGCGTTCTGCTGGTCGTCAAGAAGAACTCTGTCGTGCTGCGCAAACTCCATCGCTGGCTGAGGAGCGCCGACGCCTACCTCGGCGTACCCACGCTGATCATCGACGACGAGGCCGACCAGGCCACGGTCGCAACCAAGACGATCAACCCCTTGATCGCGAAGCTGATCGATGTGCTGCCCAAGGTCTGCTACGTCGGGTACACAGCCACGCCCTTCGCCAACCTACTGATCGATCCCGGCGACGAGCGCGACTTCTACCCAAGGGACTTCATCCTGAGCCTCAGCCGAGACGCCCAGTACCAAGGACCGGAGACCCTCTTCGGCAGGGAACCGATCGACGGGGAGGACCCGAGCGAGGTTCCCGCGGGTCTCGACATGATCCGGCAGGTACCCGTGGACGAGCTCGGCGATCTGCGTCCCGCATCACGATCAGGAGTCGCAGGCTTCGTGCCCGTCGTCACGCCGTCGCTCCGCGAGGCCATCTTGTGGTTCTGGCTGGCCACCGCGGCGCGGCGCGTCAGGGACGACGGTGAGCGCCACTCGTCGATGCTCATCCACGCCGACTCCAATACGCACGTCCACGACTCCTATGACCCTCCCGTGCGCCGGCTCAGGAACACGGTTCTCGCCGAGCTCCGGGCGGGGGACGCGACGCTCGAGGGCGAGTTGCAGAGCCTCTGGGAGCGAGAGATCGCGAGAGTGCCGGCAGCCGACCTGGGCGAGCGCCCTGTCGGGTTCGCTGAGATCCGGAGCGTTCTGGAGGACGTCGTCGCCAGTACGCGGGTCATCCGGGACCACTACCGCTCGCAGGACCGCCTCGACTACGACCAGGGCCCGGTGACGGTGATCGCCATCGGCGGCAACACCCTCTCCCGGGGGCTGACCTTGGAAGGTCTCGTCGTCAGCTTCTTCGTCCGCAGCGCCAACGTCTACGACACCCTGCTCCAGATGGGCCGGTGGTTCGGCTATCGCCGCAACTACCGTGACCTGCCCCGGGTGTGGATGCCGGACGAGACCAAGGAGTGGTACACACACCTGTCGACGGTCGAGGCGGAGATACGACGCGAGATCGACCGGTACCTGGTGGAGCACCGGACACCGCTCGACTTGGCCGTCCGCATCAGGTGCCACCCGAAGATGCGCGTGACCGCGCCATCCAAGATGACATCGTCGGTCCGCGCCGCAGCGGCATACGGCGGCCAGCTCGTCGAGTCGCGGTACTTCCCCACGGACCCCTCCGAGGAGACACGGAGGTGGCATCGCGACAACGCCCGGGCAGTCGGCGTCCTCCTGGAAGCTGTGGACGCCCATGGCGCAGGACGGCCCGTCGGCGGCGGCAAGTACCTCTGGGAGCGCGTTCCCATGGACCTCGTCACGCAGTTCATCAGCGCCTACCACTTCCACGAACGGTCCCCCGAGGCTGACCGAGGGCTCCTCCTCGAGTACATCTCCAGGCGCTCCACGGCCGGCGGGCTCGCTCGTTGGGACGTCGCGGTCATGGGCGTTGACCCGTCGAATGCACCCAGCGCCGTGACCGTGGTCGGTCATCACACGATCGGATGCGTCAGGCGCGCTCGGATCTCGGGCAACCAGGACGCACCCGTCGCCGATATCAAGACCCTGAGTGGGTCCCGCGATGAGGGCATCGACCTTCAGGTCTCCACCGACGACACAAGCCGGGCGAAACTGGCGCGCCTGCGAACCTGGCAGCGACCAGAGACAGGCCTGGTGATGCTGTACCCGATCGACCCCGTCTCTGACACCGGCCGTGGACGCCCGACCCTCGCCGCGCCCGTTGATGTCGTGTGGGGAGCCGCCATCGTCTTCCCCGAGCCGGCCGCCGGCGACGTGACCGTCGACTATGCCTACGTCGCCGCTGATCTGGCGCACGCCTTCCCGGCAGCAGTCGACGAAGCCGACGAGGACGACACCGAGCTTGCAGCACACCTGGCCTCTGACCTGGACGCCGAGTCGAGCGATGACTGAAGCGACCGGCGCACCCGCATCTCAGGTCCGCGCCAAGCTGACTTCCGCTTGGACGACCCTTCACGACCGACAGGCCGGAGGGAACCGACGGCTGGACGCCATCCAGCTGGACCCGCTGCACGTGAGTGGACGCCCTCTCCTGGCGGCGCTCGACTCCGACGGACGACACCACCTCCTGGTGCCCCTGCCGACAAGGGCCGTCGAACTCGAGGACTCGCGGAGCGCCGGCGTACAGCTCACCCCGCGGACGCTGGAGCGAGCCGGGGGACTCCAGCGCTATGCGGACCTGGTCTGCCTCCGCCCCGACCTCATCGGAGTCTTCTCCGGCCTCGCAGCCGACGTGGCCGCCGCAGTCATCGGCTCCCCCGAGCCGAGCACCGTCGTGGCGAGGAAGCTCAACGCGTGGCGCGAACTCCTCGAGACACCCCCACTCACGTGGTCTTCGGGCCGGGTCGCCGGGCTGTTCGCCGAACTACTGGTCCTGCGATCCCTCCTCGAACTGGACCCGTCGGCGACCACCTCCTGGTCAGGACCATTCGGCGAAGCTCAGGACTTCCGCCTTGGAAGCGAGGCACTGGAGATCAAGGCAACACTCTCGCCGGAGACGCGGATGATCTCCGTCCACGGCTGGGACCAGCTCGAGCCCCCGTCTGGCGGACACCTCACACTCGGGTGGTTCCGCCTTCGAGCGCATCCCGACGGGGACACTGTGTCCGAACTCGTCGGCGACTGCCTACAGCGAGCGAACGCGGCAGGTGACGTCCGCACCAGGCTCGACCGCCTAGCGATCCCCGATCTCGACGCGGAGCCTCTGGCGGTACGTATCAAGGTCGTCGAAGAGCGCTGGTACACCGTAGGGCCGGACTTCCCCACAGTGGTGCCAGCGCGGTTCGCGAACGGGCACGTACCCACGGGGGTGGTGTCGCTGGACTACCGCGTCGACCTCGATGGCCTGCGACCGTCACGTGACGACCGCGCAGCCATCCTGCGACGATTCGTGGAGCGGACGTGAGAACCCAGCCGGGTTGGTGGTCCCAACCCTTCCGCCCGGACGGCGGCATCGCCGCCGAGGGGCTCCGGAACCAGCTCGGTCGGCCTTCGCTCTCGGTACTCACTGTCCTCGTCAGGGAGGCCGCTCAGAACTCCTGGGACGCCCGCCTCCCGACCGGCGACCTGCAACTTGAAATCGACCTAGGGGACCTCGATCGGACCCCGGCAGCGGCGTGGCGAACGATGCTCGGTCCCGGTGCGCCCGAGCTGCCGGCCGAGGAAACACGGCTTCGGACGCTGACGGACTACCTCAACCAGGACAGCCTCACCTACCTCGCGATCAGCGACCGGAACGCCACCGGTCTCGGCGGGCCAGTACGGTCTGACGAGCCGGCCCCGCCCGGCGGGCGAGGCTGGCTGTCGTTCGTCCTCAACAGCGGCGAGCGACGCGACGTCGAGGGCGGGGGCGGCACCTATGGCTTCGGGAAGGGCGCCTTCTTCCTCGCCAGCCGAGTCGGCGTGATCCTCATCCATACACGGTTCCGAGACGAGACCGGACTACGAGTTCGGCTCATAGGCTCGGCATTGCTGCATCAGCGGGACGAGACCGAACCACCGCTGACGGGCCGGCACTGGTGGGGTCAGGTGCGCACGGACCACTGCACGCCGCTCGAGGACGACCAGGCCGAGGCCACCGCCAGGGCCCTCGGCCTTCCCGCGTTCTCAGGCGCTGACACCGGCACGACGGTCGTGGTGCTCGATCCCGAACTCGGCACGCCCGGTGCCGACGAGGACCGACAGATGGAGCGGGCCGAGGCAGGACGCTTCCTCGCCGACGCCGCGGCACTCAACCTCTGGCCAATCACCTTGCACGGACGCACCCAACGGATGGCGATCACCGTGACCGTCGATGGAGCACCCGTCGACGTGCCCGACGAAACGAACAACGAGGTGATTCGGGCTTTCGCCCGCGCATACCGCAAGTCCCGCGGTGACGGGGGCTCTCGCGTCACCTGCGGCAACCCGAAGGCTGACCTGGGCTACATCGCGCACGAGGCCGTCGTCCACACCGAGTCCTCCGGGCCCGCCGCCGCCGAACTCGGCCTGCCGACTGACGCCGCTCCCCACCACGCCGCTCTCCTGAGATCACCAGACCTGGTCGTGCGATACCTACCCGGCCCGCCTCGACCGGACCCCGCGTTTGGCTACGCCGCCGTCTTCCGCGCCGACGACTCCATGGATCACGTGTTCTCTGCCGCCGAGCCGCCGACACATGACGACTGGGTGCCCGACCAGCTCGATGGCTGGGATCGCTCATTCGTCCGGGTGGCTCGGCGTCGGATCACCGAGTACTGCAGCGACGTGGCAGGCATCGTCCGGACCGCGCGCTCCCACTCGACCGGTTCCGTCGGGCAGTTGTCCCGCCAGCTCGGATTCCTGATGGACGCCGTCACCCAAGATGGTGGCGCTGTGGATCCGTTCCCCGATCGTGGCGGATCTCCCGGAGGAGACGATGGGTCACGGCCTTCCGGCGGCGGAGCCGCGACGGGCAGACGGAGCGCTCGCATCCGCGCAACCGGAGAACCCGAATTCCGGGTGCATGAAGGCGAGGTCCTGTTGACGCAGGTCGTGGACGTCGCTGAGGCGACCCTCGCGCAGGCTACGGTGCGAGTTGTCACCGCTGAGGGCGCTGAGCAACGGAGCCCTGCGGCGGCGGCCCGGCCAGAAGTCCTCGGCTGGGTCGTTCCTGACGGAACCTTCGCCCCTGGCGCGCGCGTGGAGCTGCCCGAAGGCTCGAGCACCCTGCTCATCCGCCCAGTCGAGGACGCCGCGATCGAGTTCACCGTGAGCAGCGTCTGATGCGCGCTCTCCCGTACCGCACTCCCGCATTCGAGAGCGTCCTCGCCAGCCCCTGGGTGGTCGACGGTGTCCCGCTCGGCGAACGGCTCGACCAGGGATGGGACTACCAGACTCAGCTCGCGGCACGACGACGTCTGACCATCGACGTCGCACGCGTGCGGCGAGAGGCGGGCCTGACCATGGCAGACGAAATGGTCGTCAGTAGCCGATACCGGGCCACCGGTTCGTTGATCCGACACCGAGGGAACATGGAGAGCCTTGCCGCCGGCTCTCCCGCGATCGCGGATGTCGAGACGGAGGTCCGGATCGACGGCGCCGACCTCGCGGGCGCGCTCGAGTTGGAGACGACGGTCACCCTCGGCTCCGTCACGCCACGGCAGCAGACTTTCGTCGCGCGCCGACCTGGCAGCATCCTGTGGCGGCGGAGCGACCTGTTCGCAGTCGAAGGCGGCGGGGGCCTCCTGCCAGTTGCGCGGACTTCCTTCGCAGGCAGCGCGCTCCCCAAGGGCGCATGGTTCATCTCCGCAGGCACAGGGGAATGGGACGCACCGGCCATGGGCCACCTCCTCGTGTTGCTGAACGAGGACAACCCGGGCGTCCTGGCGGCACTCGAGCGCACCCTCGCCGGGGAGTTCACAAGTGCCGTGTGGCAAGCCCTCGCTCTCGACATCGTCCACACGGTGTTGTCGCTCGCGGCCGACGACCCCGACTTCGCGACGACCGACGGCGAGACCGATGATGAGATCTCGAAGGCGGCACTTGCGACGCGCTTCATCCGTACCTGGTATGCGCATCCGGGCGAGGAAGCCGCCGATGCACTAGGACGGCTGCGCTACGACGCCCAGAACGAACCGGCCCGATTGCGGGCCGTCCTCCAGGAACGACTGCACTTCCTCGGGAGGGATCTCGGTTGACCAGGCTGTACCCGCGCCTCCTGCCGAGCGAGGTCGACAAGGCGTTCGCCCTTCTTGCTGGTCTGTCGCCGCACGCAATCGAGCTGCTCGGCCTTCAGGAGAGCGGATACGTCTTTGCGGCCGCCGGCGGCGACCGTGTCAGCCCCGACGAACTCGCCGCACTGCGTTCCGAACTGACGGCGTGTGCCCGCGAATTCGGCTACCCCGACACCAACCGAATCGACGACCTGATCGCGTTCGACAGGACGCTCGCCCGCTGGCTCCACCGACAACTTGACATCGTGCCAGGCGAGGCATCGTCCAAGGCGGTGTGGGGATACCTCGGACTCGTCGTAGCACCCCACGTCGCAGCATGGCGCTTCCCTAGTCGAGAGCCCGGCTACACCAGAGAACGGTTCGATGGGTCCGACCTGACACGCAACACCTTCTCGCGCCTCTGGTGGCGCGCTGCCGTCCTAGTGGACGAGGACCAGCCCGATCCCTACCGTCTGGTCGACCTACTCGGCGAAGAGGCGATCGATCAGTTGATGGCGCGACGCCGTTCGCTCGCGGCGTCGCCCGGTCTCGCGCGCGCCATCGTGCGAGAGGCCAGCCGACGGGAAAACGACCTTGATCGATCGCTGCTTCGTGACGCGCTCCAGAGGTTGCTGCGGCTCTCGGCATTCATGGACTTCGAGGTGATGGACGACTTCGAACTGAGCAGGACTGTAGGCGAGGAGTTCGACGCCTCACACCAAGCGCTTCGCGGTGCGTGAGCCTCCTTGCCGCATCGAGGTGGTCTCCGCCTAGGGCTTCATCAACCGGGAACCGAAGCAGGCGAGCAGGTTGTCCCGACACGCCCGGCGGGTCTCACCTCACCGGTGCGATGCACAATGGCAGACATCACGAAGTTCGCCAGCCCGGCCACCCGTGGGTGGTCGCCGTCAATCCTGAAACGCGAGAGTCGCGGTGATCGCCTCGACAACTTGGCTCACGACTCCGCTCGCCATGTCACTATCAATCCGCATGCTGACCAACGGTCGGCCTGCCGAGACGGGGTCACCCGACCTCACATGGAGCCCGACCCCGACTGGGTCGCTGAACTCGATCCCGGAGGGCGGACGAACGGCACCCTGCGCGCGAACAAGCACATCGCGGATCGTAGACAGGCTGTACATCACCTTGACATTCGTTGCCGCAGGAATGGTCCTGCGGGGCGCTCGCAGCAGACCCCAATGGTCGCGAACGAGGCGAAGCACCGCGTCCGGTCTAGACAGAGCGGCAGAATCGAAGCCCCCGATCGCCTGGCTCAGCCGCCGCTCAAACGCCTCGAGGGGTGAGCCGCCAGCCCGCATGACGTACGCCACCCAGATCCAGACTGTCGCCTTCACCGCCGCTTGCGACCCCCGACGCCATCTCGCCTGCGTCGGCCTCGACCTGCCCCACAACCGCACCACTGGCAATGCCACCGGCCGAGGCCAACCTCGACTCAAGGGGCGACTCAGGGTCCCGCTCGCTCGGCTCGTCATCGCTGGGATAGGTGCGCGGAGACTTCGGGGCCTGATCCGCGCCAGCCTCGAACGGTGGAGCCAGCAAGACTTCGATCACCGCGGGTCGACTCGAGAGGCCAGCGAACCAGGCCGTTGGGTCGGCGAGCAGCGCAGCGTACTCATCCGGCAGTCGCATCTCGTCACGGGCGGCCAGGAACTGGGCCGCCAGGTGGAGCCGCTTGACCGCCGACACGGTGGGTATGACGTACCGACACGGGGAGAGCTCACGATCGAGGTGGTCGATCCCACTGACGTGGTCCACATCGAAGTGCAAGATGAAGGCCACGTCAGGGCGGCCGAGATGGCCCGAGGAACCGTTCCTGCGGCGCTTCAATTCACGGACGTCACGCTCGATCAGGTGATGGCCGCTCAACGTGCCGCAGTCGTACACGTACGAAACGCCCGCCGCCGCAGATCTTTCGAACGGTGGCTCCATTGCGGCGACAGATCCGGAGTGGAAGAAGACCTGACCGACCGCCACTGCTCTTGCGAAACGACCAGCACGTCATCGTCCCCCTTACCTCGGCGCAACGCGTCCTCATGTCGGTAAGCTCCGGTTGCGACTCGACGCCCGACGCGCGCCGCGACGTAGTCGGCCTTGGCCGGGCCCGACGGACTCACCTCGCCGCGGGGTGCATTCGACGAGTCGTCGGGGCTTCCGGTACAACGCCACGGTCTCCTGAGCGGGCCCGCTAGGTGCCCCGACACCCCAGTCGTCTCGCATCGAGGCAGGCAAGTCGCGTCCTCGGCCACGACAGTCGCTCCACATCCACGTCCAGCCACCGCGCGCGCACGCATACCGTCTGCATACCGGAACGTCAGAAGCCCTCTCTCCCACCGGGGAGAAAGGGCCTCTGACCTGCACTTCACTTGTAGCGGGGGCAGGATTTGAACCTGCGACCTCTGGGTTATGAGCCCAGCGAGCTACCGAGCTGCTCCACCCCGCGTCGCTCGGACTACTTTACGGGACGCCACCCGAGGGACCAAATCGCCCCCGCTGCGGGCACGCCCAGGGCCCCTCGGAGGGCCTATCGCAGATCGTCGCGAGCCCGCCCGCCGCCCCTCGGCGGGCTCGGGACAGACCGCCGCCGGCCCGCCCCGAGCCCGACCTCCGACGCCCTTCACCCCTCCCGGAACGCCACCCCGCACCCGCCCCGCGGGTAGTGCCACGTCACCGCGCCAGCCGGCGCAACCGCCAGGCACGTCCCGCACTCCAGGCAGGCCGCGTACTCGACGCCGACGGAGCCGTCGTCCTCGAGCCGGTAGACGTGCGCGGAGCAGATCGCGACGAGCGTGGGCCCGCAGCCGGTGCGGCGCACCACGTCCTGGTCGACCTCGATGTGCGACTCGGCCTCGTCGAGCTCGTAGTGGTTGCCCGCGAGGCGTTCGGGGACGGTTCCCAACCTGACCATCACAGTCCTCTCATCCCGCCGACGGCGAGGCCGGCCAGTGTCCGCAGGGTCAGCGGCGAGTCCTTGAGCGCGGCGCGCGCGGTGGGCACCAGGTGCTTGCGCGCCGTGGTGTCCAGGTCGAAGACGCCGTGCATGACGTCGGCCACCAGCTCGCCGACCTGCCCGTACATCTGCGGGTGCTCGAGGAACGCGGGGGCCTTGGCGTAGGTCGCCATGTCGGCGCCGACGAACGAGGCCGCCAGCTCGGTGCGGTACCGGCCCAGCCCCTCAGCCGAGACGTCCTCGGCCGTGAGCGCGGCGTCGACGGCCCGTGCGGCGGCGAGCGCCGACCCGGCCGCCAGGTCCATGCCGCGGATCGTCATGCCGGTGTTGAGCGTGAACCCGCCCGCGTCGCCGACCAGCACGAGTCCCGGCCGCACCAGCTCCTGGCGCACCATCGCCGGCCCGTCCTCGATGGTGAGGTGCGCGCCGTACTCCAGCAGCTCTCCCCCGTCGATGAGCCGGGCCATCGCCGGGTGCGCGAGGAACTGGTCGTGCACGTCGGACGAGGACAGCCCGCGGGCCACCAGGTCGTCCAGGCGCATGACGACACCGATGGAGACCGACTCGGTGTTCGTGTAGCAGAACCCGCCGCCGGCCACGCCCGCCGTCGCCGCGCCGACGACGGCGTACGCCACGCCCTCGTCGCCGGTGACACCGAACCTGTCCTCGATGACCTGGCGCGGCAGCCCGATGACGGACTTCACCCCGAGCGCCAGGTGCTTGGTCGGTTCGGCGGCGCGCATGCCGATCGAGCGGGCGAGGAACGAGTTGACGCCGTCGGCCGCGATCACCACCTTGGCCCGCAGCTCGTCGTCCCCGGCCTTGACGCCGACCACCCGGTCGCCGTCGAGCAGCAGGGAGTCGACCCGCACCCCGGGCATGACGAAGACCCCGGCCTCCTCGCAGCGCTCCGCCAGCCACGGGTCGAGCTTGGCGCGCAGCACGGAGACCGCGTTGACCGGATCGGCCAGCCGGGTGTCCCAGTAGTCGATGTTCACCGCGGAGGTCGCGTTGAGGAACGACACGACGTTGCGCGTGATCCGCCGCTCCACCGGTGCCTGCGTCACGAACCCCGGGAACACCTGCTCCATCACCCGGCAGTAGAACACCCCGCCGGACAGGTTCTTCGAGCCGGGCGTCACCCCCCGGTCGACCAGCACCACCGACCGGCCTGCGGCCGCCAGCTGGTAGGCCGCCACGCACCCGGCGACACCCGCGCCCACCACCACCACGTCGAAGACGTCGTCCTCGTCCACTGACCCTCCTTCGGGACACCGGTGACGGCCGGACCGGTCTGCACCGGTCCGGCCGTCACCTCGTTCGGTACGAGCCGAGGGCTCAGGCGCTCTGCCCGGCCTTGATGAGCTCGGCCGCGTGGTCGGCGGCCAGCCAGCCGGAGGTGAGCGCGAACCCGGCCGACGCCCCGTTGACCGTCATGCAGTACGACTCGCCGTACAGGCCACCGGCCTCGCAGCCGACCGCGTACAGGCCGACGATCGGCTCGCCCTTGGCGTCGATGACGCGCATGTACTCGTCGATGTCGATGCCGCCGGTGGTCACGAGGATCCCGGCCTCCATCTTGAGGGCGTAGAACGGGCCCTCGGCGACCGGCCGCAGGTGCTCCTGCTTGACGAACTTGGTGTCCTTGCCGGTGGCGCAGGCCTGGTTGTACTCCTCGATGTCGCCGACGAACCCGACCGGGTCCACCCCGATCGCGGCGGCGAGCTCCTCGAGCGTCTCGCCCTTGAACGCGGTGAGCCCAGCGGCCACATCGGCCTCCAGCTCAGCAGGCAGGGTGTCGAGCTTCTGACCGGCGACGATGTAGATCCCCATGCCGATCTCGCAGCGCTCCTCGACCAGGTGGCGCACGGTGGCCTGGTCGATGATCGTCCAGGTGTAGCCCGCGGGCTGCTGGGCGATGGTCTGGCCGGCGTGCCCGAAGTTGAGCGCGACGATCTCGTTGCAGAACCGGCGGCCGTCCGCGTCGGCCCAGTAGTACGGCTGCAGACCGGCGCAGTTGGTGTGCGAGATGATCGTCTTGCCGCGCATGAGCGGGCCGAGCAGCGCGGTGCCGATCTTGTGGAACGGGTGCCCGCCGACGGCCTCGGCCATGAGCAGGCCGTCACCGGTGGCGCAGTCGCTGCCGAACGGGAAGATCTTCTCGGGGTGGCTGTACGAGGTGTACTTGGCCAGCAGCTCGGCGTTCGAGCCGAACCCGCCGCCGGCCAGGGTCACGGCGCCCGCGCCGATGCGCACCTGCTCGCCGTCCTTGTCGGTGGCCACGACGCCGATGACCGCACCCGAGTCCGATGTGATGAGCGAGGTCGCGCGGGTCTCCAGGAACACCTCGACCCCGAGCCGCTGGATCGAGCCCTTGAGCACCGCGAGCAGCCCCGACATCTCCCCCTCGGGGATGTGCCAGGTCGGCAGGCCCTCGTCGGACTCCATGACGAGGACGTCGTGGTAGACGACGCCCTCCTCGATCATCTTGAGCACCGTCTGGTCGGCGTTCTCGACGTACCGGGCCACGAGCGCGGGCTTGGCGTTCCAGTGCGAGTAGTCCAGCAGGGCGCGGTAGGCCTGGTCCTTGGTGACCGTGATGCCGCGCTTGTCCTGCTCGACGGACTCGAAGGCCGCGTGGCCCTCGGCGAAGGCGGTGTTGCCGCCCAGCTCGGGCTTCTTCTCCAGCACCGCGACGGTCAGCCCGTCCTTGGCGGCCTGGACCGCACAGGACAGACCGGAGCCGCCGCCGCCGACGACCACCATGTCGTAGGAGACGTCGAACTGTTCAGCCATGAGTGCATTCCTCTCGATGTGTTGCGTGGGTGCAGCCTGGGGCCGGGCCTGGTGGGCCCGAAGGTGTTGACCAGCGCGGATGCGGTCCGACCGCACCGGGGGTCGGTGGGGGTGCCTCTCGGTTGCGGGGCTGGGCGTCAGGGCGCGAGCGCGTCGATGAGCGCGGGGACCACCTCGTACAGGTCCCCGACGACGCCGTAGTCCGCCCGGCGGAAGACGGGCGCCTGCGGGTCGGAGTTGACCGCGACGACGACCTTCGCCCCGCGGATGCCCTCGAGGTGCTGCGGGGCGCCGGAGATGCCCAGCGCCAGGTACAGCCGGGGGCTGATCTGCTGCCCGGAGCGGCCGACGTAGTGGTCCTTGGGCACCCAGCCCAGGTCGTCGGCGACCGGCATCGAGCAGCCGACCTGGGCGCCGAGCGCCTGCGCGAGCTGCTCGACCATCGCCAGGTCGTCCCGGGCGCGCAGACCCCGCCCGACGGAGACCACGCGCGCGGCACCGGCCAGCCCCCCGGTGTGCTCCACCGGGGCGAGGCCCACCAGCCGGACGCCGCCGTCCTGGTCCACGCTCACCGCGCTCACCTCGACCGGGGCCGACGGCGCGGGCTCGTCGAGGCCCGTCGCGAGCAGCGCCACGACCGGTTCCGTCGTGCGGACCGAC
>NZ_VWSD01000150.1 GCF_009829685.1 Cellulomonas citrea
AGCCGAGAGGGCGAGCCACGAGGACAGCCGGTCGCGCAGCCCACGCTCCACCGCCAGGGCGAGCAGCCCGAACGCCACCGCCAGGACGGCCCGGCTGTACAGCGCGTTGGTCCAGAACAGCAGGCTGGCTCACCGAGCAGGGTGTCGACACGGCCCCCACGGCCGGTGCCGTCGCGGCGGCCGAGGCCGACGGCGCGACCGCGGTGGTCGTCGCCTGGGACGGGCGGGCGCGCGGGGTCCTCGTGCTGCGCGACCCGGTGAAGCCGACCTCCGCGGCGGCCGTCGCCCAGCTCACGGCGCTCGGGCTGCGCACCGTGCTGCTCACCGGGGACAACGCGGGCGCCGCGGCCGCGGTCGCGCGCGAGGTCGGCATCGACGACGTCATCGCCCAGGTGCTGCCCGCGGCCAAGGTCGAGCACGTCGCGGCCCTGCAGGCGGCGGGCGCCGTCGTCGCGATGGTCGGCGACGGGGTGAACGACGCGGCGGCCCTGGCCCAGGCCGACCTCGGTCTGGCGATGGGGACCGGCACCGACGTCGCGATCGAGGCCGCCGACCTCACGCTGGTGCGCGGCGACCTGGCGAGCGCCCCGCAGGCGATCCGGCTGTCCCGCGCCACGTTGCGGGTGATCAAGCAGAACCTGTTCTGGGCGTTCGCCTACAACGTCGCGGCGATCCCGCTGGCGGCGTCCGGCCTGCTCAACCCGATGATCGCGGGGGCCGCGATGGCCTTCAGCTCGGTGCTCGTGGTCACCAACTCGCTGCGGCTGCGCCGCTTCGTCTGAGCCGGCCGCCGGTCAGCGGGCGCCGGCGACCAGGGGCGAGGTCTCGACGCCGCCGCCGCGCTCGACGTGGTCGGCCTGGGCGCGCAGCCGACGGGCCACGTCACCGCGCACGGCCGCCGCGACGTGCGCGTCCAGCAGGTCGGCGAGCGTGCGCAACGTCGGGCCCTGCTGGGCGACGCTGGCGAAGAGGGTGACCGAGACCAGGTCGATCGTGGTGCGCCGCCGGGTGTCGCGCAGCACCAGGCGGACGCCGCCGCCGCCGGACGTCGACAGCTCGACCGCGGTGACGTCGGCGACCGGCACGGTGACCGGGCGCAGGCTCCAGCGACGGCGCGTGAGGGTGCCGGCGGCCGGGTCCACCCAGGTGGCCGAGCGCAGCAGCACCGCACCGAGGTAGCCGAGCAGCACGATCATCGGCAGCGACAGCCACCACAGCCACGGCCCGGCGACCCAGATGATCCCGAAGATCACGACGCCCACGGCCAGGAACCCGACCTCGACGACAGTGGCGGACCGCGGGCTCAGCCGCGGGATGGTCTGGCCGTACGTCGCTGGCACCGCGACTCCCTTCCTCTGCCGGGACTCTAGCGGCGCCCCGATCGGACCGGGGCGCACAGCATTCGTCCAGGTCTCGCCCAGACCGGGTCCCTACGCTGACGCCGTGAGCCAGCTGCCACCGAGCCCGACGCTGCCCGACGACGGGCTCGACCGCCGCACCCGGCGCCGGCTCACCGCCGAGATCTGGATCGTGCTCGGGCTGTCCTTGGCCAAGAGCGGGCTCTACGCGCTCATCGTGCTGCTCGACCGGGTCACCCAGACCACGAGCCTGGGTGACCAGGCGACCGCGCTCAACCCGAGCCAGTCGTCCCGGCCGTGGCTCGACCTGCTCTACCAGCTGTACTCGATCCTGGTGCCGCTGGTACCGGTCGCCCTCGTGCTCTACCTGCTCGCCGAGACGTTCCGGGCGGCGGCGCGGCGGATCGGCCTCGACTGGTCCCGGCCGTGGCGCGACCTGGGGACCGGGGCGCTGCTCGCCGCCGCGATCGGCATCCCCGGGCTGGGGCTGTACGCGCTGGGACGGGCGCTCGGGATCACGGTCCAGGTGCAGCCCGAGGCGCTGGGCAGCGCCTGGTGGACCATCCCGGTGCTGCTGCTCTCGGCGGCCCAGAACGGGTTGCTGGAAGAGGTGGTCGCGGTCGCCTACCTCAGTGAGCGACTGGGTCAGCTCCGCTGGCGCGGCCCGGCGATCGTGCTGGCGAGCGCCCTGCTGCGCGGCTCGTACCACCTGTACCAGGGGATCGGGCCGTTCATCGGCAACGTCGTCATGGGCCTGGTGTTCGCCGAGTACTACCGCCGCACCCGCCGGGTGGCCCCGCTCGTCGTGGCGCACACCCTCATGGACGCGTTCGTCTTCGTCGGCTACTCGCTCGTCCCCGCGGCGTGGCTGGTGGCGCTGCACCTCACCTGACGACGCCCCGACGACGACCGACGGGCCTCACCGCGCCTGGGCCACCGCGTCGAGCAGGCACGGCGGCACCCAGGTCCTCACCCGCTGCTCGCAGACGGCGAGCACCTGGCCCGTGGGCGAGATGACGATCTGGGTGTAGGGCGAGGTCATGTCCACCTGGTCCGGCACGAACGCGGTACCCGCGCCGGGGTAGCCGAACCCGTCACCACTCGTCAACCAGACGGGGTCGTCGTCGACCACGGTGTTGACCGACGACGCCAGCGGCAGCGGCCGACGGAGGCTGCCGTCCTCCAGCATCGTGCTCCAGGACGGGATCGACGGCCAACCGCTCCACCCAGCTGGGCGGGCCAGCGGGTCGGGCACCCGGTCCGGCCCCGTGGCCACCTGCACCGTCCCGAGCAGCACGACGGCCGCCGCCACTGCGAGCACCGCTGACCTGCTCATCGGCTCCCCCTGCCTGGCGGCCCGCCCCCGGACCGCACCCCGATCGTGGCGCATGTCCGGCCCGCCGTCACCGGTTTCCGGTCACCTGCGTGGCGCGACCGCGACCCCGGCGGCCGGGTGCGCTGGCCCGGGAGGGTGGTGGCCCGGGACACCCCGCGCCCGGCCGCAGGCCACGGCGCGCCGCGCTGCCTAGACTCGCCCCCATGCCGTCCACCCGTACGACCGGTCCGGTCGACGGGTCCGAACCGGTGGACGCAGACCGTCCGACGTCGAACGGGCCCGCACCGGCGACGCCCGCGACCACCGAGACGGCCGGGAGCACCGCCTCGACCGGGAGCGCCGCGCCCGACGCCGCCACCGCGGCGCCTGTCGTCGCGCCGGAGGAACCCCCGGTGGACGTCACCGACATCCCGGCCGTGCGGGTGCACCACCCCGGCGACCTGCTCTCGGCGATCGGTTCCCTGCTCGGCACGGGCGTCCTCATGCTGGCGGCGATCTACGCCCAGCACACGGCCTCCGGTGTGGCCGAGGACGTGCAGGGCTTCGCCACGCTGCTGCAGCGGATCCTCTTCGTGCCGGTGAGCGTGCTGGCCTCGGTGGTCACCATGGTGGGGCCGATCGCGGTGCTCGCCGAGCTCGCCGTCCGCCGCCAGGGCCGGCGGCTGCTGCTCGCCCTGGCCGCCGGGTTCGGCGCCACCGGCGTCGCGGTGCTCGTCTCCTGGGTGATCGTCACGACCGGCGCCAAGGAGCTCGAGCGCGGGCTGTCGGTCTGGGTCTCCGGGAGCTGGGAGCTGACCATCCCGGCCTTCGTCGCGATGCTCGCCGGTCTGCTCACGGTCGCCGGGCCGCACGGGAGGCGCCGCTCGGTCGGCTGGACCTGGAACCTGCTGTGGGTCGTGCTGGGCGTCATGGTGGTCACCGCCCAGGTGTCGCTGCCCGGGGTGGGCGTGGCGCTGCTGCTCGGCCGCGCCGTCGGGCTCTATGTGCGCTACCTGGGCGGGGTCGAGCCCGAGCAGGCCTACGGCCAGCGGCTGGTCGCCGGGGTGCGGCGGGCCGGGTTCGACCCGAGCAGCCTGGTGCGCGTGCCGGACGCCGCCACCGCCTCGGCCGGCCAGGCGCTGCCGCCGGCCGACCCGACGAGCCTGGCCCTGGCCCGGTCCACCGGTTCACGGGTGTACGCCCTGGAGACCACGGACGGACGGCGGCTGGACCTGCTCGTCATGGACGGCGACCGTCAGGTGGTCGGCATGCTGCAGCGCACCTGGCGGTCGATCCGGCTGCGCGGCATCGACGGGCGCCGGGTGGTCTCGTTGCGCCAGGCCGCCGAGCGCGCCGCGCTGCTGGCGTACGCCGCCGCCTCCGCCCGGGTGCGGATGCCGCGGCTGCTGTCCGTCGCCGAGGTGGACGACTCGATGCTCCTCGTGGTCGAGCACCCCGCCGGTGCCGTCCCGCTGTCCGAGCTGGCCGACGCCGAGGTGGACGACCGGCTGCTCGTCGACGTGTGGGCCCAGCTGCGGCGCGCGCACGCCGCCGGTGTCGCGCACCGCGCGCTGACCAGCGACGTCGTCCTGGTGGGCACCGGCGAGGACGGTTCGTCCGCGGTGTGGCTCACCGGCTGGGAGAACGGCGACGTCGCCTCCTCCGAGCTGGCCCGACGGATCGACGCCACCCAGCTGCTCGCGCTGCTGTCGCTGCGCGTCGGGCCGTACCGGGCGCTCGAGTCGGCGTCCCGGGTGCTCGCGGCCGAGGAGATCGCCGCGCTCGGCCCGTTGCTGCAGACCATCACGTTGCCCCGCCGCACCCGGGAGGAGATGCGCCGCAACCGCACGGTGCTCGCCGAGCTGCGCACCGCGCTCGTGGCCCGCATCCCCGAGGCCGACGTCGAGCCGCAGCAGCTCGTGCGGTTCGGCGCCCGGACCGTGATCACGGTGCTGCTCACGGCGGTGGCGGTCGTCGTGATCCTGGCGAGCATCAACGTGCAGCAGATCGGCCAGGCGCTGTCGGAGAGCGACTGGCGCTGGGGGCTGGTGTCGTTCGGGCTGGGGCTGGTCACGCTCGTCGGCGGTGCGCTGGCCCTCGTCGCGTTCTCCCCGGTCAAGGTCCCGCTGTGGCGCGCCACGCTGGTGCAGACCGCCGCGACGTTCGTCGCGCTCGCCGCCCCGGCGGGCATCGGGCCGGCCGCGCTCAACCTGCGCACCCTGACGCGGCGGGGCGCCTCGACCACGGTCGCCGCGGCCACGGTCGCCCTGGTCCAGGTCAGCCAGCTGGTGGTGACCCTCATCATGCTGCTCACGCTCTCGGTGCTGCCGGGGGGCAGCAGCGAGTCGCTCACGGTCTCGCCGACCATGCTCATCGTGCTCGGGGCGGTGGCCGTGCTGGTCGGCGTCGCGCTGCTGGTCCCCAAGGTGCGCGCCTGGGTGGTGGCCAAGGTGCGCCCGACCCTGCGCCAGACGTGGCCCCGCCTGGTCGAGGTGCTGGGCCAGCCGCTGCGCCTCGCGCTCGGCCTGGCCGGGAACCTCGTGATGACGCTGGGCTACGTGCTGGCCTTCGACGCGGCACTGCTCGCCTTCGGCCAGCACGTCGACCTGGTGCAGGTCGCCGTCGTCTACCTCGCGGGCAACACCGCGGGCGCCCTCGTGCCGACCCCGGGCGGGGTGGGCACGGTCGAGGCCGCGCTCACGGCGGGCCTCACCGGGATCGGGCTCAACCCCGGTGTCGCGGCCGCGGTCGCGGTGCTGTTCCGGGTCGCGACGTACTGGTTGCGCATCCCGCTGGGCTGGGTGTCGATGCGCGTGCTGCAGCGCAGCGGCGAGCTCTAGGCGCGAACCGGCTCAGACGGTCTGCGGGCTGCGCTGGGTGGGCACCTGGTCACCGGCGCCGAGCAGAGCGGCGATCCGGGCCCAGGACTGCACCCGAGGCATCGAGGGGCTGTCGGCTGTCGAACCACACGGGTCCATGAGGCACGTCCTGTCCGTTCGGTAGCCCGGCTGACCGCGTGGGTCCCGTGGCTTTGCGTCCCCCCCTCACGGAGGGTTTGCCGTTGTCGCTGACGAGGGCTCACCGTACTCACCCTTCTGGGCGTGCAGGAAGGGCGCGGATCGGGCAAAACGGACCACCACCAGGGATTTCACCCGGCCGGTCCGACCCGGTCACCCCGCGGCGGCAGCCCTCAGGAACGCGTTCATGATCGGGCCGGCCGTGGTCGCCCCGAAGTCGCCCGTCTCCACGAACACCGCGACCGCCAGGTCCCCCTGGGTGGCGATCATCCACGCGTGGTTGGCCGTCGACCCGTCGGACGCGGCGTACTGCGCCGTCCCCGTCTTCGCACCCACCGGGGCGCCGGGGACGTCCGCCAGGATCGTGGCGGTGCCGTCGGTGACGGCCGCGCGCATCATCGTCGAGAGCGCCTGCGCCTCGGGGCCGGTGAGCGGGGGGCCGGTGACCGGGGTGCCCGTGGCCGTCGGGTCCGCCGTCGCGGTCTGCGGTGCTGTGGCCGTGAGCACCAGCCGGGGGCTCACGGCGTGCCCCGCAGACACACTGGCCGCGACCACGGCCATGCCCAGCGGGGAGGCGAGCACCTGGCCCTGACCGATCATCGACGCGGCGTGCGAGGTCGCCGACGACGTGGCCGGCACCTCCCCGAGGTAGCCCGGGAACCCGGCCGGGGCCCCGGGAGCCAGGCCGAGCGAGGCGGCGGCGGAGGCCAGGGCCGCATCGTCGACCCGGCCGGCCGCCCCCACGAAGGCCGTGTTGCACGAGTGCGCGAACGCCGTGCCGAACGGGATGTCACCGAGCTCGGCGGCGGGGTAGTCGGGCACGTTGCTGAACACCTTGCCGTCCACGGTGACCGACGGCGGGCAGCTGAGGGTCCCGGCCGGGTCCAGCCCGGAGCGCAGCAGGGCGAGGGCGCTCACCACCTTGAACGACGAGCCCGGCGCGTACTGCCCGAGCGTGGCGGTCGAGGTCCCGCCGCCGCCGGGCCCGGACGCGACCACGAGCACGTCACCGGTGGAGGGCCGGACCGCCACGATCGCCGAGGCGGACTCCTGCCCGGCGAGCAACCCCTCGGCGGTCTGCTCGAGGGTGAGGTCGAGCGTGGTCCGCAGGTCACCGCCGGCGACGGGTTCGGTGCGCAGCAGCTGGCGCCGGGTGACCTTGTCCGGCGACGTGGCGATCACCTCCACACCGGGCCGTCCGCGCAGCTGCTCGTCGTACTGGCGCTGCAGACCCGACAGGCCCGCGAGGTCGCCCGCGACGACGGCGCCGTGCGAGGCGTCGATGATCTCGGCCGTCGCCGGGCCCACGGTGCCCAGCACGGCGCGCGCGAACGTCCGGGTCGGCGCCAGCGGGGTCTCGCCGTCGACCAGGCGGACGCCATCGATCTCGCGCAGCTTCCCCAGGTCGACCCCCGGGTCCTGGGCCCGCAGCACGATCGCCTCGACGAAGGCCTTGGGACCG
>NZ_VWSD01000151.1 GCF_009829685.1 Cellulomonas citrea
GGCGTCGCCGGGACCGGTCCGGCTCGCACGGCTGCCGCTGCTCGCCGCGCCGCCGGCGCCGGACACCGACCAGATCTGCGACGGCACCGACGACTCCCCGTCGATCTCACTGGGGATCGGTGGCGACCGTGCCGACCAGGTGCGGGTGGCGCCCGAGCCTGCGCTCCTGGTCGCCGGCCCGCCAGGCTCTGGCCGCAGCACCGCCCTCGCCCGCCTCGCAGCGGGCATGGCCCGCCACGGACGGCGGATGCTCGGACCGGCCGAGGTGCTCTCGCTCGTCGACGACCCCCGGCCCGACCCTGCGTGCGTCCTCGTGCTCGACGACCTCGACGAGCTCGAGGCGACAGATCCGGCCGTCGCGGCCGGGCTGGAGCGACTGCTGGCCGCGCGCTCCCCGGGTGCGGCGGTCCGCGTCCTGGCGGCTGTCGGGCTCGAGCACGCCGCGACGGCGTTCCGCGGGCCGACGGCCGCCCTGGTGCGCGGCCGGCGCCTGCTCGTCCTGGACCCGAGCGCCCCCGGCGGCACGGAGCTGCTCGGACCGGCCGGTCCGTGGTTCGTCGACCCGGGCGTCCGGGTGCCCGGTCGCGGCGTGCTGCGCCTGGACCGGACGTTGACCGCCGTCCAGGTCTACTGGTCGTCGCCGGTCGAGGAGTAGCTGGTCAGGGCGTCGACCCGGTCACGCCTCCCGCGTGCACGCACGGTCCCCGCCCGGGCCGGTCCCGGCTCAGGCTCGACGTGGACCAGGACCCAGACCTGGACCTGGACCTGGACCTGGACCTGGACCGTCGCCCCCTCAGAGACCCGCGGCGTATACCAGATGACGAACTCCCCCGGTGCCAGCACCGAGCAGAACCTGGCGCGTTTCACGCGAACCGCCCGGTTCGAACGCATTGCCGGAACGTCGCCCACCCGTGTGGATGTGACCGCGAACACGCCACCCGAACCCGGTCTTGTCGCAGGTCAGGACCAGTCATCCGCCGAATTCACCGGTTGACCTGGACATTCGTCCCGATGGACGCGGAGGAGCGACAGGCGGTGTGATGCACGACTCACTCGTTACTGCGCCGAAACCTGTCCGTAACCCTTGTGGCAACCACCGGAGGCATGTGACCCTTGTCCTTGGAGCAAGACATCCCTTCTTTCACGGCCGCCCCCCACCTTCCGAGTGGCTCTCGCGCGGCCTCGATCTAGGAGCACGACTGATGGACTGGCGTCACCGCGCGGCCTGCCTCGACGAGGACCCCGAGCTCTTCTTCCCGATCGGGAACACCGGTCCCGCGCTGCAGCAGATCGACGCCGCCAAGGGCGTCTGCCGTCGCTGCGAGGTCGCGGACACCTGCCTCAAGTGGGCGATCGAGACCGGGCAGGACGCCGGGGTCTGGGGCGGCCTGTCCGAGGACGAGCGTCGTGCGCTCAAGCGCCGCACCGCTCGTCAGCGTCGCGCCAGCTGACACCAGCACCACCTCGCAGCAACGCCCGGCCCCTGCGGCCGGGCGTTGCTGCGTGTCCGGGCAGGCCCATGCCACCGCCCGGCCTCGGGTGACCCCGGGCCGGGGTCCGAGGGTCCGTCGCTGCACCCCTCGGCGCCCCTCGTTCGGGACGCCGTGGCCTCCGGCGACCCCACCCGGCCTCAGGCGACCGTCGCCGCCGGTCGCCCGTGCCGCACCCGCACCTCGATGACCACCGTCGTGCCCCCCGCCGGGTTGGGCAGCCAGTTGATCGAGCCGCCGAGCTCGTTGCGCACCAGGGTCTGCACGATCTGGGTGCCCAGCCCGCTGCCGGCGCCTTTGTCGGCCGGGATCCCGGTCCCGTCGTCGCGCACCTCGACCCGCAGCAGGTCGTCGTCGCGGCGCACGACGATGCGCACCGTCCCGGCCGCGCGGCCCTCGAACCCGTGCTCGACGGCGTTGGTCACCAGCTCGGTGAGGACGAGCGCGAGCGCCGTGGCGTCCTCGGCCGTGATGAACCCGAACGAGCCGTCCACGACGGTGCGCACCTGGGCACCGTCGTGCGCCGCGACGTCAGCGGTCAGCCGCAGGGTGCGGCGCACGACGTCGTCGAACTCGACCGTCTCGTCGAGGGTCTGCGACAGCGCCTCGTGCACGAGCGCGATGGTCGCCACGCGTCTCATCGCCTCGGCGAGCGCGTCGCGCGCCTCCCCGGACGACACCCGCCGCGACTGCAGCCGCAGCAGGGCGGCGACCGTCTGCAGGTTGTTCTTGACCCGGTGGTGGATCTCCCGGATCGTCGCGTCCTTGGTGATGAGCTCGCGCTCACGGCGACGCAGCTCGGACACGTCGCGGCACAGCAGCGCCGCCCCGGTGCGCTGACCCTCCTCGGTGAGCGGCACGGCCCGCACGGACAGCGCGACGCCCCGGGACTCGACGTCGACCCGCCAGGGCGCCTTGCCGAGCAGCACGAGCGGCAGCGCCTCGTCGACCGCGGTGCGCTCGTCGAGCAGCTCGGTGGTGATCTCGACGAGCGAGTGGCCGACGAGGTCCCCCAACGCACCGAGCCGGTGGAAGCAGGACAGCGCGTTCGGGCTGGCGTAGAGCACCTCGCCCTCGGCGTTGAGCCGCACCAGGCCGTCGCCCACCCGGGGTGCGCCGCGCGAGGAGCCGGTCGGGGCGTCCTGCAGCGGGAACTCCCCGCGCGCGACCATCCCGACGAGCTCGTCGGCGGCCTCGACGTAGTTGAGCTCGAGCCGGCTGGGCGTGCGGGCGCCGCCGAGGTTGGTCTGCCGGGCCATCACCGCGATCGCCCGCCCCTTGCGCACGACGGGCACGGCCTCCTCACGCACGGCGTACGAGCCGTACCAGCGCGGCTCGCGCGAGCGTTGCGGCCGCTTCTCCTCCAGGGCCGCGCGCAGCTGCGCGAGCTGGCCCTGCGGTGCGTGCGAGCCGACCACGTCGTCGTAGTGCACCGTCGCACCGGTGGACGGACGGCACTGGGCCACTGCGACGAAGTCACCGCCCGACGTCGGCATCCAGAGCACGAGGTCGGCGAACGCGAGGTCCGAGATCACCTGCCAGTCACCGACGAGCAGGTGCAACCACTCCTGGTCAGCGGCCGGCAGCGGGCCGAACCTGTCGGCGAGGGAGGAGAGGGACGGCACGCGACCAGCCTAGGCCCGCTCGTAGGCTGGTCCCATGGCCGCACCGCCTCCCCAGCCCAGCCCGTCCCGGATCGTCGCCCCCGCAGGCCGACCGCTCGTCGTGGGGATCGTGCCGGGCCAGCCCGAGCTCGTCGCCCTCACGGCGCAGGCCTGGGCGCTGGCGCTCGGCTGCCCCACCGTCTACTTCGCCTACGCCGACCCGACCCGCATCACCGTCGCCGAGCACGACGACGGCACGGTGGACCACGAACCCGTCGACCCGGACGGCGCGGACGACGAGTGGCGCGAGGTCGCACCGAAGGTCGAGCAGATGCTCGCCGACCTGGTCACCGAGGTGCCCTGGCAGTTCCGCTTCCTGGCGGGCCGGGCCGACCGCGCGCTCACCCACCTCGCGCGCGCGGTCGACGCGGGTGCGTTCGTCATCGGCACCCGCCCACCGGGGACCGGCGGGCGGGTGCGCAGCTGGGTCGAGGGGTCGGTGGCCGTGCGGCTGGCCCATCACCAGCACCGACCGGTCCTCGTCGTGCCGCTGCAGGTGGTCGACTGGACGGCGCGGTCGCCGTGGGCGTGAGACCGCGTCTGCTCGCCCTCGTCGTCGTCGGTGGCGCAGCGGGGACCCTCGCGCGCAGCGTGCTGGAGTCCACGTTCCCTGCCCAGCCCGGCGCGTGGCCGTGGACGACGTTCGTCATCAACGTCACTGGGGCACTCCTGCTCGGTGCCCTGCTGGGCTACCTGGCCGCCGCCGGGCCCGACGAGGGGCTGCGCCGTGACCTGCGGCTCGGGATCGGCACGGGCGTGATGGGCGGCTACACCACCTACTCGACGTTCATCGTGGAGGTCGACACCTTGCTGCGCAACGGCCACGTGGGCACCGGCGCGCTCTACGCCGTCGTCGCGGTCTTGCTCGGGCTGGCGGCCGCCGCAGCCGGCCTGACCCTGGGCGCCCGGGCAGGACGACGGTCATGACGCTGCTCCTGGTCGCACTGGCCGGCGGGGCCGGTGCCGGTACCCGGTTCTGGTTGGACACCGTGGTCGCCCGCCGCAACCGCACGGGGGTGCCGCTCGGCACGGTGCTCATCAACGTCACCGGCTCGTTGCTGCTCGGTCTGCTCACGGGGTGGGTGCTGGCGCATGACGGTCCCACCGGGCTGCGCACCGTGGCCGGGACGGGGTTCCTGGGCGGGTACACGACGTTCAGCACGGCCAGCGTCGAGGGCGTCCGGCTGATCCGTTCGGGCCGCCCGTGGCTGGCCGTGGTCCACGCCGGCGGGATGCTGGTGCTCGGTCTGGCCGCCGCCGGGCTCGGTCTGTGGGTGACGGCCGGCTGAGCCGGCCCCACCGGGCCCGGACGGCCCCGGCCCGCGCCCTGGCGCTCCCCCGGCGGCGGTGACATCCTGCGGGCATGACGCAGCTGTCGGGCACGTGGCGGGTGGACGGACCGGACATGGACGGCGCGCGCGGGGCTGCGACCCTCACCTTCGAGGGTGACGGGATGGTGTTCGGCTGCTCGGGGGTCAACCGGGTGCGCGGCACCTGGGAGCTGGCCGACGACGTGCTCACCTTCGGCCCGCTGGCCAGCACGCTCATGGCCGGGCCGGCCGCGGCGATGGCCGCCGAGCAGGCGCTGCAGTCCCTGCTCACGGTTCCGTTGCAGGTGCAGGCCGCCGACGACGGCACGCTGCTGCTGCGCGCGTCGGACGCCCGCGTCCTGCGTCTGGTGCCGGCCGACCCGGCGCCGACCCTGCTCTAGCCCAGGCCGGCCGGCACCACGATCACGGGTACAGGCCGCGGGTCTCGTGCGCCTGTGCCACCCGGCGCACACCGATGACGAGCGCCGCGTCGCGCAGCGTGAGGCCGTCCCGGCGGGCGAGCTCGGCGACGGCGTTGTAGGCGGTGCGCATCCGTAGCTCGAGCCGTTCGGAGATCTCGGCCTCGGTCCACCAGTACGCCTGGTTGGCCTGCACCCACTCGAAGTACGACACGACGACACCGCCGGCGTTGGCCAGGATGTCGGGCACCACGATGACGCCCCGGTCGGCCAGCACCTTGTCCCCGGCGGTCGTGGTGGGGCCGTTGGCACCCTCGACCACCCAGCGCGCACGCACCGTGGCCGCGGTGCGCTCGTCGAGCACGCCCTCGACGGCCGCCGGCACGAGCAGGTCCACCTCGAGCGCGAGCAGGGTGGCGTTGTCGATCGACTCGGCGTCGTCGAAGCCGACGACGGTCCCGGTGGCGGCCACGTGCCGCATCAGCCGCGGCATGTCCAGGCCCTGCTCGTCGTAGATGCCGCCGTGCTCGTCGCTCACGGCGACGACCCGGGCGCCCGCCTGGTGCAGGAACACCGCGGCATGCGACCCGACCTTGCCGAAACCCTGGACGGCTGCGCTCACCTGCGACAACGGCACGCCTGCGTCGGCCAGCGCCGCAGCGGCCACGTCCACAACCCCGCGCGAGGTGGCGGTCGCCCGGCCGAGCGAGCCGCCGACGGCGAGCGGCTTGCCGGTGGTCACCGCCGGCACGGTGTAGCCCACGTTGACCGAGAAGGTGTCCATCACCCAGGCCATCGTCTGCTCGTCGGTGCCGATGTCGGGCGCCATGATGTCCCGCTCGGGCCCGATGATCGGCATGATCTCGGAGGTGTAGCGCCGGGTGACGCGTTCGAGCTCGCCCTTGCTGTGCGTGGCCGGGTCGATGGTGACCCCGCCCTTGGCTCCCCCGTACGGCACGTCGACGACGGCGCACTTCCAGGTCATCCACATGGCCAGGGCGCGCACCTCGTCGAGGTCGACGTGCGAGGAGTACCGCAGCCCGCCCTTGCCGGGCCCGCGGGAGATGTTGTGCTGGACGCGGTAGCCGTGCAGCAGCTCGATGCCGCCGTCGTCGCGTCGTAGCGGGACCGCCACCCGCATCTCACGCCGGGGGGTGGCGAGCATCTGGTGCATCCCGTCGGAGAACCCGAGGATGTCGACGGCCGTGGCCAGCTGTGCTCGCGCCGTTGCGAGCGGTGAAGGGTCAGACATGCCCACCACCCTGGCACGAGTGCGCACCGCCAGGACAGTGCCCGCGGGCGGTCAGTCGAGCGGCTGCCGGTCCGCCCACTGCCCGAGCTCGACGCGCTGGCCGAACCAGAACGGCACCTCGAGGCGCACGTGCTCGCGGGCCCGCGTGTTGCGCAGGTCGCGGATGAGGTCGACCACGCGGTGCGGCTGCTCGGCCTCGAACGCGAGCACCCACTCGTAGTCCGACAGCCCGAAGGTGGCCACGGTGTTGGGCAGCAGGTCGGTGTACGGCGCAGCGACGACGCCGTGGTCGCGCAGCATGGTGGCCCGCTCGGCCGGGTCGAGCACGTACCAGTCGTAGGACCGCACGAACGGGTAGACGCACACGTACTCCAGCGCCGGGGCGCCCGCCAGGAAGGACGGCACGTGCTCACGGTTGAACTCCGACGGCCGGTGCAGCCCGACGACGGACCAGACCGGTTCCAGCGACCGGCCGAGGTCGCTGGCCCGCAGCCGGTGGTAGGCGCCCTGCACCTGCGGGACGGTGTCGGCGTGCCACCACACGAGCAGGTCGGCCTCTGCGGTGAACCCGGCCAGGTCGTACCAGCCGCGGACCTCCAGGCCGTCGTCCTGAACCGAGGACAGCGTCTGGGCGACCAGGTGCTCGCGCGCCACCGCATCGGCGGGCAGCGGCCCGGTGAGGCGGAACACCGAGTACATGGCGTAGCGGAGGGTCTGGTTGAGCGCGTCGTAGTCGGCGCGGGTCAGCCCGGCTGCGGCGGGGTGTCCGGGGGCGTGCTGAGCGGTCACGGTGCGTCCTTCGAGGTCGTGGAGGTGCGGGTCAGGCCGGGGCGGAGCAGGCGGCCGGGACGCCGGTGTCGACGCCGGCGCGGCGCAGGCAGCCACCCGGCGGGCAGCGGTCGGCACGGGCCGGCAGCGAGCCGACGGTGACGG
>NZ_VWSD01000152.1 GCF_009829685.1 Cellulomonas citrea
CGCACGCGCCGCCGGGGAGGGGTCGACCGCGACGACGTGCGCACCCGCCGCGACGGCGATCATCACCGCGGACAGCCCGACGCCGCCGCAGCCGAGCACCACCACCTCGTCACCGGCGCGGACCCGGCCGTGCACGTGCAGCGCCCGGTAGGCCGTTGCGAACCGGCAGCCGAGGCTCGCCGCCGTGACCGCCGACACCCCGTCGGGCACCGCGACCAGGTTGGTGTCGGCGTGCGGCACCGCGACCAGCTCGGCGTACGAGCCGTCGTAGGTGAAGCCCGGCTGCTGCTGGTCCGGGCACACCTGGTGCTCACCGGCCCGGCAGGTGGCGCACACCCCGCACGCGCAGACGAACGGGACGGTGACGAGGGCACCCGGTCGCCAGTCGCTGACCTGCGGCCCGACCTGCACGACGGTCCCCGCGAGCTCGTGGCCCGGGACGATCGGCAGGTGCACGTCCCCGTCGTGCCCCGACCAGGCGTGCCAGTCCGAGCGGCACACCCCGGTCGCCTCGACCCGCAGCACCACCCCGTCGGGCGGGCAGGACGGGTCGGGCACCTGCTCGACGGTCGGCGGGACCTCGAACTGGCGGATCACCACGGCGCGCACGGTGCCGATGCTGCCAGAGCCGACGGGGTCGGCGGACCGCCGACCGTCCCGGGGGTGCCCGGCCGGCCCGACGCCTCAGCGACGTGCGACGAGCGCCGCCGTCACCGCCTGGGTGCCCGCCCGCACGGCCTCGGGGGTCGCGCCGGCGGCCTCCAGCACCAGCCGGGACGCCCCGACGATCGGTGCGGCGTCGATCACCACGGGGACGGCGCGCGGTGCCTCGACCCCGATGAGCTCGCGGGTCTGGTCGAGCAGCCGCCGGTCGCCCGAGGTGAGCACCCCGCCGCCGAGCACGACCGGCACCTCCCGGTCGTCGAGCCCGAGCCGGCGCAGCGCGGCCACGGCCATGGTCGCCACCTCGCGCGCCAACCGGTCGACGAGGGACACCGCGACGTCGTCGCCCTCCCGGGCCAGCCGCAGCACGAGCGGGGCCAGGCTCGCCAGCACGTGCTCCTCGAGGAAGCCCAGGTGCAGGTCCTCGATGAGCTGGGGGACCGAGGCCACCCCGAGCGCGTGCGGCACCGCCTCGGCCAGTGCGGTCGGCGCACCGCGTCCGTCCACGGCCCGGGCCGCGTACCAGAGGGCGCACTGGCCCAGCGACCCACCGCCGCCCCAGTCGCCCGAGATGGCGCCGAGCGCGGCGAACCGTGCCACCTCGCCGTCGGCCCGGACCGCGAGCGCGTTGATCCCGGTGCCGCAGACCACGGCCGCGGCATCCGGCTCACCGGTGCCGGCCCGCAGCAGGGCGAACAGGTCGTTGTCGGCGTGCAGCGCGGTGCGGGCCCACGGCCGGTCGGCGACCGCCTGCTCCAGCGTGCGGATCTCGACGGGCAGGTCGAGCCCCGACAGGTAGAGGTGCGCCGCGTCGACCGGCGCACCGGCGGCCACCCGGGTGACCAGGTCGTCGATCACCGCGACGGCCGGTTCCAGGCCGATGAGCTGCGGGCTCGACCGACCCCCGCGGGCGTAGCCCAGCAGCGTGCCGTCGCGGGTGAGTGCGACCGCATCGGTCTTCGACCCGCCGCCGTCGACCGCGACCAGCACCCCCGGGTGCCCGTCCGGCCCGGACCCGGGCGGTGCCGTGTGCGCCGGACCCATCACCGGGCCCACGCGAGATGGTCGCGGTTGGCGGCCAGCAGCAGATCGGTCGCCTGCTCGGCGCGGTCCCACTGGCCCACCAGCGGGTGCGCCAGCAGCGCGGCACGCACCCGGTCGCGGCCACCGTGCACCGCGGCGTCCAGCGCGAGCCGCTCGTACCCGGCCACCGCACCGATGAGCCCGGCGATGCCCTCGGGCAGCGGGGCCACCGGCAGCGCCTCCACCCGGTCGCCGAAGACCCTGGCCGGCACCTCGATCACGTGGTCGTCGGGCAGGAAGGGCAGCGTGCCGGCGTTGCGCAGGTTGACCACGCGCACATCGCCCGCGTCCTGGCGCAACGAGGCCATGAGCTCGACGGCGGCCTCGGAGTAGAACGCGCCGCCGCGGCGGGACAACGCCTCGGGCTTGGTGTGCTCGGCCGGGTCGGCGTAGATCTCCAGCAGCTCGCGCTCCACCTCCAGCACGTCCTGGGCGCGGGTGGGCCGGCCGATCTGCTCGCGGAGCACCTCGTCGTGCGCGTAGTAGTAGCGCAGGTAGTACGACGGGACGTTGCCCAGCAGCGACAGCAGCGCGGGGGCGAGCTCGACCTCCTCCGCCAGCTCGTCCAGGCGCGAGGTGAGCCAGCCGGGCAGCACATCCGTGCCGCCGACCGTCACCGAGCGCTCCCACGTGAGGTGGTTGAGCCCCACGTGGCCGAGCGCCACCTGCTCGGGCGGCACGTCGAGCAGCGCGGCGAACCGGCGCTGGAACCCGATGGCCACGTTGCACAGCCCGACGGCCCGGTGCCCGGCCTGCAGCAGCGCGCGCGTGACGATCCCGACCGGGTTGGTGAAGTCGACGATCCACGCGTCCGGCTTGGCGTACCGGCGCACCTGCTCGGCGATGTCGAGCACGACGGGCACCGTGCGCAGCGCCTTGGCCAGACCGCCCGGTCCGGTGGTCTCCTGCCCGATGCAGCCGATGCGGTGCGGCCAGGTCTCGTCGCCGTGCCGGGCGTGCTGCCCGCCCACGCGCAGCTGGACCAGCACGGTGTCCGCATCGGACACCCCTGCGACCAGGTCGGACGTGGCGACCACCCGCGCCGGGTGCCCTGCGGCGGACAGCAGCCGCTGGCAGAACCCGGCGACCAGCGCGAGGCGTTCGGTGTCGGGGTCGACGAGCCACAGCTCGTCGAGCGGCAGGCTGTCCCGCAGCCGGGCGAACCCGTCGGCGAGCTCGGGGGTGTAGGTGGAACCGCCCCCGACGATGGTGAGCTTCATGGTCATCCCTTGATTCCGGTCAGTGCGATGCCCTCGACGAAGACGCGTTGGGCGAAGAAGAACAGCACCACGACGGGCACCATGACGAGCAGCGTGATCGCCATGGTGAGGCTCCAGTCGGTGCCGTGCATGCCGCGGAACGTGGCCAGCCCGTACGCCACCGGCCACCAGGACGGGTTCTCCGAGGCGTACAGCAGCGGGCCGTAGTAGTCGTTCCACGAGTTGAAGAACATGAACAGCCCGGCGGCGGCGATCCCCGGGCGGGCCATCGGTGCGATCACCCGCAGCAGCACGCCCCACTCGCCGTTGCCGTCCAGCCGTGCCGCGTCGGAGTAGTCGCGCGGGATGGTGAGGAAGAACTGGCGCAGCAGGAAGATCGAGAACGCGTCGCCCAGCAGGTTGGGCAGGATCACCGGCCACAGCGTGCCGGTCAGCCCCAGCTTCGCCCACACGATGTAGGTCGGCACCGACGTGATCTGCGGCGGCAGCAGCATCATCACGACGATCGCGGCGAACACCAGGGTGGCGCCGCGGAACCGGATCCGGGCCAGGGCGTACGCACCCGGGATCGACGACACGAGCATGAAGCCCGTGGCCAGCACCGCGTAGAGCGCCGAGTTGGCGAACCAGCGGGCCAGCGGCGCCCGGGTGAACGCCGTCGCGAAGTTCTCCCACGTCCACGGGTGCGGCCACAACGACCCGGTGAGCGCCTGGCTGGACGGCATGAACGCCGTGAGCACGACGAACACGACGGGTGCCATGAACAGCACCGCGAGCACCGCCAGCCCGGTGTGCTCGGCGACGACGGCCGGCAGCGACCGGCGCCGCCGACGACGGGCGGACGTCGCGGTCGGCACGGTGGCCCCGCCCGCGGTCAGGACGGCGCTCATGACATCGCCTCCTCGGGGGAGAACGCCTTGACCTTGCGCAGGGTGAACGTCACGGCGGCGGCCGCCACGACGAACAGCAGCACCGCGAGCGCCGAGGCGTACCCCAGCTGGTAGCTGCCGAACCCGCGCACGTACAGCCACTGGGCGTAGGTGAGCAGGGCGTTGTCCGGGTACCCGAGGACGTCGGTGGCCGACGACCCGGCACCGGCCTTCCCCGAGGCGACGGTGGAGGCCACCGCCGCCTCGGTGAAGTACTGCAGCGCGGCGATGACACCGGTGATCGCGGCGAACCCGATGACCGGCGCGATCGTCGGCAGCGTCACGTACCAGGTCTTGGCGACCGGTCCGGCGCCGTCGAGCTCGGCGGCCTCGTACAGCTCACGCGGCACGTCGAGCAGGGCGGCGAGGAAGATCACCATGACGTCGCCCATCACCCAGATCCCCAGCAGCACGAGCGACGGCTTGGCCAGCTGCGGGTCGTTGAACCACAGCGGCTGCGGCAGGCCGAGCGCCCCGAGCACGGTGTTGACCGGCCCGCCGCCGGGGGTGAACAGGAAGACGAACGCCACCACCGAGGCCACCGGCGGCACGAGGGCCGGCAGGTAGAACACGGTGCGCCAGAAGCCCGAGCCGCGCCGGACCCGGATGAGCAGCGCGGCCACCCCCATGGCCGTGAGCACCCGCACCGGCACCAGCACCACGACGAACCACAGGGTGTTGCCCGCCGAGGTCCAGACCTTGGGGTCCTGGGTGAACAGGTACTGGTAGTTGCGCAGCCCGATCCACTGCGGCGGGCTCAGCAGGTTGTAGCGCGTGAAGCTGAGCAGGATCGTCGCGAGCAGCGGCAGGACGAAGAACACCACCAGACCGGCCAGCGTCGGGCTGAGCATCGCCAGCGCCGCGCGGCGCCGGCCCCGTTCGAGCGCCCCGAGGCGGAGCACCGGCTGCGGGCTGGTCACGGGCCGGCGACCAGCGAGAGCTGGTTGTCGATGTCCTTGTCGACCCCGGCCAGCCCGGACGCCAGGTCGGTGAGCGGTGCGGACTGGGTGCCGGTCCAGAAGTCCTGGAACGCGGTCTGGTAGCCGGAGCCGAGCGGGCTGGCGGGCGTGGTGGCCGCGTGCGGTGAGGCGGCGATGTCGAGGAACGTCTTGAACTGGGCGCTCACCTGCAGGTTCGGCGACTGCAGCGCGGCCGTCGTGGTGGGGGCGTTCTTCAGCCCGTTGCTCAGCGCGACGAGGGCGTCGGTGTCGGTGGTGAGGTACTTGAGCAGGGCCCAGGCGAGCTCGGGGTTCTTCGAGCCCTTGGCGATGCCGGCGATGTTGCCGGTGACGTAGCCGCCGCCGTACAGGTCGGTGTGGTCGTCGGCCGTCGGGAACGGTGCGGTGCCGTAGTCGAGGGTCGGGGCCTGGTCGGCGATGAACGCGGTGCGGTACTCCCCGTCGAGGTTCATCGCGACGCGGCCGGTCTGGAAGTCGTTGTCGGCGGAGAACTCCTGGCCGCTCGCGGCGCTGAAGGCCTTGAGCTTGTCGTAGCCGATCTTCTGCACGTAGGCGTTCTGCCACTCGATGAGCTCGGCCCACGCCGGGTCGGTGCCGATCGCGGAGGTGCCGTCGTCCTTGAGCCAGGTGGCGCCGGCGGCCGGGCCGTAGTGCGACGAGGCGTTCTCGTACCAGCCCTGCAGCGGGTTGAAGCCGAGGGTGGCGATCGAGCCGTCGGCGTTGAAGGTGGTGAGCTTGTCGGCCATCGCCTCCAGCTCGCTCAGGGTCTTGGGCGGTGCGCTGTAGCCGGCCGCGGAGAGCAGGGCCTTGTTGTAGTAGAGGCCGTAGACGTCCTGCAGCAGCGGCATGGTGCAGCGGGTGCCCTTGAACTCGGTGTAGCTGCGCACCGTGTCGGAGAACTGGCTGAGGTCGACCTTGTCGCGTGTGAGGTAGGGCGTGAGGTCGAGGAACGCGCCCGTGGAGCAGAAGTTGCCGACGATGTCGGTCGAGTAGGAGATGCCGACGTCGACGTTGTCGCCCGCGCTGATCGCCTTCTGCAGCTTCTCGTCGTCCTGGCCGGAGTGGACGTCGACCGTGACGTCGGGGTTGGCCTTCTCGAACGAGTCCACGGCCTGCTGCACGACGTCGGCCTCGCGGTCGGTGAAGAAGTGCCAGAGCGAGACGGTGCCGGACAGGTGGGTGGGGGCGGCGCTCGCGGCGGTCCCGGACCCTCCGGAGCTGGTGCTGCACCCGGCCAGCCCGAGTGCGGCGACCAGCACGCTGGCGGCGGGCAGGGCGAGGCGGTGCCGACGGACAGATCTCATGGGGCGGTCCCTTCGATGCGGTCGAGCGAGGTGGTGGAGACGGCGTCGAGCAGGAGGTCGCGGGCCAGGCCGACGGCGAGCCGCCGGGCCCCGACCAGCACGGGGTGGGTGGTGACGGCACCGGGGTGCACCTGGGGGTGCCAGTGCGAACCGGTCGCGATCCGGTCGGCGACGGCGCGCGCGAGCCCGTCGCCACCGGCCAGCCCGGTGGGGCCGCCGAGCACGACGAGCTCGGGGTCGAGCACCGCCAGCACGGACTGGGTGCCCAGCGCGATCCGGGTGGCGAGCTCGTCGACGGCTTCGCGGGCGTGCGGGCCGGCCAGCGCGGTGGCCAGGTCGGGTGCGCCCAGCCGGGCCAGCATCCGGTCGACGCCGGTGCGGCCGAGCAGCTCGGTGAGGTCGTGCGCCTGCGGGTCGACCTGGGCGGCGGCGACCGGGGCGGACAGGTAGCCGATCTCACCGGCCCGGCCCGAGGTGCCGCGGTGCACGGTGCCGGCCACGTCGACGGCGACCCCGACGCCGTCGCCGAGCCACAGCAGCACGAAGTCGCCGGCCTGCTGGGCGCGGCCGACCTGCCGTTCGGCGACGGCGGCCAGGTTGACGTCGTTGTCGACGAGGACGCGCAGGCCCAGGGAGTGCGCGATGGAGCTGCGGGCCCCGGCCAGCGGCCAGCCGGGCAGCGTGTCGGTGAGGTCGAGCGCATCGCCCTCGACGTCGACGGCGGCCTGCACGCCGATGACGACGGCCCGCACGGTGCGCCGTTCGATGCCGGCGGCGCTCGCAGCGGCCTCGAGCGCG
>NZ_VWSD01000153.1 GCF_009829685.1 Cellulomonas citrea
AGCGCGGCCGCCGACGCCGAGCCGCGGAACACGACCGTGAGCCCCACCACGACGCCCGCGGCCGCCAGCCCGGAGACGGCGGCCGCCCAGCCCACGGCGGTCTCGTCGCCCACGGTCCAGAGCATGAGCACGGCCCCGACCACGGGCGCACCGAGCCGCACGGCGTAGAACAGCACCGAGTTGAGCACCAGCCCCGCCAGCCCGCGCCCGACGTCCACCCCCCAGGCCCGGAACAGGGCGGCGCGCGCGACGATGTCGGCCGGGGACGGGGTCACGGTCGCGACCAGGGTGCCGACGAGGTCGTTCGCGACGGCCCGTCGCACGCCCAGCCCCTGCGTGAAGAACGCGAGCGGGGCCGACGACAGCAGCTGGCGCAGCACGACGAGCACGAGCAGCACGCCGCCCTGCCACCAGCTGAGCAGCGCGATCGCCTCGCCCACGGACGCCCAGTCGACCCGGCGCAGCACCCGCACCGCGTACCAGACCAGCACGACGAGCGCCGCCCACAGGAGGGCCCGGAGCACCGCGGCGAGCACCCGCCGACGTCGCGCGGAGGTCCCGCCGGCGGTCACGGCCGGCTCTCGGGCAGACGCGTCACGTGGGCTCCCTGCGGATCGGTCGTGGTCGGCGCGGCGGTGAGCGGCACGGCGGCGGTCGGCGGCGCGCGCCACGATAGCCGGGCCGCGCCCCACGGTCGCGTCGATCCACCCCTGGCAGATCCACCCCCGGCAGATCCACCCAGGGCAGATCTGCCCCCGGCAGCACGGCACCCCGGACCCGCACCCGGCACCGCACGCTGGTCCCATGACCCAGACCCCGCTCCGCCCGCTGGACGACGAGCTCGCCGCCCGGCTGCTGCACCAACGCATCGTCGTGCTCGGCACCGCCCTGGACGAGACCGTCGGCAACCGGCTGTGCGCCCAGCTCCTGCTGCTGTCCGCGGAGGACCCGCGCCGCGACATCAGCCTGTGGATCAGCTCACCCGGCGGGTCGGTGCCGGCGATGCTCGCGATCCGCGACGTCATGCGCCTCATCCCCAACGACGTGTCCACCCTGGCCCTGGGCTGGGCGGCGAGCGCCGGGCAGTTCCTGCTCTCGGCGGGCACCCGGGGCAAGCGGTTCGCCCTCGAGCACGCCCGGGTGCTGCTGCACCAGGGGTCGGCCGGGATCGGCGGCACCGCGGTGGACGTGGCGCTGCAGGCCGACGAGCTGCGCGAGACCCGGGACACCGTGCTCGGGCTCATCGCGGCGGACACCGGTCAGCCGCTGGAGCGGGTGCGCGAGGACTCGCTGCGCGACCGCTGGTTCTCGGCCGAGCAGGCCCGACAGTACGGCTTCGTCGACCAGGTGGTCACCGACCTGGCCTCGGTGCGCCCGGCCACCGCCTCCGCCGGGGGGTTCGTGGCATGAGCAGCTACACCGTGCCGTACGTGACCGAGCGGGTGCCGGGCGGCGAGCGGACGCTCGACGTGTTCAGCCGGCTGCTGTCGGACCGGATCGTCTACCTCGGCACCCCGATCGACGACGGGGTCGCCAACGTGCTCATCGCCCAGCTCATCCACCTGGAGTCGGTGAGCCCGGATGCGCCGATCGACCTCTACATCAACTCACCGGGCGGCTCGACCTCGGCGATGCTCGCGGTCTACGACGCCATGCAGTACGTCCGCCCGCCGATCACGACCACGTGCGTGGGGCAGGCGGAGGCCGACGCCGCGGTGCTGCTCGCGGGTGGCGCGCCGGGCCGTCGGGCGGTGCTGGCGCATGCGCGGGTGGTGCTGCACCAGCCGGCGACCCAGGCCCGGGGCGACGTCCCCGACCTCATCCTCGCGGCCGACGAGGTGGTGCGGGTCCGTGACCAGCTGGAGCAGGTGCTCGCCGAGCACACCGGTCAGGACGTGGCGACCCTGCGCCGGGACACCGACCGCGACCTGGTGCTCACGGCCGAGCAGGCGGTCGCGTACGGCCTGGCCGACCACGTGCTCAGCCGACGCCCGACCCGCTGAGCCCGGGCGCACCGTCGGGCGTTCTCACGCGGTGAGGCCCCGCGCGCCCTCAGGCGGCGGACCGCCGAACATCTCTCAGGCGGCGAGCAGCACGGCGACGCCGGAGGACAGGCCGACCGGTGCCGAGACCAGCGATCCCGGTCCGGCCGACGAGGGCGTCCCGGTGAGCTCGAGCACCGTGGGCCCGGTGAGCGGCTGCGGGACGGGCTCTCTCGCCACGGTCGGCACCGCCGGCTCGCGCCGGGGACGGGCGCCCTCGAGCTGACCGGCGACCCGGTCCGCGAGCTCGACCAGGCTGAGCCCGAGGGCCGCGGTCACCGCGGCGAGCACCTGCGAGGAGGCCTCCTTGCGACCGCGCTCGACCTCGGAGAGGTACTGCGGCGAGAGCCCGGCCCGGGCGCAGACATCAGCCAGGCGCAGCCCGCGGTCGAGCCGGGCCTGACGCAGCACGTGCCCGATGGCTCGCCGCCAGGACGATCCCCGCTGCACCGGGACAAGGGTCGTGGGCTCCATGCCCGACGACGCTAGCGGCCGGGCCGGGGGGTGCGCCGCCCGATCCGCCGAGGGCAGAACGCTCGGCTCCGCGGGGACTCGGGCAGCCCCCCGATGACGGGGCGCCAAGGGCGCGAGGTGGACAGCCCCGCGCCCCTGGCGCCCGAGTTCACCGCGGCGATAACCCGTCCCCCAGCGCCGGGTCCGCAACCGCGGGTCGACTGCTTGACGGCCCCCCGCCGTCCAGCGGTCAGCCCCCGCGACACCCGTCGACGCGATGTCGAGTGGAAGTATTACAGAAAGGTCGTCCTACTTGATTCGCCCGATCGGGAGATGCCGAGAGTGATCTTCGCCACATCAGTGGCGTGCCAGCAGAGCCCGATACCACGCCGCCGCCGGCTCGTCGATCACCGGGCGGGCCGGCGGCACGAGCCCGGTCGCGGCCCACACGGCACGGGAGTCGAACCAGCTGTCAGCCGTCACGAGAGCCAGCTGCGAGGGCCGCACCCCGAACGGCGCCAACCGTTGCGCAGCCTCGTCGGCCCCCAGCACCGCGGTCGGCAACGCCACCCCCGTCGCCGCGTGCGCGAGCGCCACGAGCTCACCCACCCGCACCGGCTCGACCAGCGCCGCGTGGTAGACCCCGGCGGGCGCGTCGCCGAGCGCGAGCGCAGCGACCACGCGACCCAGCGTGAGCCGGTCGATCACCGAGACCAGCGCCTGCCCGTCGCCGATCTGCGCCCCGAGCGCCTGCACCAACGGCAGCAGCGCACCGAGGAACCACCGGTCACCGGCGCCGAACACCAGGTGGGGGCGCACGACGAGCCCGCCGGCGGCCAGCATCACCTGCTCGGCGGCCCGGCGGCTGGCGTTCAGGGTCGAGCCCGGTGCGACGACCGCCTCGTCCTCCCGCTCGCCACCGCGCAACGTGCCGCCGTACACCCCGGCCGTGCTCACGTAGACGAGGCGCCGCACCCCGGCCTCCCGTGCCGCCCGCACCAGGTGCGCCGTCCCGGCCGCGTTGACGGCTTCTTGGAGCTCGGGATCCGCGCCGACATAGCTCGCGGCGTGCACCAGGACGTCGGCTCCGGCCACGAGGTCGGGAAGGCTCGACGGCGTCGAGAGGTCCCCGCGCACCAGCCGCCGACCGGGCACCGGAGCCCCCGGTGCGGCGCGCACCAGAGCGGTCGTGGCGGCCTGCGCAGCGGCGAGCGCCTCGCCGACCGCGGACCCGATGAACCCGGTGCCTCCGGTGAGCGCCACGCGACCGGGTTGTTCAGAGCGCACCCTGTCCTCCAGCATTCGCGCATAAGGTCGGGTCCGACGAGCGCAGCAGCACCGCGCGGAGGGGGAGACGATGGCAGGACGCACACCTCAGCAGCAGCGCGGGGTAGAGCGGCGCCTTGCGCTGCTCGAGGCGGCCGGGCGCGCGTTCGACCGCACCGGATACGCCTCGGCCGCACTGGCCGACATCGTCAAGGACGCCGGTTCGACCCTGGGCGGCCTCGGCTTCTACTTCCCGCACAAGGAGGACCTCGCCCGCGCCGTCATCGACGAGCAGAACGCGCGCACCTTCGCCTCGCTCGCCGCGGCGGGCGGCAGCTTCGCCCCCATGGAGGCGATGATCCACAGCTCGAAGATCATCGCCGACCAGCTCATCACCGACCCGCTGGTCCGCGGGGGCATCCGGCTGTCGATGGAGCTCGGCGTGCTGTCCGAGCCGACCCACGGGTTCTACGACGAGTGGCTGTCCCAGGTCGGCGTGCTGTTCACGATGGCGCAGGAGGCCGGTGAGCTCGTCGAGGGCGCCGCGAGCCCGGCCGAGCTCGCCGCGACCTCGGTGTCGTACTTCACCGGGGTGCACATCGTCGCCGGGGTGCTCACGGGACGGGCCGACCTGTACCGCCGGCTGCACGTGATGTGGCAGATGCTCGTCCCGGGGATGGCTCGTGAGGACCTGCGCCCGGGGCTGCTGGCGCTCGCGGCGGAGCTTTTCACCGGCCCGCAGCCCACACCCACACCCACCTCGCCGGAGCCGGGCGCTCACACCGCACCCGCGTCGTCGTAGTAGGCCAGCCAGGCGGTCGCACGCACCCCGGCCAGGCCGGGGCAGTGCGCCTGCACGTCGTGCAGCCGACGGCCGTCGTGCGCGAAGGTGCGGTGCCCGACGATCCGCACCTGGGAGCCGTGCCACCCGCCCGTGGACCGGACCGGGCCGTCCACCTCGAACGTCATGCGGCGCATCCACAGCGTGTCCGCCTGGTCCCGGTCGATCCCGGCGGCGGCGTAGAGCAGCACCTGCCCGAGCTGACCGGTGAGCACGAGCGCGTCGACGAGGGTGGCTGACGGCCAGTACGCGGCCTCGAGCCCGCCGTCGGGCCGCTCCGCGACGGGGTCCAGCCAGTGCTCGCTGCGCACCTGCTGCTCGGTCAGGTCGAGCTCCGTGATGCGGGTGCGGTGGCCGGTCCGGCGGAACAGCGCGCCGCCGACCGACCGCCGGGCGAGCTGCCGGGTCGCCTCGTCCCAGCCCGTGCCGGTGCCCGCCGGTGCCTCGTGCCGTACCACCACGACGACGACGAGCTGACCCACCCTGCACTCCAGCGCGCTGCGCGACCCGTCGGCCGGCGGCAGGTCGGACGGCAGCGGGGCCGCCCGCAGCTCCAGCCGGACGTCGCCCAGGTCGGTCTGCGGCCGGGCGCCCGCCCGGACCGAGACGCGCTCGAACCAGGCCCGGGCCACCTGGTCGTCGTCCAGCCCGAGCACCCGCAGGTACCCCTCGACGACGCCGTAGGTCAGCACCAGGGCGTCCAGCGTGCTCAGGTGCGGGGCGCGCGCCACCCCGTTCTTGGCCGACCAGTCCGACGGGTAGTGGACCCGCGCCGAACCGGTCGCGGGTGCCGGTCCGTCGTCGACGGCGGCCAGGTGCTCGACCCGGTGCCCGATGCGCCGGTACCCGGTGGCGAAGTACCGCGAGGCCGCCGGCCCGAGGCGCGCGTCCAGGTCGTCGGGTACGAACGGTGCCTGGTCAGCGAGCGTCATCGTGCACCTCCGCCGGGTAGGGACGACACGATACGGACGTCCTTCCCGGAAGTGCGACGGTCCTCAGGCCGTTGCGCAGGTCAGGCTGGCATCAGCCCAGCGCGGAGGCGCGCACCACGATCCGGGCGCCGACCGTCACGGCGTCGACCCGCACGTGCTCGCCGAACGGGCCCGGCACGGCGTCGAGGTCGACGGTGACAAGCGTCTCGCCGCCCTGCGCCCGGGCGCCGACCCCCGGCACATGGTGCGAGGCCAGCGAGCTCTCGATGAACTCGGTGACCAGACCCGACAGGTCGAGCGGGATCATCGGGTGGCTGGCGCGCACCGCGAGCGTCCACGTGCGCCCGACGACCCCGCGGTCCGCCACCTGGACCCCGACCGTCCCGGCCAACCGGGTGGCCGCCTTGACCGCGCCCGACAGGTTCGGCAGGTCCTGCACCCGGACCTTGCCCGTGACCAGCGAGTCCTCGCCGACGAGGTCGGTGACCGCGTCAGGAAGCGCCCCCGATGCGCGCAGCAGGGTGACGGCCTCGTCCAACGACAGGGTGAGCTCCATCCGTCCAGGGTACGTGCGGCCCACTGGGCCGGCCGGTCGACGCGCACCCCCACGGTGCCGACCGGGAGCCCCCGACGGTGGCACCCTGGAACCCGGTCGCGACCGACCGGCCGACCGAAGGAGGGGTGCGCACCGTGCGACGTCACACGGGCTCGACGGCCCTGCTGACCGTCGTGCTGCTCGCGCTCGGTGCCTGCGTCCTGCTGGTCCCACAGGCCCGGACGGCTCCGGCGGAGCCGACGACGCGGACGGCCCCCGACCCGGCGACCGGCGTCGCGGTGCTGCTGCGCGGCGCGGCCGCCGACCAGGTGCTCACCCAGGTGCACGCCGCCGCACCGTCCTCGGTGGTGGCCGCCGACGTGCTGAGCTCGACCGGTCTGGTCACGGCGTTGGTCCTCGTCAACCAGGCTCTCGCGGAGGCGGACCGCACCCGGGTCGCCACCGCGGCCGACCTCACCCGGGTGGTGCTGCAGGCTGACGGGTCGGCTGTCCTCGTGCTCCCCGCCCCGGCAGGTTCGGACGCCGCCGACGACGTGGTCGCGCTCCCCGTCGGCACGACGGACGCGCTGCTCACGGACACCGGCCGGCGGCTGCGCACGCTGGCCATGACGCGGGCCTCGACCGCGAGCATCGTCACCGCCTCGCCCACACCGACCGCCGTGCAGAGCACCGAGCCCGCACCGAGCGCGCCCGCCAGCCCGACGCCCA
>NZ_VWSD01000154.1 GCF_009829685.1 Cellulomonas citrea
CAACCCGGCGGCGGGCCCGGGACGCCCGGCGGTGCCGGCCCCGGCGCCGGCCCGGACGCCCCCGGTGCGGGCGTGCCGACCGCCACCTCGACCCGTCCGACCGCCCCGGCCACCACGGTCCGTGGGCTCGACCTCGTCATCTGATCCGGAGCAGACATGGCCGACATCCCGATCTCGTACATCACGAATCAGAGCACGACGTCCACCACCGGGTCCGCGACGCCCGCACCCAAGAACCAGCTCGACGGGGAGGGCTTCATGAAGCTGCTGCTCGCCCAGCTGAAGTACCAGGACCCGAACTCGCCGATGGACACCACGGCGATGATGCAGCAGACCTCGACGCTGTCCATGGTCGAGCAGATGACCGCGATGGCCGACGACTCCGCGCAGACGTTCGCGCTGCAGCAGCGGATGGCCGCCACCCAGCTCGTCGGTCAGCAGGTCACCTGGGCCGACCCCACCACCGGCAACGCCACGAGCGGTGTCGTCTCCTCGGTCTCCTACACCAGCAGCGGCGCCTTCCTCAAGGTCGGGACGACGAACGTCCCGCTCGCTGCGGTCTCCTCGGTGACGGCCGCGCCCGCCGCCACGACCCCCGCCACGTCCGCCTCGGCGTCCTGATCTTCGTCCCGCCCGAAAGGAACTGACATGCTCCGCTCGCTCTTCTCCGGCATCAGCGGCCTGCGCGCCCACCAGACGATGCTCGACGTCGTCGGCAACAACATCGCCAACGTGAACACGACGGGCTACAAGACGTCCCAGACGCAGTTCCAGGACACGCTGAGCCAGCTCATCATGAGCGCGTCCAGCGCCCAGGGCGGCACCGGTGGCACCAACCCGGCGCAGGTCGGCCTCGGCGTCAAGGTCGCCGGTGTGACCACGAGCTTCACGCCGGGCTCGTCGCAGCTCACCGGCCGCAGCACCGACATGATGATCCAGGGCGACGGCTTCTTCACCGTCCGCCAGGGCAACCAGACCTTCTACACGCGCGCCGGCTCGTTCGACTTCGACGCGACGGGGCAGATGGTGCTCCCGGGCTCGGGCGCGCTGGTGCAGGGCTGGATGGCCGTCGGCGGCGTCGTCGACACCAACTCCGCGATCACCGACCTGCGCATCCCGGCCGGCGCCCTCATGGCCGCCAAGGCGTCGACCTCGGCGATCTACGAGGGCAACCTGCAGCAGGACGCCGCGACCGGCACGGTGCTCAACCGCGACATCCCGGTCTACGACTCGACCGGCACCAAGACGACCCTGTCGCTGCAGTTCACCAAGTCGGCCACCGGCTGGTCGGTGTCCGCCGACGGCGGTGCGACCAGCACCGCGATGACCTTCAACGCGGCCGGGGCGCTCACCAGCCCGACCTCGCTCACCGCCGGCGCGGTGACCGTCAACATGTCGGCCATCACCGGTTTCGCGGGCGTCAACACCGTCAAGGCGCTCAGCCAGGACGGCTACGCCGCGGGCACGCTCGAGTCGTTCAGCCTCGGCGGGGACGGTGTCATCACCGGCACCTTCTCCAACAGCCTCAAGCAGGTGATCGGCCAGATCGCGATCGCCAGCTTCAACAACCCGGCCGGTCTGGAGAAGGCGGGCGGCTCGCTGTTCCGGACCACCGCCAACTCCGGGCTCGCCCAGGTCGGCTCGCCGGGCTCCGGCGGTCGCGGCACCCTCGCCGGTGGCAGCCTGGAGATGTCCAACGTGGACCTGTCCCAGGAGTTCACCTCGCTCATCATCGCCCAGCGCGGTTTCCAGGCGAACTCCCGGGTCATCACGACCTCGGACACCATCCTCGAAGAGCTCATCAACCTCAAGCGCTGACGCACGTCGGCTGCGGCGCGCGGGCGGGCGGCCCGCCGCGCCGCGGTCGGACGCGCCCGGACCCGGTCGGCCGTCGTCCGACGACGGCGTCGGCGCGCGTCGACCCCCCCGGCCGCCGTGTGGCGGGTGGGGGACAACGGGCGGGGACCGCTCAGACAGCCGGGCTCGCTGCCGAACAGGTCCACTGAGGCCCACGGAAGGGCCCGACCGGCCACCCGGCCACGGCGGGGAACACCAGGGATGGGGACACCGTGATCGTCATGACGCGCCTCAACGGCGGACAGTTCGGGGTCAACCCCGACCTGATCCAGCGTGTCGACAGCGCGCCCGACACCATCCTCACGCTCATCGACGGCACCAAGTTCATCGTCGAGGAGTCGATGGCGGAGGTCATCGAGCGCATCAACGAGTACCGCGCCGGCGTGCTGGCCCGGGCCCGTCAGCTGTCCGCGCAGGCGGTGGTCGAGTCCGCCGACGACGGCGACGAGAGCCCGATCGCGCCGGCGGTGCCGTTGCGGCCCAGGGGGGTGTGATGGACCCGTCAGGTTTCATCGGGATCGTCCTGGCGCTCGTCGCGATCTTCGGCGCCATGATCATCGAGGGCGGCGAACCGGCCTCGATCTTCCTGCCCGGGCCGCTCATCCTCGTGTGGCTGGGCACGATCGGTGCCGGTATCGCCGGGAACACGCTCAAGGACGTCAAGGGCTCCTTCGCGGCGCTGCCCAAGGCCTTCATGGCGTCGGCGCCGGACCCGGGCGCGACCATCGACACCGTCGTGTCCCTCGCCGACCGGGCCCGCCGTGAGGGCCTGCTCGCGCTCGAGGACGCCGCGCGCACCATCGACGACCAGTTCCTGCGTGGCGGGCTGCAGGCCGCGATCGACGGCACCGACCCCGAGGACCTGCGGATGATCCTCGAGGACAAGATCGCCACCAAGCGCACCGCCGACCGCGGGCACGCCAAGTACTTCGCCGACATGGGTGGCTACGCGCCGACCCTCGGCATCATCGGCACCGTCATCGCCCTGGTCCACGTGCTGTCGAACCTGTCGGACCCCAGCACGCTGGGTGAGTCGATCGCCGGTGCGTTCGTTGCGACCCTGTGGGGTCTGCTGTCGGCCAACATCTTGTGGCTGCCCGTCGCCTCGCGCATCAAGCGGTTCTCCGACCTGGAGTGCGCGCAGATGGAGGTCACCCTCGAAGGGCTCCTCGCGCTGCAGGCCGGTGCCAACCCGCGCCTCGTCGGCGAGCGGCTGCGCAGCATGCTGCCCGACGAGCCCGCCAAGGCGGAGAAGCAGGAGGAGGCGGCGTGAGCGCGCGCGGCGGCCGCGGCCGCTCCCGGCGCGGTCACGAGGAGGAGGAGCACGAGAACTCCGAGCGCTGGCTGATCAGCTACTCCGACCTCATCACCGTGCTGCTCGCCCTCTTCATCGTGATGTACGCGATCAGCCAGGTCGACCAGCAGAAGTTCATCGCGCTGAGCAGCTCGCTGTCCGCCGGCTTCAACCAGGGGTCCACCCAGACCTCCGTCCTCGACGGCACGTCGGGCACCCAGGACGGTCTCATCAACCAGACCGCCACCTCGGTCTCGCAGAGCACCGCCAGCCTGGTCACCGGCGACCTGGGGCTCGGCCAGCAGGCCGCGAACCCGACGCCGGTGCCCAACGCGGCGGGCGACCCCACGGTCGCGGCCGCGCAGGCCGAGCTGTCCCACCTCAAGGACCTGCAGGCCGAGATGGTCGCCGCACTCGCCCAGAAGGGGCTGAGCGACGACGTGACGTTCCGCATCACCTCCCGTGGCCTGGTGGCCGGGATGGTGGCCAACGACGTGTTCTTCGCCCCGGAGTCCGCGACCCTCACCGACACCGCCAAGCAGGTGCTCGACGCCCTGTCCCCGGCTCTCAACAGCATCGGTGAGGAGCTGTCGGTCGAGGGGCACGCGAACACCCTGCCGACCTCGGGCCAGTACGCGAGCAACTGGGAGCTGTCCTCGGACCGCGCCACCAAGGTGCTGCGGCACCTCGTGGAGAACGACGGTGTGATCGCGACCCGCATCGAGGCCGTCGGCTTCGGTGACGCCCGGCCGCTCGTGCAGGGCACCGACGACACGGCGATGTCCACCAACCGTCGCGTCGACCTGGTGATCCTCTCGGCGGCCCCGGACAACGTCCGGGCGCTGCTGCCGACCCTGGCCGGTCAGTGACCGGCCCCGAGCTCTCGACGAAGGAGGGGCCATGCCCATCGAACAGCGTGTGATCGCCCAGCCGAAGATCGGCGCGGGCAAGATCGGCGGCGGCAGCACGGCCCCCGCGGCCGAGGAGGCCGGGGACGGCAAGAAGAAGAAGGGCAAGAAGGGCGGCAAGAAGAAGCTGCTGCTCATCGTCGGGCCGGTGCTGCTCATCGTCGTCGCCGCCGCGGTGTACTTCTTCGTCCTGGCGCCGAAGTCGGGTGCGGCCGGCGAGGCCGCGACCCCGGCGCCGAGCCCCGGCGTCGTGCTCACGATCGACCCGATCAGCATCAACCTCGCCGAGGGCCACTACCTGCGCCTGGGCCTGGCCCTGCAGCTCACCGACAAGGTCGGGGAGAAGGAGAAGCCCGACCCGGCCAAGGCGCTCGACGCCGCGATCACCCTGTTCTCGGGCCACACCGTCGCCGAGGTCGGCGATGCGGCGACGCGCGAACAGCTGCGCGCCGAGCTCGAGAAGACCCTGGCGGAGCTCTACGACGGGGAGGTGATGGGCGTCTACTTCACGAACTTCGTGACCCAGTGAGCCCAGCTCACCGCCGGTGCTGACCGGCGACCCGAGGCGCCATGGAGGGCGCCACATCGCTCCGCCGCCGCGCGTGGGACGCAGCGGCCGGCCACCCAGGACGGGTGGTGCGGAGAAGTAGTTGCACGAGGCCCCTCAGAGATGGCGTGCGCTCACCGATGAGGCGGTCGTGAGTGTTCCTGAGCCTGCCGTTCGCGGTGCCTCCGCGTCCCGGCGCCGGGCCGGCGCGGCCGAGCCGCGTCCGTACGACTTCCGTCGCCCGCTGACGCTCGCCCGCGAGCAGTCGCGGCGCCTGGAGATGGCCTTCGAGCGGTTCGCCCGGCTGTGGGGCACGCAGCTCTCCTCGCGGCTGCGGGTGCCGTACACGGTGGTGGCCGACCAGCTCGTCATGCGCACCTACGACGAGTACGTCTCGACGCTGCCGAGCCCCACGCTCATGGTGCTGTGCCAGGTCGAGGAGACCCGGCAGGTGGCCGCCGTGCAGATCCCGGTGGCCACGGCCTTCGTGTGGGTCGACTACCTGTTCGGCGGGACCGGCATCGGGGACGACCGGGAGCGTGAGCTCACCGAGATCGAGTTCACCGTGGTGCGCGACCTGCTGCAGCGCGCCCTGGACGACCTGGGCTACACCTTCGCATCGGTGGTCCCGCTCACCGTCAAGGTCCGGTCCGTGCAGTACAACCCGCAGTTCGTGCAGGCCGTCGGTGCCAGCGAACCGGTCGTGGTGTCCTCGTTCACCTTCTCGGTGGGCGAGCGGCACGACGTCGCCACGCTCATGCTGCCGGCCGACCTCATGCTCACCGAACCGGCGTCCGACGAGCCCGACGCCGCGCGCGCCGCCGAGCTGGCCCGGGTGCACGCCCAGGCCCGGGCGCGGCTGGAGACCTCGGTGCAGACCGTCCCGGTCGAGGTCGCGGTGCGGTTCGCCCCGTCCGTCGTGCACCCGCGCGACGTCGGCGACCTCAAGGTCGGCGACGTGCTGCCGCTGGGCCACCCCGCCAGCCAGCCGCTCGACGTCGTCGTCGACGGTGTCGTCCTCGCCCGTGCCGCCGCCGGCAGCCACGGGTCCCGTCTGGCCTGCCAGGTCGTCACCGTCGAGGAGTACGACGCATGAACCCTCCCACCGCCACGGCGGACCTCACCCAGGCCGCCGCCGACGCCGCCGCCGCGCTCGTGCCGGCGACGAGCCCGCTGGTCGCGGTCCGCGCCCCCGCGGGTGCCACCCCGCCGCCGGGGTCCCAGGCGGTCGTGGCGTCGCTGGTCGGCGCGACGAGCGCCGAGCTCGCCCTGGTGGCCGACGCCGTCGTGGCCGACGCGGTCGCGGCCGGGTCGGCCGGCGGTGCGCCGATCGCCCTGGCGGACGCCCTGCGGCCGGCCCTGGAGGCGGCGGCCGCCGCGCTCGGCGCCGGTGTGCTGGAGAACGCCCGGACCGAGCAGGTCGCGCACGTCGTGGGCGCGGACACCGAGGTCTTCGCCCTGCAGGCGGACGGCCAGGACGTCGCCTGGTTCACCGTGCGGCTGCGCGGCAGCCAGGTGAGCGGACCGCAGGCGAGCGTCCAGCCCGGCAGCATGCGCGTGCTCTACGACGTCGAGATGACGCTCACCGCCGAGCTGGGCCGCACCCGGCTGCCGCTGCGCCAGGTGCTGGAGCTGGCGCCGGGCGCCGTGCTCGAGCTCGACCGCACCGCGGGCAGCCCGGCCGACGTCATGGTGAACGGCCGGCTCATCGCCCGCGGCGAGGTCGTCGTCGTGGACGAGGACTACGGGCTGCGGATCACCGAGATCGTCGCCGGGCCGGAGACGGAGCTCTAGCCGTGGACACCGTCTGGCTGCTGCTGCGCGTCACCCTCTCGCTGGCGGTCGTGCTCGGTCTCGTGTGGATCGCCGGCCGGCGCCTGAGTGGCTCCCGGGCGTCGCGCCGCAGCGACGAACCGAACGTGCAGGTCATCGATCGCTCCTCGCTGGGCCGGCACGCCGGGGTCGCGGTGCTCGCGGTGGGCAACCGGCGCATCCTCGTCGGCTACGGCGAGCAGCGGGTCGAGATGCTCACCGAGCTCACGCCCGTCGTCGCCCCGCTGGTCGCCCCGCAGGGTTCCGGGGCGGGGGTGCCGCGGCGTCATGACCTGCAACCCGTACGGCCCGTTGCTGGTGGCAGACCCGGGCCTCGTCGTCCGGCTGCACGAGGCGGGTCTGCAGGTGATGG
>NZ_VWSD01000155.1 GCF_009829685.1 Cellulomonas citrea
CGCGACGTCGCGGCGGCCGCCCCCGACGCCGGGGAACCGGCCCGCCGGGCCCGGGCCCAGGTGCAGGCCGCCGCCGCGCAGTTCGACGTCGACCGCCGGGTCCGTGCGTGGGACGCCCGGATCGTTGCCGCCCGCGCCCAGGTGCTCGGCGCCCTGCCCGACGACCCCGCCGGGCTGCCAGCCGCACGTCGTCAGGCGCACACCCGGATGCACGCCCCCACCTCCCGGGCCCGCGCCGCGGCCCGTGCGGGCGACGAGGTGGCGTACGAGCGGGCCCTCGCCGACCTCGTCGCGCTGGCGCGGCCGGCGCGCACGCGCGCCACGACGCTGCGGCCGCTCGTGCCCGAGCCGGTGGCGCAGGAGGCGGCGGCCCGCTCCTAGGCTGGGCCGATGAGCGGCGCACCCGAGACGGCAGGCGCCGTCCGCCCCCAGGTCCGCACGGCGCTCGCACGCCTGGTCGCCCCACTCGGCGAGCTCGTCGACGTCGAGCCGCTCACCGGCGGGATGTTCGCGACCACGCACCGGCTCGCGCTGGCCGACGGCACCCGGGTGGTCGCCAAGACCGCCCCCGCGTCCGACGACCGGCTGCTCACCTACGAACGCGACCTGCTGCGCGCCGAGGCCGAGGTCTACCGGCTGGCCGCACCGCACCCCGAGCTGCTCATGCCGCACGTCCTGCTCACCGACTTCAGCCGGACGCTGCTGGACGGTGACGTCGTGGTCGCCAGCCATGCCCGCGGTGTCCCGGCCGAGCAGGGCCCGGAGCCCACCGCGGCGCAGCTCGCCGCCCGCGAGCGCCGCCTCGGGACGCTCATGGCGCACCTGCACACGCTGCACGGCGACCGGTTCGGCTACCTCGACCCGGCCACGACGCTGCGCGGGGACACCTGGCCGCAGGCGTACACCGCGATCGTCGAGGCGCTGCTCGCCGACGCCGTCCGCTGGGACGTCGACGTGCAGGCACCGGCCGTGCGCGCCGCCGTGGCCCGGCACACCGAGGCGTTGGCCACGGTCGAGCACCCCTCGCTCGTGCACGCCGACCTGTGGCCGGGCAACCTGTTCGTCGACCCGGACGACGGAACCCTCACCGGCGTCATCGACCCCGAACGGGCGTTCTACGGCGACCCGCTGTTCGACCTCGTGGGTGCCGCACCGTTCCGGCTCGGGCCGCCGTCGTCCGACCTGGTCGACGGCTACCGGCAGGGCGGCGGCGAGCTCCCGCTCGGCACCGAGCACGGCGAGCGCAGGTACGCCCTGTGCCAGCTCGTCATGGCGCTCCTCATGCTGGTCGAGGTCGCGCCGCGGGGGTACGCGGGGGACTGGCTGCCCGCGCACCTCGACGGTGTGCACGCCCTGCACGCCGCGGCGCTCGACGCGCTGGCCTGAGCCGCGGCCCGGGCAGGAGAACCCCTGCTCATCGGCTCAACCTCGCCCGAGGGTCGGCCGATGACATCCTCAGCGGATCCTCTCGGCGGCGCGGGCAGCGCACCGGCCGGGAACCTGCCCGGCCGGTCACGGGGGCAGCGATCCCACCACGAGGGGATGGGTCCGGTGACCGCAGAGACGCCGCAGGTCAAGGGTCTGAGCCGCTGGGCGGTGCCGCTGCTGGGGCTGCTGGCGGCCATCCAGGTCTCCGACCCGCTCATCGCCACCCTCACCCTGGTGAAGGCGTCGGACGAGCTCAACTTCTCGGCGTCGTTGCAGTCGCTGGCCGCCGGGATCTCCACGTTCGCCCTGGCCGCCACGGTGATCCCCAGCGGGGTGCTCGCCGACCGGCTCGGCCGACGCACCGTGCTCGCCTTCTCCGTGCTGCTGGCGTCGGTCGGGCAGCTGCTCACGGCGCTGGGGCCGGACGCGGCGGTGTACCTCGCCGGGCGCATCGTCACCGGTGTCGCGCTCGGCGCCACCTTCGCCGCGGCCTACGGGATGATCAAGAACGTCACCACGGCGGCCGACCGCGGTCCGGCGCTGGCCACCTTCAACATCGTCGCGGTCGTGGTCCCGCTCGTCGTGCTCGTGCTCACCGGGCCGTTGGCGGCGATCGACTGGCGGCTCGCGTTCGTCACGCTGCCGGTGGTGTCGGTGATCGCGTTCCCGCTCACCTTCGCCCTGCTGCCGTCCGTGCCGCGCAACGCCGGGGGGCGCGTCGACTACGTGGGCATGGGCCTCATCGCGGTCGGCATCGCCGGGATGCTCGTCGGGATCAGCGCCGCCAGCGGCGGGGTGCAGCGGGCCGCCTGCTGGCTGCCGGTGCTTCTCGGGGCCGGAGCCCTGGCCGTCTTCGTCCGGTACGACGCGCACACCGCCTCCCCGGTGTTCCCGGTGCGGCTGCTGCGGCACCCGGCGTTCCTCGCGGCCGCGCTCATGGGCGTGCTCTTCAACTTCGCCAGCTCGGCGACCAGCCAGATGACCGCGAACTTCTGGCAGTACGTCGTGCACCTGCCCACGGCCGTCATCGGCATCGCCGGCCTGCCGACCGTCATCGTCTCGGTGATCGCCTCGGCGGTCGCCGGCCGGGCGCTCAAGGCCGGCGTGGCCACGGTGAGGATCGCCACGGCGGGCTGCGCGCTCATCGTCGCCGGGTTCGCCCTCGCGCTGCTCGTCACCAAGGACTCCGGGTACGCGATCTTCGTGCCGATGCTCGCGCTCACCGGGTTCGGCATGACGCTCGTCGGGCTGGTGCAGTCCAGCCTGTTCCTCGGGCTGGCGCCCGCCCGGTTCTTCGGCGCGGTCACCTCCAGCCGGACGGCGTTCGGGCAGTTCGGCTACTCCCTGGGTCTGACCGGAACCACCGTGCTGGTGAGCATCTTCACGTTGCACGGGGTGAGCAGCGCCTCCAAGGGCGCGGTCTCCGGGGATGGCGCCTGGGACTCGATCACGTCCTACCTGACCACCGGCAGCACCACCGACGCCGGGCTCGCCACGATCAGCCACGCCACGCTCGCCGGCATCTACACGCAGGCGTTCGTCGCGACGTTCCTCATCAGCGCCGTGGCCGTGGCGGTCGGGGCGCTCGTCGTGGTCGTCGCGCTGCGCCGGCGCACGGCTGCGGTGCCCGTCGAGGAGTTCCTCGGGCTGGACCACCCGGAGCCCGCGCACAGCTGAACCCTGACCCGGCGACCGGGTCGCCCCGCCGGACCACGTCGTCCGGCACCAGCAGGAGGAGATCACCGTGACCGGAACGATCATCACCGCCAGGACCGTCCTCACCATGGACCCGGACGCACCGCGCGCGCAGGCGGTCGGCGTGCGCGACGGCGCGATCGTCGCGGTCGGCACCCTGGCCCAGTGCCGGGCGGCGCTGCCCGGCGCCGATGTGGTCGACACGGGGGCCGCGGCGCTCATGCCCGGTTTCGTCGAACCGCACAGCCACCCGTTCATGAGCGGGGTCGCCACCCAGGCCCCGGCGGTGTCCATCGCCCCGTGGGTGGCCCCCACCTGGGCGGACGTGCTCGACGTGTTCGCCGCCACCGCCGCCGCGAGCGACCCGGCGCTGCCCCTGCTGTTCAACGGCTTCGACGCGCTGCTGCACGGGCGCCCCGCACCCCGGGCGGCCGAGATGGACCAGATCTTCGGCGACCGCGTCGTCGTCGTCGCCGACAACTCCGGCCACGCGACCTACTTCACCTCCGCGCTCGTCCGGGGGCACGGGTGGGACGTCGCGCCCCCGGCCGACCCGGTCGGCGGCCACTTCGAGCGCACCGGCGACGGTGCGCTCACCGGCGTCTCCTACGAGGTGCCGGCCAACACCCTCGTGCTCGCCCCCGTGATGGCGGCCCTGGGCGGCAACCCGCTGCTCAGCGCCGCGCAGTACTTCGCGCTCATGGCGCGCGGCGGCATCACGTCGACCTCGGACATGACCTTCGCGACCAACCTGGTCCCCGGGTACGAGGCGCTCGCGTCCCTGCCCAGCGTCCCGCTGCGGGTGAGCATGTGGCACGTGTCCACCGACGACGACTGCGTCGAGAAGGTCACCTTCGCCGCCGGGGAGCAGCTGCTGGTCAAGCAGGGCATCAAGCTGTGGACCGACGGCTCGCCGTGGATCGGGAACGTCGCGCTGTCCTTCCCGTACCAGGACAGCCCGGCGACCGAGCACGCCGGGATCGACCCTGCCACGGCCGGCAGCCCGGCGTCGATGAACTACAGCCGCGAGCAGATCGACGCGATCCTCGACCGCTGCGCCCCCACCGGGTTCTCCATGTCCTTCCACTCCAACGGCGACCTGGCCATCGACCGGTCGCTCGACGCCTACGAGCGGGCGCTCACCGTGCACGGTCTGCTCGGCACCGACCACCGCTGGCGCATCGAGCACGTCGGCGGGGCGCGCAAGGACCAGTTCGAGCGGGCCGCGCGGCTCGGGGTGCACATGTCCATGGCGCCGTTCCAGTACTACTACTGGGGCGACCTGCTGGACGGCCAGATGTTCGACCACACCCACGGCTCGCACTGGCAGCCGTTCGCCGACGGCGTGGCCTCCGGGGCATGCATCTCGTTCCACAACGACGGCTCGGTGTCGCTGCCCACCCCGGTGCTCAACGTGCAGACCGCCGTCACCCGGCGCACCCGCAGCGGGGCCGTGCACGCCCCGGAGCAGCGGATCGACCTGGACGCCGCGCTGCGCGCGCACACCATCGACGCCGCGCGCACGCTGCACCGCGACCACCTCGTCGGCTCGATCGCGGTGGGCAAGCTCGCCGATCTCGTCGAGCTCACGGCCGACCCGTACGAGGTCGCCCCCGACCACCTCGACGAGAAGGTCAAGGTCGCCGGCACCTGGCTCGGCGGGCGGCGGATCGACCTCGGGGAGTTCCTCGCGGCGGCCCGCGGGACGTCGCCCGCCTGACCGGGGGGTTGGGCTCGGCGGCTGACCCGCGACCGGTCAGCCCAGGTGGTCCACCAGGTCGGCGGCCAGGCCGGTGTACGTCGCGGGGCTCAGCGCCTGCAGCCGGGCGGCCACGTCGTCGGGCAGACCGAGGCCGCCGATGAACTCGCGCATCTCGTCGGCCGTGAGGCGGTGCCCGCGGGTGAGCTCCTTGAGCCGCTCGTACGGGTTCGCCATGCCCTCGACGCCCGCGACCGAGGCGGCCCGCATCGCCGACTGCACGGGTTCGGCGAGCACCTCCCAGTTGGCGTCGAGCTCGGCCGCCAGGGTGGCCTCGCTCACCGCGAGCCCGGACAGCCCGCGGCGCACGTTGTCGATGGCGAGCAGCGAGTGCCCGAACGCCGGGCCGATGTTGCGCTGCGTCGTGGAGTCGGTGAGGTCGCGCTGCAGCCGGCTCGTCACGAGGGTCGACGCGAGGGTGTCGAGCAGGGCGCTGGACAGCTCGAGGTTGGCCTCGGCGTTCTCGAACCGGATCGGGTTGACCTTGTGCGGCATGGTCGAGCTGCCGGTCGCCCCGGGCACCGGGATCTGGGTGAACACCCCGCGCGAGATGTAGGTCCACACATCGGTCGCGAGGTTGTGCAGCACGCGGTTGAACCGGGCCACGTCGGCGTACAGCTCGGCCTGCCAGTCGTGCGACTCGATCTGCGTGGTGAGCGGGTTCCAGGTGAGGCCCAGGTGCTCGACGAACGTGCGGGACACCTGCTGCCAGTCGGTCCCCGGCACCGCCGCCAGGAACGCGCCGTACGTCCCGGTGGCACCGTTGAGCTTGCCGAGGAACTCGTCGCACGCGATGCGGGTGAGCTGGCGGTGCAGCCGGTGGGCGAGCACCGCGAGCTCCTTGCCCAGCGTCGTCGGGGTGGCCGGCTGCCCGTGGGTGAGGGCGAGCATGGGCTGCGCGCGCTGCTCGCGGGCCAGCGTCGCGACCTGCTCGACGAGCTGCGTGGCCGCGGGCAGCCACACCTGCCAGACGGCGCCGCGGACCATGAGCGCGTAGCTGAGGTTGTTGACGTCCTCGCTGGTGAGGGCGAAGTGCACGAGCTCGCCGACCTCGGCCAGCACGGTCTCGCCCAGCTGCTCGGGGGCGGCGGCCAGGCGGCGCTTGAGGAAGTACTCGACGGCCTTGACGTCGTGGACGGTGACCTTCTCGATCTCGCCCAGCTCGGTGACCTGCTCGGGGCCGAAGGTGGCGACGACCTCGCGCAGGTAGGTCTGCTCGGCCTCGCTCAGCGCGGGGGCCCCGGGCACGGCACCGGTCGAGGTGAGGTGGATGAGCCACTCGACCTCGACGTGCAGGCGCTCGCGGTTGAGCGCGGCCTCGCTCAGGTGGTCGACCAGCGGGGCGACGGCGGGGCGGTAGCGCCCGTCGAGCGGGCCCAGGGCGATGGGCGGGACGACGTCGGCCAGGCTCACACGTGCGGGGGTCGGCATGGGGCCATCATCGCGCAGACCGGGTGGCCGGCGGGGCCCGATCCCGACGGGCGACCCTCCCGCGAGCCGTCCCCAGCCCGCGGTGCGCGCGGCGGTGGGGTGCGGGGCGACGACGTCCGTCCGGATGCCGTGGACGTCCGGCCTAGCGTCCCCGCCCATGACAGCTCCCCTCGTGCAGGCTCATGCCGACCTGCTCGCCGCCCACGACCTCGTGCTCGCCGCTGGGACGGCGCTGTCGTCCGGGCCGGTGACCTGCACCGGCCCGGTGAGGCTCCCCTCGGAGCCCGGTGCAGCCAGCCGGTCTGCCAGATGACGGTGGTGTTGCCGGCGGTCACGCCCTTGTCGATGATCCGGGCGTTGAGGTTGGGCAGGTACA
>NZ_VWSD01000156.1 GCF_009829685.1 Cellulomonas citrea
CCGCCCCGGCACCGAGCATGGCGACCACGACCAGCCCGGCCCGCACCACCCGGGTCGGGGTGCGGCGCACGACGGTCGGCAGCGCGGCGGTCGCGGTCGTCGTCGTGCCCGGCATGAGCACCATGAGCGCGCACGCGAGGGCGAACCAGGCGGTCGTCACGAGGACCGCCGCCACCACGTCGGACGGGCGGTGCCACTGCCCGATGAGCGTCGACCAGCCGGTGGCGAAGGTGTAGCCCGCCCCCAGGACCGCGACCCACGGACGGGCCCGCGGCGTCACGACGAACAGCAGCGCGGCCGAGGCCGAGGCGGCCGCCGTGGTGTGCCCGCTGGGCAGCGTGTTGGCCGCCTGCCCCCAGCCGAACGAGGGCCGGTCGAGCACCTCGTACTTGAGCAGCCTGGTGGTCACGTTCGCGCCCACCATGAGGACGGCGACCTGCGCAGCCATCCACCACCGGCGCCGCGCCACGGCGATCGCCACCGTCGCCAGCAGGACGAGCGCCACGTACCCGACGGACACCGGTTCGAGCACCTGCTCGGCGTACTGCCACAGCCGGGTGCGTCCGTGCCGGGCTCCGACGAGCGCGAGCTGGTCGAGCCGCTGCCCGCCGGCGGTCCGCACGAACACCCGCCAGCAGACCCACACCCCCGCGCTGCACGCCGCGGCGACCCCCAGCGCGACGCCGAGGACGGACCCGCGCGACGGACGTGCGGGACGGGAGGCCATCGGGCCACGGTAGGCCACGGGTGCGACCAGACCGGTGCGGGCGGACGGCGGCACGGCCCCGGTCCCGGTCCCGGACCGCAGGACGAGCGCGCGACGCACCCCGTCACACCGCGACGTGTTCGCCCGCCGGCACCACCACGGCGTGCCGGCACCCGCACAGGGCCACGCGCACGTGGGCGTCGGCGTTGATGCACAGCAGGCAGCCGCCCCGGGACTCCAGGTCCGCCGCGGCGTCGTCGATCACCTGCGAGGCGGCGTCGGAGCGCAGCTGCACCGCCTCGAGGTCGAGCACCACCAACGAGGCGCTGGCGCACAGCGCGTCGAGCAGGGTCTGCAGCCGTCCCAGGTCGGACCGGCCGAACGACCCCGCCGGGCGCACCTGCGCGGTGAGCCAGGTGGGGTGCTCGGGTGACACGCTCGTCGTCGTGGTCATCGTTCCTCCTCGGTCGCACGGACGCCCACCAGCGCACCGCCGCCACCTGTGACCACGCTGGGTCTGGGCCCCGCATCGGCTGGGCCCACGACCGCCCCGCACCGCACTCAGGTTCTTCACAGACTTCCGCCAGCCCTTCTTCAGGGCGGACGCACAGCATGTGCTCATGACAATGACCACCGCCCACCGTCCGGACCTGCTGACCCGGGCCGACGGCAGCCCCGTCCGGGCGCTCGTCGTCGACGACGAGCCCACGCTCGCCGAGCTGCTGTCCACCGCGCTGCGCTACGAGGGCTGGACCACCGAGCACGCCCTCACCGGGCACGCGGCGATCAGGACCGCCAAGAGCCTGGAGCCGGACGTCATCGTGCTCGACGTCATGCTGCCGGACCTGTCCGGGCTGGAGGTGCTGCGCCGCATCCGCACGAGCCACCCCACCGTGCCGGTGCTCTTCCTCACCGCCAAGGACGCCGTCGAGGACCGCGTCGCCGGGCTCACCGCTGGTGGGGACGACTACGTGACCAAGCCGTTCAGCCTCGAGGAGGTCGTCGCCCGGCTGCGTGCGCTGCTGCGCCGCACCGGCGCCGTGTCGGCCCGGGACGAGGCGGTGCTCACCGTCGGCGACCTCACGATGGACGAGGACAGCCACGAGGTGTGGCGCGGGCAGGACGAGATCCGCCTCACCGCGACCGAGTTCGAGCTGCTGCGCTACTTCATGCGCAACCCGCGCCGGGTGCTGTCCAAGGCCCAGATCCTCGACCGGGTGTGGCAGTACGACTTCGGCGGCCAGGCCAACATCGTCGAGCTGTACGTCTCCTACCTGCGCCGCAAGATCGACAAGGGTCGCGACCCGATGCTGCACACCCTGCGCGGTGTGGGCTACGTGCTGCGTCCCGCCGTCTGACGAGGTCACCGACCTAGTCTGCGCACCGTGACCTGGACCCTGCGCCGCCGTCTGGTGGTCACGGTGGTGGGGCTGCTCACCGTGGTCGCCGCGGTGATCGGCGTCGTCTCCGCGCTGTCGCTGCACGCGAACCTGCAGTCGCAGCTCGACCAACGGGTGCGCGACGCCAACGGCCGTGCGAGCCGAGCCTTCGACGGCTCCGCCGGCGCACCCCTGCCCGCACCCAGCCCGTTGCCCGGCGACGGTGCGAGCGGACCCCCCGCGCTCGGCCGCCCCGGGTCGGAGGTCGGGACCGTGAGCGCCCTCGTGCACGACGGGCTCGCGCTGGCCGGGTACGTCGACTCCCAGGGCGACCAGGAGGCGCTCACCGCGCAGCAGAAGGCCGCCCTGCTCGCGGTGCCGGCCGACGGCACGGTGCACACCGTCCAGCTCCCGGGCCTGGGGGAGTACCGCGTCTCGGCCGTCGTGGCCCGGGACGGTGCGACGCTCGTGAGCGGGCTGCCCACCGCCGCCGACCGGTCCACCGTCGAGGCCTTCGCGCTGCGCGAGCTGCTCGTCGCGCTCGCCGGGGTCGTCATCGCCGCGCTCGCCGCGTCCTGGCTGGTGGGACGCGAGCTCCGGCCGCTGGTGCGGGTCGCCGCCACCGCGACCCGGGTCGCCCAGCAACCGTTGTCCAAGGGTGAGGTGGTGATCGCCGACCGGGTCGAGGACCGCGACACCGACCCGCGCACCGAGGTCGGACAGGTGGGCGCGGCGGTCAATCTCATGCTCGGCCACGTGGAGCACGCGCTGGCCGAGCGGCACGAGTCCGAGCAGCAGGTGCGCCAGTTCGTCGCCGATGCCTCGCACGAGCTGCGCACCCCGCTGGCCTCGATCCGGGGCTACGCCGAGCTGGTGCGCCGCTCCCCCGACGAGCTGCCGCCCGAGGCCCGGCACGCCCTCGACCGGGTCGAGTCCGAGACCGTACGGATGACCACCCTGGTCTCGGACATGCTGCTGCTGGCACGCCTGGACGCGGGCCGGCCGCTCACCGCCGCACCGGTGGACCTCGTGGGGCTCGCGGTCGACGCGGTGGCCGATGCGCACGCCGCCGGCCCCGACCACGTCTGGCACCTCGAGCTCCCCGGCAACCAGGCGACGGGGACACCGGAGGGCGCCGAGGAGGTCGACGCCGTCGAGGTGCTCGGCGACGACGACCGGCTGCGTCAGGTGCTCGCCAACCTGCTGTCCAACGCCCGGCTGCACACCCCGGCCGGGACCGTCGTCACCGTGTCGGTGCGCCGCGAGGCCGACCAGGCGGTGCTCGTCGTGCACGACGACGGGCCCGGCATCCCCGAACCCTTGCGCAGCCGCCTCTTCCAGCGGTTCACCCGGGGCGACGCGTCCCGCAACCGCAGCGCCGGGTCCACCTCGACCGGGCTCGGGATGGCGATCGTGCACGCCGTCGTCGGCGCGCACCACGGCACCATCGACGTCGCCAGCGAACCGGGGTCCACCACCCTCACCGTCCGGCTGCCCGCCGCCGACTGACACCGCGCGGCACCCGCCGCCCAGGTTCACAGGCTCGGCACAGCACCCCCATGCCCGCCGGCGAGGCCCGCGGACGAGGGTCGTGGGCATGGACACCACGACACGATCGCCCGACCGCACCGCGGGAGGCCGGTACCCGACCTCGGTCCCGACGACCTCGCCGTCGGCCGGCCCCGCCACGGACCAGGGCGCGGCGCTCTCCCCCGTGCTCGACCTCGTCGTCCCCGTCTACAACGAGGAGCGCGGGCTCGAACGCACCGTCCGGACCACCCGGGCCTTCCTGGACTCCTTCCCCTACCGCACCCGGCTCACCATCGCGGACAACGCCTCCACCGACGCCACCCTGTCGATCGCGCGGCGGCTGGCCGACGAGCTGCCCGACGTGCAGGTGCTGCACCTGGACGCCAAGGGCCGCGGACGGGCGCTGCACACCGCCTGGCTCGGGTCCGACGCGGCCGTGCTGGCCTACATGGACGTCGACATGTCGACGGACCTGTCGGCGCTCGCCCCGCTGGTCGCACCGCTGGTCTCCGGGCACTCCCAGCTGGCGATCGGCACCCGGCTGGCCCGCGGCTCGCAGGTCGCACGGGGCCCCAAGCGGGAGCTCATCTCGCGCTCGTACAACCTGCTGCTGCGCGGCTCGCTCGCGGTGCGGTTCTCCGACGCCCAGTGCGGGTTCAAGGCGATCCGGGCCGATGCCGCCCGCGAGCTGCTGCCGCTCGTCGCGGACACCGGCTGGTTCTTCGACACCGAGCTGCTCGTGCTCGCCGAACGCGCCGGGCTGCGCATCCACGAGGTCCCGGTGGACTGGGTGGACGACCCGGACTCGCGGGTCGACATCGTCGCCACCGCCATGGCCGACCTGCGCGGCATCGCCCGGCTGCTGCGCGACCTGAACGCCGGCCGCATCCCGCTGCAGGACGTGCGGGCCCACCTGCACCTGGACCCGCCACCCGGCTCGGCCGTGCCGGGTGGCGCGGACGGCGGGCTGCTCGGTCAGCTGCTGAGGTTCGCGGTGGTCGGCGTCGCCTCCACTGCCGCCTACGCCCTGCTCTACCTCATGCTGTCCGCACCGCTCGGCGGGCAGACCGCCAACGTCGTGGCCCTGGCGCTCACCGCGGTCGCGAACACCGCCGCCAACCGGGCGTTCACGTTCGGCATCCGGGGGCGGCGCCGGGCGCTGGTCCACCAGGGCCAGGGACTGGCCGTGTTCGCCCTGGCCTGGGCGATCACCGCCGGCTCGCTCGCACTGCTGCACACGCTGGTGCCGACCGCCTCGCACACCCTCGAGCTCGCGGTGCTGGTGGCGGCCAACCTCGGCGCCACCGTGCTGCGCTTCCTGCTGCTGCGCGGCTGGGTCTTCGGCGCACGCCGCGGCACCCCGTCGGCCACCACGAGCGGCAGCGCCGCACCCGTCTCCTGCCCGGCCGCACCCGCGGTCGCCACCGCGTCGACCGAAGGGGTCCGACCCTCATGACCACCACCGTGCGTCCCATCGACCCGCCCACGGCGGACGGCGGCTCGCCGTCCCCGACCTCGCCGGCCGTCGTCGCGCCCGCCGGCCCGGCGCCCCGGCCCCGCTGGGAGGTCCCGGCGTTCGTCGCCCTGCTCGTGGTGACCGCCGCCCTCTTCCTGTGGAACCTGTCCTCGTCCGGCTGGGCCAACTCCTTCTACTCCGCGGCCGTGCAGGCCGGGTCCACGTCGTGGTCGGCGTTCCTGTGGGGTGCGTCCGACGCGGGCGGGTCCATCACCGTCGACAAGCCGCCGGCCGCGCTGTGGGTGATGGCGCTGTCGGTGCGGGCGTTCGGCCTGTCGAGCTGGTCGATCCTGGTGCCCCAGGCGCTCATGGGGGTCGGCACCGTCGCGCTGCTGTACCGCACGGTGCGCCGCCGGTTCTCCGCGGGGGCCGCGCTGCTGGCCGGGGCAGCCCTGGCGCTCACGCCGGTCGCCGCGCTGATGTTCCGGTTCAACAACCCCGACGCCCTGCTGGTGCTGCTGCTCACGGCCTCCGTCTGGGCCACGATGCGGGCGATCGAGGGTCCGCGCACCACCCGCTGGATGGTGCTCGCGGGGGTGTTCGTCGGGTTCGCGTTCCTCACCAAGCAGCTGCAGGCGTTCCTCGTGCTGCCGGGTCTGGCCGTCGCCTTCCTGTGGGCCGGTCAGCTGCCGCTGGCCAAGCGGCTGCGCGACGGGCTGCTCGCGGTCGGGGCGATGGTGCTGGCCGGCGGCTGGTGGGTGGCGCTCGTCGAGCTGTGGCCGACGAGCTCGCGTCCCTACATCGGCGGGTCGACGGACAACTCGTTCCTCGAGCTCACCTTCGGCTACAACGGCCTGGGCCGGATCACCGGTGACGAGACCGGGTCCGTCGGCGGCGGCGGGGGCACCAGCCGATGGGGCAGCACCGGCCTGGGCCGGCTGTTCTCGGCCGAGATCGGCGGTCAGATCGCCTGGCTCGTCCCGGCCGCCCTCGTGCTGGGCGTCCTCACCCTCTGGCTGCTGCGCCGCAACCCGCGGACCGACCCCAAGCGGGCCCAGGTCGTCGTGTGGGGCGCGTGGCTGCTGGTCACCGGGCTGGTGTTCTCCTTCATGGCGGGCATCTTCCACGCGTACTACACGGTCGCCCTCGCCCCTGCGGTGGCGGCGCTCGTGGGGATCGGTGCGGCCGAGCTGTGGGCCCGTCGCGACCGGTGGTGGGTGCTGGTCGCGCTCGCTGCGGTCACGGTGGGGACGGCCGGCTGGTCGGCTGTGCTGCTGTCGCGGTCCGCGGACTTCCTGCCGTGGCTGCGGGTGGTGGTGGTCGTCGCCGGGCTCGCCGGTGCCGTCGCCCTGCTCGCGGGACGCTGGTTCGGCCGCACGACGATGCTGGTCGGGGCGACCCTGGCGCTCGTCGCCGGTCTCGCCGGACCGGTGGCGTACACGCTCGACACGGTCGGCACGGCGCACACCGGGTCGATCGTCACCGCAGGTCCGGCCGTCGCCGGCGGCAGCGGTGGGCCGGGGGGCGCGATGGGTGGCGCACCCGGCGGACCCGGCGGGGCGATGGGTGGCGCCCCCGGCGGCGGTGCCGTCGGCGGCCCGCCC
>NZ_VWSD01000157.1 GCF_009829685.1 Cellulomonas citrea
CGGCCGGCGGCCCGCGCCTCGTCGAGCGCCCCGCGGACGGCGCGCTCGACGTTCTGCGTCGGGTCCAGACCGGCGAGCCCGTTCTGGTGCACGGTGCGCAGCCGGGCGCGCAGCATCTTGCGGTCGCGCCGCGCCGGCTTGTAGACCCGGTGCCCCTCGAAGGCGATCGAGCCGAGCGTGGCCGGCAGGTCGCCGCCGAGCACGGCGAGCAGCGTGGACTTGCCCACACCGGAGGCACCGAGCAGCCCGACCGCGTCGCCGGGGCCGACCGTCATGTCGACGCCGTCCAGCACGGCCGCACCGCCGTAGCCCGCCACGACGCCGCGCGCCACGAGTGTTGCCGCCATACCTGCCTCCGGGACTGCTCCGAGTCGATCCGCACGCCCAACGCCCAGGTCGCCCTCAGGGTTCCCGACGGGGTGCGGCCCCAGCCTCGCAGATCGGCGGGGGTGCGCCGTGCGGCCAGGTGCCTCGCCGGTGCGGGGACTACTTCACGTCGTCGTCGACCCAGTCGAACGACTTGGTGACGGCCTTCTTCCAGAGCCGGTACTGCCGGTCGCGCTCACCGGACTCCATCGCCGGGCTCCAGCGCTTGTCCTCGGCCCAGTTGTCGATGACGTCCTGCTCGCCGTTCCAGAAGCCGACGGCGATACCGGCGGCGTACGCGGCACCGAGGGCCGTGGTCTCGGCGACCTTGGGCCGCACGACGTCCACCCCGAGGATGTCCGCCTGGAACTGCATGAGGGCCTCGTTGGCGACCATGCCACCGTCCACCTTGAGCTCGGCGAGCGGGACGCCGGAGTCGGCGTTCATCGCGTCGAGCACCTCGCGGGTCTGGAAGGCCGTGGCCTCCAGCGCCGCGCGGGCGATGTGGCCCCTGTTGACGTACCGGGTGAGCCCGACGAGCGCACCGCGGGCGTCCGAGCGCCAGTACGGGGCGAACAGACCGGAGAACGCGGGCACGAAGTACGCGCCGCCGTTGTCCTCCACGCTCGCGGCCAGGGCCTCGATCTCGGGGGCCGAGGAGATGATCCCCAGGTTGTCCCGCAGCCACTGGACGAGCGAGCCGGTCACCGCGATCGAGCCCTCGAGGGCGTACACCGGGGCGGCGTCGCCGATCTTGTAGCAGAGCGTGGTGAGCAGGCCGTTCTTCGACTGGATCGGCTCCTTGCCCGTGTTGAGCAGCATGAAGTTGCCGGTGCCGTAGGTGTTCTTGGCGTGCCCCGGCTCGAAGCAGGCCTGGCCGAAGGTGGCCGCCTGCTGGTCGCCGAGGATGCCCGCGATCGGCACACCCGGGATGAGGCCGCCCTTGCGGTCCACCCCGTAGACCTCGGACGAGGACCGGATCTCCGGCAGCATCGACAGCGGCACGCCCATCTCGGCCGCGATCTCCTCGTTCCAGGTGAGGGTGTCGAGGTTCATGAGCATGGTGCGCGAGGCGTTCGTGACGTCGGTGACGTGCACGCCGCCGTCGGGCCCACCGGTCATGTTCCACACGACCCAGGAGTCGGTGTTGCCGAACGCGAGCTTGCCGGCCTCGGCCTTCTCACGGGCACCCGGGACGTTGTCCAGGATCCAGCGGATCTTCGGGCCGGAGAAGTAGGTGGCGAGCGGCAGGCCGACCCGCTCCTTGTACCGGTCGGCGCCGCCGCCGAGCGCGGCGAGGTCGTCGGCGATCTTCTGGGTGCGGGTGTCCTGCCAGACGATCGCGTTGTAGACCGGCTCACCGGTCTCGCGGTCCCAGACCACGGCGGTCTCGCGCTGGTTGGTGATGCCGACCGCGGCGATGGCGTGGTGGGTCAGGCTCGCCTTGCCGAGCACCTGTCCGACGACCTCGCGGACGTTGGACCAGATCTCCTTGGGGTCGTGCTCGACCCAGCCCGCGCGCGGGAAGATCTGCTCGTGCTCCTTCTGGGCCACGGCGACGATCGAGCCGGAGTGGTCGAAGATGATCGCCCGCGAGCTGGTGGTGCCCTGGTCGATCGCCATCACGTACTGCTCAGCCATGAGAAGTCCTTTTCAGATGAGGGGGGACGAGGTCAGCCGGGGTAGACCTTGGAGAACAGACCGGCGACCAGGCCGCCGACCAGCGGACCCGCGATCGGGACCCAGGAGTACGCCCAGTCGGAGCTGCCCTTGCCCTTGATGGGGAGCAGCGCGTGCGCGATGCGCGGACCGAAGTCACGTGCCGGGTTGATGGCGTACCCCGTGGGGCCACCGAGGCTGGCGCCGATACCGACCACGAGCAGCGCGACGGCGAGCGGGCCGAGGCCGCTCGGGGACTTGCCGAACGTGAGGATGACGAACACGAGCACGAAGGTCGCGATCGCCTCGGTGACGAAGTTCCAGCCGTACGAGCGCAGCTCAGGGCCGGTCGAGAAGACACCGAGCTTGACGGCCGGGTCGGCCTGCTCGTCGAAGTGCTTCTTGTACGCGAGGTAGGCGAACGCGGCGCCGACCGCGGCACCGGCCGTCTGGGCCACGATGTAGAGCACGGCGTTGAGCGCGGAGGCGTCGACGCCGGGCACGAACTCCTTGGCGCCCGAGGCGATGACGCCGAGGGTCACGGCCGGGTTCAGGTGCGCCCCCGACTTGTAGCCGACGTAGACACCGGCGAAGACGGCGATGCCCCATCCCCAGTTGATCATGAGGGTGCCGCCGCCGGCCCCCTTGGTCTTGGGCAGGATCACGTTGGCGACCACCCCGGCACCCAGGAGCAGCAGCATGGCGGTGCCGAGGAACTCCGAGATGAGCGCATCACTGAGCGTGATGGGTGCGGTCTCGGCGGCGAGGACGATCGAGTAGTCCACAGTCGAGCCTTTCTGGACGTCGTTGTCACTGCTCCCCCGGGGTCAGGGCCCCGGGGAGTTCTTGGTCAGGCGCCGACGGCGCCGAGCGGTCGCAGCGGGGCGACCTCGGTGGCCTCCAGACGCACCTTCTCCGCGGCGGCGTCGTCGGGCTGGTCCTCGGCCTGCTCCTCGGCGGCTGCACGCGAGCGGTAGGTCGCGATCTCGGTGGCGGTGCGCTCGGCGTCCCAGCCGAGCACCGGCGCGATGAGCGCGGCGATCTCCTCGAGCGCCCCGACACCGCGGTCGGCCTGCTCGTAGTTGAGCCGGGTGCGGTGCATGAGCACGTCGTCCAGGTGCAGGGCGCCCTCGTGGCTGGCGGCGTAGACGATCTCCGCGCCGATGTACGCCGGGGCGTTGACCAGCGGCTTGGCCAGGTCGGGCGTGGCCTCGACGAGGTCGACGAGCTCGGTGAGCAGCGAGCCGTAGCGGTGCAGCAGGTGGTCCATGCGGAACGAGTCCCAGCCCCACCGCTCGCCGATCTGGCGGGCCTTGCGCTGGAAGACGGCGAGCCCCTCGGCACCGGCCAGCGGCAGGTTGTCGGTGATCGACGGCAGCGACTGCGCACGGGCGCCGATCGCGAAGTCGACCGCGTCCTTGGCCATCACGCGGTACGTGGTGAGCTTGCCGCCGGCGATGACCGTGAGGCCCGGGGTCGGCGAGGCGACGGTGTGCTCGCGGGACACCTTGGCCGAGCTGGTGCCCTCCTTGGTGCCCGGCTGCAGCAGCGGCCGCAGCCCGGCCCAGGTGCCGATGATGTCCTCGCGGGTCAGCGGCTTGGCGAGCACGGCGTTGGCGTGCTCGAGCACGTAGTCGATGTCGGCCGCCGTGGCGACCGGGTGCACGAGCTCCTGCTTCCACGGGGTGTCGGTGGTGCCGATCACCCAGTAGCGGGACCACGGGATGATGAACAGCACGGACTTCTCGGTCTGCAGGATCAGCCCGGTGCGGCCCTGGATGCGCTCGCGCGGCACGACGATGTGGATGCCCTTGCTGGCCAGCACCCGCAGCCCGCCGTCGGTGCCGGCGAGGGCCTCGGTCTGCTCGGTCCAGACGCCGGTCGCGTTGATGACGGCGCGTGCCCGCACCTCGATCTGATCCCCGGTCTCCAGGTCGACCAGGTGGGCGCCGGTGACAGCCCCGCCCGCGGTCTTCACCAGGTCGACGACCTGGGTGCGGCTGGCGGCGTGCGCCCCGTAGCTGACGGCCGTGCGCACGAGGGTCTCGACCAGGCGCGCGTCGTCGACAGCGGCGTCCCAGTACCGGATGGCGCCGATCGCGGCGTCGTGCCGCAGGTCGGGGAACATCCGCTCCATGCCCTTGCGGCTCAGGTGCTGGTGCAGCGGCATGGCCCGCTTGCGACGGGTGGCGCTGGCCAGGGTGTCGTAGAGCGCGACGCCCGCGCCGACGTACGCGCGCTCCCAGACCCGGTTCTCCAGCGGGTAGAGGAACGAGACCGGCTTGACCAGGTGCGGTGCGAGCGAGCTGATGAGCAGGTCGCGCTCGGTGAGGGCCTCGTGCACGAGGTTGAAGTCGAGCATCTGGAGGTAGCGCAGCCCGCCGTGGACCAGCTTGCTGGAGCGGCTCGAGGTGCCGGACGCCCAGTCCTGGGCCTCGACGATCGCCGTCGACAGGCCACGTCCGACCGCGTCGAGCGCGATCCCGGCACCGGTGACACCACCCCCGATGACCAGGACGTCGAGCTCGCGACCGCTGCCCGTGCTGGCCGCGAGGGCTGCCAGGGCGTCGGTCCGTGCCTGCACGGTCAAGGGAGCGGTCCGCATCGTTGCTTCTCCTCAGCTCGGTTCGTCGCTCTCGTGGGGCGACGGGCTATCCTCGACATGGCGCGAACGAGTGCGCAACCGGGTTGCACGAATGTGCAGCGCGCAAGGGCCCAAAGCCCCGGACGTCGGCACGGGAGGCGGCGTGGAACGAGAGTCCGACGTGCTGCGGGCGGCCTCGATGTACTACCTCCAGGACCTCAAGATGGAGGTCATCGCGCGGCACCTCGGCACCTCCCGCTCGACGGTGTCCCGGCTGATCAAACGCGCCCGCGAGACCGGGCTGGTCGAGATCTCGCTACGCCCCTCGTCCACCCGGGCACCCGGGCTCGGGCGCAGCATCCGGGCCGAGTTCGGTGTCGAGGCCTACGTCGTGCCGGTGCCGGACTCCGCGGCACCCGTCGAACGGCTCGACCAGGTCTCGATGACCGCCGCCCGGCTGCTCGCCACCTGGTTCGACTCCGACATGGTGATGGGTGTCGCCTGGGGGACCACGCTCGCCGCCGTCTCCCGGTTCCTGCAGCCCAAGGCCACCCGCGGCTCGGCCGTCGTGCAGCTCAACGGGGCCGCGAACATGCGCACCTCGGGCATCGACTACGCCAGCGACCTCATCTCCTCCTTCGGCACCGCGTTCGGCGCCGCCGTGCACCACTTCTCCGTGCCGGCGTTCTTCGACTACCCCGAGACCAAGGCCGCCATGTGGCGCGAGCGGTCCATCCGGCGCGTGCTCGACGTCCAGGCTCGCGCCGACGTGGCGCTGTTCGGCATCGGCGCCGTCACCGGGTCCGTGCCCAGCCACGTGTACGCCGCCGGGTACCTGGACGCCGACGACATCGCCGAGCTCAAGGCCCAGGGCGTCGTCGGGGACGTGTGCACCGTCTTCCTGCGCGCCGACGGGTCCTGGCGGGACGTGGCGCTCAACGACCGGGCAACCGGGCCCACGCCCGAGCAGCTGCAGCGGATCCCTCGCCGGGTCGCCGTCGTCGCCGGGGACAACAAGGTCGGGCCGTTGCTCGCCGCCCTGCGGGCCGGGGTGATGACCGACCTCGTCGTCGACGAGCGCACCGCGACCAGGCTCATCGAACGGGCCCACCGCGCCGGCCGGACGGCGTCCGGCGCCTGAGCCTCCGGGCGCTCTCTGCTCGGCGCATCCCAGCCCGGTACTGGTCACCTGGTGCGGGCACGACGGCGTGTCGTCGGAGGAAGTGACCAGTCTTGTCGTGATCGACCCGGAGGTGGCTGCTGGCCGCTGAGCCCGACCGGGCTGGGCAGCCGTGGTGGGGGCGGGCGGGGGCGCCAGATCGGGTGCGGGGCGGCGGGGGACTAGCCTGGCTCGCCGTGACCGGTGACCTCCGCGTGCGCCCGGCCCTGCCCAGGGACGTGCGCACGATCCATGACCTGGTCGAGCCCTACGCAGCCCGACGCATCCTGCTCGCCAAGGAGTGGGTGGCCTACTACGAGGCCGTCCAGGAGTTCCTCGTCGTCGAGCTCGACGGGGTCGTCGTCGGCTGCGGGGCGCTGCACGTCATGTGGTCGGACCTCGCGGAGGTGCGCACCCTGGCCGTCGACCCGGCGCACCGCGGCCACGGCCTGGGGCACGCGGTGCTGGCCGCCCTCGTCGAACGAGCCCGGGAGCTGGGCCTCGCCCGGGTGTTCTGCCTGACGTTCGAGGTCGACTTCTTCGCCGCGCACGGTTTCGCGCCGATCGAGGGCACCCCCGTCGGGCAGGACGTCTACGCCGAGCTGCTGCGCAGCCACGACGACGGGGTCGCCGAGTTCCTCGACCTGGCACGGGTCAAGCCGAACACCCTGGGTAACACCCGGATGCTGCTCGAGCTCTGAACCACCCGGCCCGCTGGGCTCACGGGCCGTCGGGCAGCCGCACCGCCGGTGTCTCGTCCGGCAGCCGTACGGGGTCGACCAGACCGTCGGCCGCCAACGACGCGACGGCACGGTCGAGCTGGTCGCGGTCCGGCCAGAGCACGTCGGCCACCGCGACGGGGCCGCGCGCCGCGCGCAGGGCG
>NZ_VWSD01000158.1 GCF_009829685.1 Cellulomonas citrea
CGCGGCTCCTCGTGCGGGCCGGGCCCGGGGACCACGAGCACCGCGCCGGTGTCGACCCGCGCGACCCGGGCGGGGGCGGCGGGGTGTTCGTCAGGGTCGGGGTGGGGCATGGCCTCGACGCTAGGAGCGGCGCCCGAGCGCGGGCGACCTCATTTCGGGGCGACACCCACCGGTCCGACGCTCCGACCCTCAGCCCGGCTCGTAGGCGAACCAGCCGCCTGGCGGGGACGGCGCCTGCGACTCGTCGCCGTCGGGCGAGCCGGTCAGGTGCGAGATGACGCTCATGCCCGCGAGCCTGCGAGGCGCTCGCTGCGCGCTCGCCACCCGTCGGCCAGGTACACGGCGAGCATCACGGCATTCGTCGCCCAGGCGAGCGCCAGAGGGCTGGTGCTCGCCCCGACTGCCGTCCCGGCGAGCACGACGACGACCCCGATCAGGTGCGGCCACGACCAGCCGCCACCGGTGGCACGTCGCAGCAGCGCGTTGGCGAGCAGGTACAGCCCCGTCGCACCGCAGACGAGCCCCACCGTCCACGGCTCGGCGTGGCCCAGGGGGTGCAGCAGGACGAGCTCGTCGGCGACGGCGAGCAGGACGACCCCGGCCACGAGCAGCAGAGGGACATAGGTGTACGCGGTCTGGGCGACCATCCCGGGGTGCTCCTGCGCGGCGAAGTACTCCGCGGCACGGCCCTGGGACCGCTCGAAGAAGAGCAGGAACGCCAGGACCGTGCTGGCGAACGCGGCAGCGAAGGCCGCGATCCGCGCGGCGTCGAGAGGGGCGCCGGCGAACGTCGCCCCGGTCACCACGACGGACTCGCCGAGCGCGATGATGACGAACAGGCCGATGCGTTCGGCCAGGTGCTCGGGGTGCACGTCCCAGGTCTCGGCCCGCGATCGACCAAGGCCGGGCACCCACACCATGACCCGGAACCCGCCGAGCTCGATCGCCACCGCCATCGCCCAGAGCACCAGGCGGGCGTCGCCGCCGACCGCGGCACCGGCGATCCAGAACACCGCGCCGGCCGCCGACCAGATCCCGATGCGGACGAAGTTGCGCGAGTTCTCGGGCCACCGGCCGGCCATCGCCCAGGCGGTGAGCGCGGACCTGCCGACCTGGATCACGACGACGGGCACGGCGAACAGCCAGCCGCGCGCACCGAAGGCCTCGGGGATCGCCGCGGCGACCAGCAGGCTGAGACCGGCGGCGGTGAGCATCCCGGCCATCACCGGCCCGCGTTGCGGGTCCAGCCAGTTGGTCACCCACGCGGTGTCGATCCAGACCACCCAGACCGCGGCTCCGAGCACGGCGGTCTGGACGAGCGTGTGCCCGCCGGGGTGGCTGATGAGCAGGTGGGAGAGCTGGGTGACGGCGAAGACGAAGACGAGGTCGAAGAAGAGCTCGACGTGGCTCACGGGGGCTGCGCCGTGCCCGCGGGGCCGCAGCAGGTCGTGCGTCGGCGTCATGGAACCTCCGCGCGGGAGGCTACCGGCCGGCCCGCGGTCGCGCCCCCGGGGAGGGTCCGGCTCAGGCGTCCCAGTCGCCGAGGGCGCCCTCGAGCGCGCCGAGCGCGGCGTCGACGATCGACCAGCGGTGCTCTGCCGGGCAGCCTTGGTCGACCCAGCGCAGGCAGGCCGCGTCGAGGAACCCGAAGTAGCCCCAGACCGCGTAGTCGTGGCGCAGGTCGTGCCGGTCGGCGAGCAGGGCGCCCAGCCGGGCGACGTAGTCGGTCCGGGCGGTGCGGCGTGCGTCGACCGCGGCCGGGGGTTCGCCGCCGTCACCGCGCAGCGGCGCGGACCAGCCCACCGGGTGGGCGGCGACGTGGTCGAGGTAGACGAGGGCCGTGGCGCGCAGCCGGTCGCGGACGGGGGCGCCGGGGGCCAGCGCGTCGAGCGCCGCGCGCTGGCGGTCGAGGAGCGAGCCGACGGCACGGGCGACGAGCGCGGTGTAGAGGTCGGCCTTGCCGGGGAAGTACCTGTAGACGAGCGCCTCGGAGGCGTGCGCGGCGGCGGCGACCTCGGCGACCGTGACCTGGGCGTAGGGGCGGTCGGCGAAGGTGTCGGCGGCGGCTGCCAGGATCTGCTCGCGGCGTTCGTCCGGGTCGAGCCGGCGGCGGGGCTGGCGGTCGGTGCGGCTCACCTTGCCGATGGTAGTGCTAGTGACCTAGGCTCACTAACGCTAGTAAGGAAAACTCACTAGGAGTGGGATGAGCTGGAGCGAGCACGTCGTGTGGTGGCAGGTCTACCCGCTGGGGTTCGTCGGCGCGCCCGTGCACCCCGACCAGCGGCGGGCGGCCGGCGAGCCGGTGGAGGGCCGGCTTCCCGCCGACACCCCGGTGCACGCAGGCGAGTCCGCACCTCCCACCGTCGTGCACCGGCTGCCGCGGCTGCTCGGCTGGCTCGACCACCTCGTCGGGCTCGGTGCCAACGGGCTGCTGCTCGGGCCCGTCTTCGACTCGGCGACCCACGGCTACGACACCCTCGACCACCTGCGGCTCGACCCTCGGCTCGGTGACGACGGCGACCTCGACGCGCTCGTCGCCGCCTGCCACGCCCGCGGCATCAAGGTCGCGTTCGACGGGGTGTTCAACCACGTGGCCGACACCCACCCGTTCTACCTCCGGGCCCTCGCCGAGGGCCCCGGTAGCCGGTACGCCGACTGGTTCGCCATCGACTGGGCGGCCGACGGCGGCCCGCGCGCCGCGGTGTTCGAGGGGCACGGGTCGCTCGTCGCGCTCAACCACGCGAACCCGCAGGTCGCCGACTACGTCGTACAGGTGATGAACCACTGGTGCGACCGTGGCGTCGACGCCTGGCGGCTGGACGCCGCCTACGCCGTGCCGACGCGGTTCTGGGCGGACGTGCTGCCGCGGGTGCGCGCGCAGCACCCCGACGTGTGGGTGAGCGCCGAGGTCATCCACGGCGACCAGGCCGCGTTCGTCGCAGGCTCCGGGGTCGACTCGCTCACCCAGTACCCGCTGTGGAAGGCGACGTGGAGCTCGCTGCTCGACGCCAACTTCTTCGAGCTCGACTGGGCGCTCGGCCTGCACGGTGCGTTGCCGTTCGTCGCGACCACCTTCGTCGGCAACCACGACGTCACCCGGATCGCCAGCAAGGTCGGGCCCGAGCGGGCGGTGCTCGCGCTCGTCGTGCTCGCGACCGTCGCCGGGGTGCCGACCGTCTACGCCGGTGACGAGCTGGCCTGGACCGGGGTCAAGGAGGAGCGGTTCGGCGGCGACGACGCGATCCGGCCCGAGTTCCCCGCACGGCCCGAGCTGGGCGACGGCGAGTGGATGTACCGCGTGCACCAGGAGCTCATCGGGCTGCGTCGGCGGCACCCCTGGCTGGTGCACGCCACGACGCGTGCGCTCGAGCTCACCAACACCCGGTACGTGTACGCCCCGACCTCACCCGACGGCGCCGACGGCCTCGTGGTCGAGCTCGACGTGAGCGGCGCGTCCCGGGCCGAGGTCCGCACCCCCGACGGCGCCACCCTGTTCCGCTACCCGGCCTGACGCCGGTCAGCTCCGGGGCTCGCGTCAGCCCCGGGGCTGGGGGCCGAGCTCGGCGAGGGAGGCCAGGAGGGCCTCCGGGTCGAAGGTGTCCGGGGCGTGGATCACCTGGATCGCAGCGCCCTGGAGCAGCGCGACGACGGTGGCGGCCAGGGCGGCCCCCTCGAGCGTGCTGCCGGCGACCACCTCGGCGCACACCGGCCGGAACGCCGCCTGGTAGCGGGCCAGCGCCCGGCTCACGGCGGCGCGGTGCGCAGGGTCGCGGCTGGAGAAGGAGAAGTCGAAGAGCAGCTCCACCTGGGCGCGCTGCTCCGGCAGGCCGAGCAGCTCGGTCCGGATCATCGACGAGAGCCGGGTCCAGGCCGGGCGGCCGCGCAGCTCCACCGGTTCGGCGGCGTCGAGCGTGCGGGTGAGCAGGTCGTCGAGCAGCGCGGTGAGCAGCTCGGCCCGCGAGCCGAAGTGGAAGAACACGAGACCGGGGGACACGTGGGCGCGTGCGGCGACCTGGCGCACGGTGAGCGCGGCGAGCCCGACCTCACCGGCCTGGGCGCCGGCGGCATCGAGGATCGCGCGGCGTCGCTCGTCCTCGGCGATCTTGCGGCCGACCATGGGGCGAGCCTACTGTCATGAGCCAGTATTGACCGGGCGATCAATGAGGTTCGCGATGACGACCAGCACCCCCGCACCCGAGCTCGACCTGGACGGTCTCGTCCGCCATGCCGAGGCCGCGGCCGGCCGGCCGACCAGGACGATCGCCCGCCCGTTCGACGGCAGCCCCGTCGGCGAGGTCCCGGTGGCCGACGTCGACGACCTGCTCGCCGCGATCGCACGAGCCCGCACCGCGCAGGTGGCCTGGGCCGCGCGGCCGATGGCCGAGCGCCGCGCGATCGTGCGCCGGTTCCACGACCTGCTGCTGTCCCGCCAGGACCGGATGCTCGACGTGGTCCAGGCCGAGACCGGCAAGGCCCGGCTCTCGGCGTTCGAGGAGCTCGCCGACACCGCCATGTGCGCGGCCTACTACGCCCGGCACGCCGCCGGGCACCTGCGGCCGCGTCGTCGGGCCGGGGTGGTGCCGCTGGTCACGAAGGTCACCGAACGGCACGTGCCCAAGGGTGTCGTCGGGATCATCTCGCCGTGGAACTACCCGCTCACCCTCGCGGTCTCCGATGCGATCCCCGCGCTGCTGGCCGGCAACGCCGTGGTGCTCAAACCCGACTCGACCACGCCGTTCACGGCGCTGCTCGCGATCTCCTGGCTGCGCGAGGCCGGGCTGCCGCGTGACGTGTTCCAGGTGGTCACCGGACCGGGCGCGGCTCTCGGCGACCCGCTCGTCGACCACGTCGACTACGTGATGTTCACCGGCTCCACCGCCACCGGCCGGCACGTGGCCGAACGCGCCGCGGCGAACCTCATCGGCTGCTCCGCCGAGCTGGGCGGCAAGAACGCGCTGCTCGTGCTCGACGACGTCGACGTGGCCGCCGCGCTCGACGGCGTGGCCAACGCCTGCTTCTCCAACTCCGGGCAGCTGTGCATCTCGATCGAGCGGCTGCTCGTGGCCGACGCGGTGTACGACGAGTTCGTCCCGGCGCTCGTCGAGCGGGTCCGGGCCATGCGGCTGGGCGCCTCCTACGGGTACGACGTCGAGATGGGCTCGCTCGTCTCGGCCGCGCAGCTGGCGACCGTGAGCGCGCACGTCGACGACGCCGTCGCGCACGGCGCCCAGGTGCTCGCCGGCGGCCGGGCCCGCCCCGACCTCGGCCCGTACTTCTACGAGCCGACCCTGCTCGCAGGCGTCGACGAGACCATGACGGTCTGCCGCACGGAGACCTTCGGGCCCGTCGTGAGCGTCTACCGCGTGACCGACGACGACGAGGCCGTCGCCCGCGCCAACGACACCGACTACGGGCTCAACTCGAGCGTGTGGGGCCGCCCGGCGCACGCTCGCCGGGTCGCCGAGCGGCTGCGCACGGGCACGGTCAACATCAACGACGGGTACGCCCCGGCGTGGGCCTCGCACGATGCGCCGATGGGCGGGTTCGGCGTCTCCGGCCTGGGCCGGCGGCACGGGCGCGAGGGCATCACCAAGTACACCGAGCCGCAGACCATCGCCGAGCAGGGCCGTCTGCTGCGGATGTACCCGACCGGCCCGCTCACCGCACCGCGGTACCACGCGCTCATGCGCTGGGCCGTGCCGGTGCTCGACAAGATCCGCTGAGGAGGCACGACATGGGCAAGGGCATCGCACTGTCCGGCGCACGGGTGCTCGTCACCGGCGGCGGCAACGGCATCGGGCGGCTCATGGCGCTCGGTGCCGCCGAACGCGGCGCGTCCGTCGTGGTCTGGGACCGGGACGCCACCCGGGCGCAGGCCGTGCGCGACGAGATCCGGGCCCGCGGCGGCTCGGCCGAGCACGCCGTGGTCGACGTGACCGACGTCGAGGCGGTGAACGCCGCCGCGGCGACCACCGGACCGGTCGACGTGCTGGTCAACAACGCCGGCGTGGTCTCCGGCAAGCGGCTGCTCGAGGCGACCGAGACCGAGATCCGGCGCACCTTCGAGGTGAACACGCTCGCGCTGTACTGGGTGACGCGGGCGTTCCTGCCCGGCATGGTCGCCCGGCACCGCGGCACCGTCGTCACGGTGTCCAGCGCGGCGGGCCTGGTCGGCGTGGCGCAGCAGACCGACTACTCGGCCAGCAAGTTCGCGGCGTTCGGGTTCGCCGAGTCGCTGCGCGCCGAGCTGCGGCTGGACCAGACCGGGGTGCACTCGCTCGTCGTCTGCCCGTACTACATCGACACCGGCATGTTCGACGGCGTGCACACCAAGTGGCCGCTGCTGCTGCCGATCCTGCACGAGCGGCACGTGGCCACCAAGGTGCTGGACTCGGTGGAGAAGGGTCGCGCGCTGCTCGTCATGCCGCCGCTGGCCCGCACCATCCCGCTGCTGCGCGCCCTGCCGGTGCGCGCGTTCGACGCCGTCGCCGACCTGCTCGGGGTGAACCAGACGATGGCCGGGTTCACCGGGCGGCCGGGTGACCGGGCCGGGGACGTCCCGGGCCGGGCGGGCGCGCCGGCCGGGAGCGGGGCTGGTGACCGGG
>NZ_VWSD01000159.1 GCF_009829685.1 Cellulomonas citrea
CACGGCGCTCGCCGGGCGCCGTCTGGTGCGCGCCGAGCTGCGCTGGCCGACCCTCGCGGGCGCCGACCTGGTGGGACGCACCGTGCTGCACACCCGCCCCTACGGCAAGCACCTGCTCACCCGGCTCGACGACGGCCGCACGCTGCACAGCCACCTGCGGATGGACGGGATGTGGCGGGTCGTGCCCACCGGGACGCCGCGGGCCTCGGGCCGCTCGCCCCGGGTCCGGGCGCTGCTCGCCGACGAGCGGTCGACGGCGCTCGGCATCGAGCTCGGCATGCTCGACCTGGTGCGCACCGCCACCGAGCACGAGCTCGTCGGGCACCTGGGCCCGGACCTGCTGGACGACACGTTCGAGGAGGGCGGCCTCGCCGAGGGGCTCGACCGCTGGCGGGCACGCGGGTCCGCCCCGACCTGCGACGTGCTGCTCGACCAGCAGGTGGTCGCCGGGATCGGCACGATCTACCTCGCGGAGACCTTGTTCGTCGAACGCGTGCACCCGTGGACCCCGGCCGACGAGGTCGACGCCGCCCAGCTGCTGCGCACCGCCCGCGCCCTCATGCTGCGCTCCGTCGCGCGCGGGCCGGCACCCAGTGCGGTGCACGCGCGCGCCGGGCTGCCGTGCCCGCGCTGCGGGGCGACCGTGCGACGTGACGCGGCACGCCGCCCGCCGTACGAACGCCCGGTGTTCTGGTGCGCCGTCTGCCAGGCAGCCTGACGCGTCGCGGCCAGGCGCACCCAGGAGGGCCGGCACGCCCCGACGCGTGCGGAGAGCCAGCCGGTGCCGCCGGCGCGTCCGAGCTCAGCCGACGGGGGCGAGCAGCGGCCAGTCGTCGTCGCGGTGCGGTGACACGATCGAGGCGAGCTCGACCGGGATCGTGTCGGGCACGACGAGGCCCTCGGCGACCGCGACCCGGTCGCTGACCTCGCGCAGGATGACCGACATCGGCACGTCGAGCGCCTCGCAGATGCTGTGCAGCAGCTCCGACGAGGCTTCCTTCTGCCCGCGCTCGACCTCGCTGAGGTACCCCAACGAGACCCGCGCGGCGGACGACACCTCGCGAAGGGTGCGGCCCTGGTGCTGACGCGCGTTGCGCAGCACGTCTCCGATCTCACGTCGCAGGACGACCATCCGGGCTCCCCCTCTCGTGTCAGGTCCGACTGTGTGCTCCCCGCCGACGGCGGTTCCGTACGTCGTGCGCACCACACCGCGCGGGGCTGGCCGCACGACCGGTGCACGTCCACCGTAGCGCGCGCCGTCGTTGCGACCATCCAGGCGGCGGGATGCGTCCGGGTGTCGGGACGGTGCAGGAGTGACGATCACGTCCTGCCCAACGCGGCACGGGCGGTCGATGTTCCCCATGCACCCTCATCGGCCCACCGAGCCGGCCTCCTGAGCGATCCGACACACGAGTCGGGGCGAACCCGCGCGGGCTCTCAGCCGGCGGCGGACGTCAGCTCGAGGGCGAGAGCGAGGGCCGCGCGAACCGCACCGGCGCGGATCTGCGCACGGTCACCGTCGAGGCGAACCTCACGGACCTGCGCGCCGGACGGGGTGGCCACCGCGACGAACACCGTGCCGACCGGCGCACCGTCCTGCGGGTCGGGGCCGGCGACCCCCGTCGTGGAGATCCCGACGTCCGCGTCGAGCAGGCGGCGCACACCGCGTGCCATCGCCAGGGCCACGTCGGGGTCGACGGCGCCGCGCGCCGCGAGCAGCTGCGGGTCGACCCCGAGCACCGACGCCTTGACCGCGGTGGCGTAGGCGACCACACCGCCGCGCAGCACCCGGGAGGCCCCCGGCACACCCACGAGGGCGTCGCACACCGCGCCCCCGGTGAGCGACTCGGCCACCGCCGCCGACCAGCCGCGCCCCTCGAGCGCGGCGAGCACGTCCGACGGGTCGGTCGCGGCGGCCTCCAGGGGCGGGGTCATGCGACGGTCGTGCCGGCCCGACGGATCCGCACCGCGACCCGTACGTAGTCCAGCCCCGTGACGACCGTGACGACGACCGCCGCCGCCATGACCACCCAGGCGACCCAGCCGACCGCGGCAGGCAGGTGCGCCAGCGGCAGCAGGAACAGCCCGATCGCCACCGACTGCAGCGCCGTCTTGAGCTTGCCCCCGCGCGAGGCCGGGAGCACGACGTAACGCAGCAGGAAGAAGCGCAGCACGGTGATGCCGAGCTCACGGACCAGCACGACGACGGTGATCCACCACGGCAGCTCCCCCACCCAGGACAGCAGGCACAGCGCGGTGCCGATGAGCAGCTTGTCCGCGATCGGGTCCAACAGCTTGCCGAGGTCGGTGATCTGGCCCCAGCGGCGTGCCAGCCACCCGTCGACCTTGTCGGTGACGGCCGCGAGCACGAAGAGAGCGGTCGCCGCCAGCCGCGCACCCACCGAGGTCCCGCCGTCGAGCAGGAAGACCAGCGCGAACACGGGCACGAGCGCGATGCGCGCCATCGTGAGCACGTTCGGCAGCGTCCACACCCCACGCGCTCCCTCGACCACGTCCGCCAGCGTACGTGCCGCCCCCGGCCAGGACGACCGCCCCGTGACTGCGACGCGCCGACCCGCTACATTCCCACGGTGCAGGTGCAACACCGTCGTCGACGCCGCCCTCCCAGGTCACGGGGGCCGCGGCGCGTCCTCGGGGTGCTCGTCGGCCTCGTGGTGCTCGTCGCCACCGCCGCCCTCCTCGTCAACCAGGCACGTCCGACCACGGGTGCCGCCCGCACGCAGCCGGCCGCCTCGGCGGCCGCCCCCACGAGTGCGGCGCCCACCCCGACGCCGACCCCCACGGCGGACCCCGACGCGTCGTTCACGATCGTCGCGGCCGGAGATGTCCTGCCGCACCTCAACGTGCTGGACTCGGCCCGCACGGCCGACGGCTACGACTTCGCACCGCTGCTCGCCGGTCTCGACCCGTGGGTGTCCGGGGCCGACCTCGCGCTGTGCCACTTCGAGGTGCCGGTGGCCCCGGCCGGGACCAAACCGTCGGGGTACCCGCTGTTCGGCACGGTCGACCCGCTCGTCGGGGCCCTCGCCACGCAGGGCTGGGACGGCTGCTCGACGGCGTCGAACCACTCCGTGGACCGCGGCGAGGCCGGTGTCGAGGCGACCATCGCCTCGTTCGACGCCCACGGGCTGGGCCATGCCGGGACCGCGGTGTCCCAGGCCCAGGACACCCCCCAGCTGTACCGGCTGACCCGGGCCGGACGCACCTTCACCGTCGCGCACCTGTCGGTGGCCTACGGCACCAACGGGATGCCGGTACCGCACCCCTGGAACGTCGACCTCATGGATGCCGACCGGGTGATCGCGGAGGCCACTGCGGCCCGCGCGGCCGGTGCCGACCTCGTCCTGGTGAGCGTGCACGCCGGGACCGAGTACCGCACCGCCCCCACCGACGACCAGATCGCGTTCGACCAGCGGCTGGCCGACTCGGGCCAGGTGGACCTCGTCATCGGTCACCATGCGCACGTGCCGCAGCCGATCGCGCACCTCACCGGCGGGCCGCGCGGGGCGGGCATGTGGGTCGCGTACGGCCTGGGCAACGCGATCTCCAACCAGGACGAGGCGTGCTGCGCGGTCGAGACGTCGTCCGGCGAGCTGCTCGTGGTCCAGGTGACCGCCACCGGCGCGTTCCCGGCGCATGACGTCGCCGCGGGGCCGGCCACCGTGACCGGTGTCTCCTACGCGCCGATCACGGTCGACCGGCGCGCGGGCCACCGGGTGCACCTGCTCGCCGACATCACCGACGGCACCCCGACCCTGAGCGCGACCCAGGTCGCCCAGCGGCTGGCGCGGGTCGAGGCCGCCGCAGGGACGGCTGCTCCGGTCGCGACGGCGCCCCCGACACCGACGGGCGACGCACCCCAGGTCGTCGTGCGCACCCACTGACGGGCCGTCCCCGCCGCCGGCGACATCTGCGTCGGCTGCCCGCGAGGCCCCGTCGCGGCGGGCCAGGCCTCGTCCGCTGCCGGTCAGGCCTCGTCGTCGTCCCAGGTCGGGGCGACGTCGTCGTCCACGAGGTGGTCACCCCGCAGCAGCGCGAGCGTGGCAGGCAGGTCGTCCGGGGTCACCAGCACGTCCCGGGCCTTGGAGCCCTCGGAGGGCCCGACGATCTCGCGCGACTCGAGCAGGTCCATGAGCCGGCCGGCCTTGGCGAAGCCGACCCGCAGCTTGCGCTGCAGCATCGACGTCGAGCCGAACTGGGTGGTGACCACGAGCTCGGCGGCCTGCAGCAGCAGGTCGAGGTCGTCGCCGATGTCGTCGTCCACCTGCTTCTTGGCCGCCTGCACCGCGACGTCGGGCCGGTACTGCGGCTTGGCCTGGGTCTTCACGTGCTCGACGACGGCATGGATCTCCGACTCGCTCACCCACGCGCCCTGGGTGCGCATCGGCTTGGCCGCGCCCATCGGCAGGAAGAGCGCGTCACCCTGCCCGATGAGCTTCTCGGCGCCGGGCTGGTCGAGGACCACGCGGGAGTCGGTGAGCGAGGAGGTGGCGAAGGCCAGCCGGGACGGCACGTTGGCCTTGATGAGCCCGGTGACCACGTCGACGCTCGGCCGCTGGGTGGCCAGCACGAGGTGGATGCCGGCGGCACGGGCGAGCTGGGTGATGCGCTGGATCGAGGCCTCGACGTCACGCGGCGCGACCATCATGAGGTCGGCCAGCTCGTCGACGATCACCAGCAGGTACGGGTAGGTGGCGATCTTGCGCTCGGAGCCCGGCAGCGGCTTGACCTTGCCGGCACGCACCGCGGCGTTGAAGTCGTCGATGTGCTTGAAGCCGAAGGTCGCGAGGTCGTCGTACCGCGACTCCATCTCCTTGACCACCCACTCGAGGGCCTCGGCGGCCTTCTTCGGGTTGGTGATGATGGGCGTGATGAGGTGCGGGATGCCCTCGTACAGCGTGAGCTCGACGCGCTTGGGGTCGACGAGGATCATCCGCACCTCGTCGGGCTGGGCCCGCATGAGGATCGAGACGATCATCGAGTTCACGAAGCTCGACTTGCCGGATCCGGTGGCGCCGGCCACGAGCAGGTGCGGCATCTTCGCCAGGTTGGCCACGACGTAGCCGCCCTCGACGTCCTTGCCGACGCCCACGACCATCGGGTGCGTGGTGCGCCGCGACGCGGCCGAGCGCAGCACGTCGCCGAGGGCCACCGTCTCGCGGTCGGTGTTCGGGATCTCGATGCCGATCGCCGACTTGCCCGGGATCGGCGACAGGATGCGCACGTCGGCGCTGGCCACCGCGTAGGCGATGTTGCGGCTCAGGGCCGTGACCCGCTCCACCTTGACCGCGGGGCCGAGCTCGACCTCGTACCGGGTGACCGTCGGGCCGCGGGTGAAGCCGGTGACCTGCGCGTCGATCTCGAACTGCTCGAGGACGCTCGTGAGGGACTCCACGACGCGGTCGTTGGCGGCCGAGCGCACCTTGTGCGGCGGGCCCTTGGTGAGCGCGTCCTCCGGCGGCAGGACGTAGAGGACGTCGCCCTCGAGCATCGGCTGCTCGCCGCGCGGCAACGGCGGGGCCGGCGGCGGGACGCGGACCGAGGTCTCGTCCTCGTCGTCCGCGACATCCGCTGCGACCTCACCGGCGGCCGGCAGCACCGTGGTGGCCACGTCGTCCGGGGTGACCGGCGGGACGTCCGCCGTCGCCGGGGCGATGAGGTGCGCACGTTCGAATGCCTCGTCGCCGTCGTAGCGCTCGAGCCGGGCCTTCTCCTCCTGCGCGGCCTTGTCCGCCGCGGCCTTGGCCCGGCGACGGGCCAGCAGTCCGCGCGGCGCCTGCGGCGGGTCCAGCTCGGCGGTGTGGCCCTCGCGGATCACGAGCGGCTCGTCGTCGTCCGTCGGCTCAGGCGCCCGGCGGGTGACCAGCGCACGCAGCCGCGGCACGATCTGGTTGACCGGCGTCGCGGTGACCACGAGCAGCCCGAAGAACGCGAGCAGCACGAGCAGGATGGCGGTCACCACCCCGGAGAACGCCGCTGCCAGCGGGGTGCCCGCGGTCCAGCCGACGATCCCGCCGGCGGCCCGCAGCCCGGGCCAGTCGTTCGTCCCCGGGCGGCCGCTGCCCAGGTGCACCAGACCGGCCACGGCGAAGGCGATGGCGGTGATGCCGATGCCGATGCGCCCGTTGGCCGCGGTGCGCTCGGGGTGGCGCATCAACCGGACGGCGAACCAGGCCAGCACGAGCGGCAGCGCCCTGCCGAGCGCGCCGAAGGCACCGGCGACGACCCAGTCGATGACCTCGCCCGCGGTGCCGGACAGCCCGAACCACGCCCGGGCCGCCACCACGACGGCCAGCCCGAGCAGGGCGAACGCGGCACCGTCACGGCGGTGCGCCGGGTCCAGGTCCCGGGCACCCTGGCCGAACCGACGGGCCGAGCCGCCCACGAGGTGCGCGGTGCCCATCCAGACGCCACGCACCATGCGCACCGGCAGCGCCGG
>NZ_VWSD01000015.1 GCF_009829685.1 Cellulomonas citrea
CTCGGCTGGCGCAGCGGCTGCCGGGTCGCACGCTCGTGGTGCCGGCCGGCAGCCCGACGGTGCGCTCGAACGACACCGACCACCGGTTCCGCCCGCACGCCGCGTTCGTGCACCTCACCGGCCTGACCGACGAGCAGGAACCGGGTGCGGTGCTCGTGCTGCACGCCGACGGCGGCGCGGCGCTGCACCTGCGCCCGCTGGCCGGCCGGGACACCCCGGAGTTCTTCTCCGACGCGGCCACCGGCGAGTTCTGGGTGGGCCCGCGCCCGACGCTGGCGGACATGGCGACCCTCACCGGTCTGGGCACCGCCGACCTGGCCGACCTGCGCGACGCGCTGGCCAAGGACGTCGCCGACGGCGGCCAGGTGCTCGTCGTGCCCGGTGCGGACGCGGCGGTGCAGGCGCTCGTCGACGAGGTCCGCGGCGGCCCGGCGGACGGCGACGCGACGCTCGGCGAGGCGGTCTCCGAGCTGCGCCTGGTCAAGGACGCCTACGAGATCGACCAGATGCGCACCGCGGTGGCCGCCACCATCGAGGGCTTCGAGCAGGTGGTGCGCGCCCTGCCGCGCGCGGTCGCGCACGAGCGGGGCGAGCGCGTGGTCGAGGGCACCTTCCTCGGCCACGCCCGCACGGTCGGCAACTACGTGGGCTACGAGACCATCGCCGCCTCGGGCCCGCACGCCACGACGCTGCACTGGACGGACGACGACGGCCCGGTGCGCCCCGGCGACCTGCTGCTGCTCGACGCGGGGGTCGAGGCCCGGTCGCTCTACACCGCCGACGTCACCCGGACCCTGCCGGTGAACGGCCGGTACTCCCCCGTGCAGCGCAAGGTCTACCAGGCCGTGCTCGACGCGGCCGACGCGGCGTTCGCCGTCGCCCGGCCCGGCACCCGGTTCCGCGAGGTGCACGGCGCCGCGATGCAGGTGCTGGCCGCGCGGCTGGCCGAGTGGGGCCTGCTGCCGGTGCCGGCCGAGGTCGCCCTCGACCCCGACCAGCAGCAGCACCGGCGCTGGATGGTGCACGGCACCAGCCACCACCTGGGCATCGACGTGCACGACTGCGCCCAGGCCCGCCGCGAGATGTACCTGGACGGGATCATCGAGCCCGGGATGGTGTTCACCATCGAGCCGGGGCTGTACTTCCAGCCCGACGACCTGCTCGTGCCGGCCGAGTACCGCGGCATCGGCGTGCGTATCGAGGACGACGTGCTCGTGACGGCCGACGGGTGCGAGAACCTGTCCGCCGCCCTGCCGCGCGACCCGGACGCCGTCGAGGCGTGGATGGCCGGGCTGCTGGGCGCCTGACGACGACTGCCCGATCCGGACGTCCGGATCGGGCGGTGGGCGCTCGCCCGCGGCCGGCTCGCGTCGACTGCGGGGCGGCCGCGCTGGGCTCAGACCGTCGGCGGCGCGGGCGGCTCGGTCGTCGCGGGCGGGGTCGTCGGCGCAGCCGGCCACCCGGTGACCACACCGCCGACCTCGGCGAGCAGCGCACGCGCCTGCGAGGCGAGGTCACCGCTGCACAGCACGGCGTAGTGCGCTGCGACGATCTGGCTGGACGAGGTGAAGTCGCGCCGGCCGCGGGTGAGCGCGTAGCTGATGACCGAGAAGAGCATGCCGAAGCCGCCACCGATGATGATCGCCGGCAGCAGCAGCCCCTGGCCGTCGGTGCTCAGCAGCGAGAACAGCAGCCCGACGAACAGCCCGAACCAGGCGCCGGACACGAACCCGCCGAGCGCCACCCGCGGGTAGGACAGCCGGGTGAGCACGCGCTCGACCATCTGCAGGTCGGTGCCGACGATGGTGACGTTCTGCACGGCGAACTGCTTGTCGGCCAGGTGGTCGACGGCACGCTGCGCCGCGAGATAGGTGTCGTAGCGGGCCACCGTCTCCCCCTGGGGCAGGGTCGGGACGGACGGGGTACGGGCATTGCCACCAAGAGACATGCCCTGATGGTCCCCCAGCAACCTGAACGGCGCCAGGACGCGCGCTGAGTGAACGGAAGGTGGCGGCAACCTCACCCCTCCGGTTTGCCGGGCACGTCTACCCTGTGGGCGTGAGCAGCACGGGTACCCGGGTCTTCGTCGCGCGCCTCGCCGGTACCAAGGTGTTCGACCCCCTCGGTGACCAGGTGGGGCGCGTGCGCGACGTCGTGCTGCTGGCCCGGGCGAAGGGGGCGCCGAACGCCGTCGGCCTCGTCGTCGAGGTGCCCGGCCGGCGCCGGGTGTTCGTGCCGATGACCCGGGTGACGGCCATCGACCCGGGACAGGTCATCACGACCGGGCTGGTGAACATGCGCCGGTTCGAGATCCGGCCGGCCGAGACGCTCGTCGTCGGCGAGCTGTTCGACCGCACGGTGGACCTGCGCGACGGCGGCCAGGCCCGGGTGCAGGACGTGGCCATCGAGCAGCAGCGCGGCGGCGACTGGCAGGTCACCCGGCTGTTCGTCGCCGACGCCGGCGGCGGCAAGCCGTCGCTGCTGCGTCGCCGGGGCGCCGCCCGGGTGGTGGAGTTCGACGACGTGCTGGGGCTCGGCCGGTCCGAGGCCACCCAGAGCGCCGTGCTCATGCTCGCCCAGTACGGAGACCTCAAGCCGGCGGACCTGGCCGACGTGCTGCAGGACCTCGACCTCACCCGACGGCTGGAGGTCGCCGGCGCGCTGTCCGACGAGCGCCTCGCGGACGTCCTCGAGGAGCTGCCCGAGGACGACCAGGTGGAGATCCTGCGCGGCCTGGAGCTGGCCCGCGCCGCCGACGTCCTCGAGGCCATGCAGCCCGACGACGCCGCCGACCTGCTCTCCGAGCTGCCGGCCGAGCAGGCCAGCGAGCTGCTCGAGCTCATGGAGCCGGAGGAGGCGCGGGACGTGCGCCGCCTGCTGGCCTACGAGGACAACACCGCGGGCGGTCTCATGACCACCGAACCGGTGGTGCTCGGCCCCGAGACCTCGATCGCCGCCGCGCTGGCGCATGTGCGGCGCATCGACCTCAACCCGGCCCTGGCGTCGCTGGTGTTCGTCACCCGACCGCCGCTGGAGACCCCGACCGGCCGGTTCATCGGGGTGGTCCACCTGCAACGCATGCTGCGCGAACCCCCGCACGAACCCATCGGCTCGGTGGTGGACACCGACATCGAGCCGGTCACCGTGCACGCTCCGCTGCTCACCGTGACGCGCCGCCTGGCGACGTACAACCTGCTGGCGCTGCCCGTGGTCGACGAGCAGCGTCGGCTGCTGGGCGCGGTCTCCGTCGACGACGTGCTCGACCACCTGCTGCCGGACGACTGGCGCGAGGTCGACGACGTCCCGACCAAGCCAGAGGTCCGTCATGGCTGACCGCCTCGACACCCCGCTCGAGCGGCGCGGGCTGCTCACCCGCGGCCCGCGCGACGAGGACGCCTCGGGCCGCGCCGCCGAGGCCATCGCCCGGTTCTTCGGGACGCCGCGCTTCATCATCTGGCTCACGCTGTTCTGCGTCGTGTGGATCGCCTGGAACACCCTCGGGCCGTTCGCGTGGCGGTTCGACCAGCCGGCCAACGGGTTCACGGCGCTCACGCTCATGCTCTCGTTGCAGGCCTCGTACGCCGCGCCGCTCATCCTGCTCGCGCAGAACCGGCAGGCCGACCGCGACCGGGTGACCGCCGAGCAGGACCGCCAGCGCGCCGAGCGGAACCTGGCCGACACCGAGTTCCTGGCCCGTGAGATGGCCGCCGTCCGCATCGCGCTGGCCGACGTCGCCACCCGTGACTTCGTCCGCTCCGAGCTGCGTGACCTGCTCGAGGCGGTCGGCACGGACGACGACGGGGAGACGTCGGGCAAGGAGCGCGGGAAGGACAAGCCGCGCAAGTCCAAGGGCGCCAAGGCGGCCAAGGCTGCACCCGCCGAACCGGCCGAGCCCGCCGCACCTGCGGAGCCGGCCGCACCCGCCGACGCCCCGCCCCCCGCGGACGCCGAGGCAGACCCCGCCGACTGAGCGGCCGACCGCCCGCATCCCGGCCGGCGGGGAGGCTCCTCCACCCGCCGCGCGACCGGCCCCCGCCGGAAGGTCCGCACGCACGCCCACCTACGATGGGTGCATGCCCCTGCTCGACGACGTCCGCACCGCGCTCACCGGTGTCCTCGACCCCGAGATCCACCGTCCGATCACCGAGCTGGGCATGGTCCGCTCGCTCGAGGAGACCGAGGGCGTGGTCCGCGTCGGGGTGGACCTCACGGTGGCCGGCTGCCCGCTCAAGGACACCCTCACGCGCGACGTGACGGCGGCCGTGAGCGCGGTCGACGGCGTCACCGAGGTGCGCGTCGAGCTCGGGGTGATGACCGCCGAGCAGCGTTCCGCCCTGCGCACCCAGCTGCGCGGCAGCAGCCGCGAACCGGTCGTCCCGTTCGCCCAGCCGGGTTCGCTCACCCGTGTCCTGGCAGTGGCCTCCGGCAAGGGCGGGGTGGGCAAGTCGACCGTGACGGCCAACCTCGCCGTCGCGCTCGCCGCGCAGGGGCTGCGGGTGGGCGTGGTGGACGCCGACATCTACGGCTTCTCCATCCCCCGGATGCTCGGCGTCGACCGGGCCCCGACCAAGGTCGACGACATGCTGCTGCCGCCCCGGGCGCACGGGGTCGACGTGGTGTCCATCGGCATGTTCGTCCCGGCCGGGCAGCCCGTCGTGTGGCGCGGGCCGATGCTGCACCGCGCGCTCCAGCAGTTCCTCGCCGACGTGTTCTGGGGCGACCTCGACGTGCTGCTGCTCGACCTGCCCCCGGGCACGGGCGACATCGCGATCTCGGTGGCCCAGCTGCTGCCGGGCAGCGAGCTGCTCGTGGTCACCACCCCGCAGGCCGCGGCGGCCGAGGTCGCCGAACGGGCCGGCACGGTCGCCGCGCAGACCGGGCAGCGGGTCATCGGCGTGCTGGAGAACATGTCCTGGCTGGAGCTGCCGGACGGCTCCCGGCTCGAGGTCTTCGGCTCGGGCGGCGGCGCGCAGGTGGCCGCCGGGCTCTCGGACCGGCTCGACACCGAGGTGCCGCTGCTCGGTCAGGTGCCGCTGGACACCCAGCTGCGCGAGGCCGGCGATGCCGGGACGCCCGTCGTGGTCTCCGCCCCCGACTCCCCCGCGGCGCTCGCCCTGCGCGAGGTCGCCCGTCGGCTGGCCGCCACCCCGCGCGGCCTGGCCGGGCGCCCGCTGCCGGTGACCCCCGTCAGCCACTGACGGCCGGCGCCCGCGCCACGCACGTCCCGCACCCCGCGATGGTGTCCCTGAGATGGGGGCCGAGGTCGCACAGCCGGTGCACGTCTCCGTCCCAGGGATGATGCGCGGGCGCGCCGCGGTCGCCAGGATCGTGCCGGGCGACCCGCAGGGGGCTGCTCGGCACACTGCAGGAGGCCGCCGGTGGGCGTCGTTCGTCGCGTCATCTTCCCCACGCTCCGCCTGATCATCTGGGCCGTCATCGCGGTCGCGCTGGTCAAGCTCGCCTTCGCCGGCGCCGACGTGAAGGCGTCGGGCGACCCGTTGCAGCCGACCGGGTCGGTCACCGAACCGACGGTGCAGGTCGAGCAGGCCACGATCACCAACACGGTGGACGTCGAGGCCTCCGTCGTCGCCGACCCGCCCGTCCCGGTGAAGGCGACCGCGGCCGGGACCGTCGCGAAGCTGCTGGCCGCCGACGGCGCCACGGTCGCCGCGGGCGACCCCGTGCTCCAGGTGCGGCAGGAGACCCCGCAGGACCCGGTGACCTCGACCGACCCGACCACCGGTGACCCGGTGACCACGCAGCCCGCCCCCAAGGTGACGACCACGGTGGTCAAGGCCACAGCGGGCGGGGTGCTGTCGCTGCCGACGCTCAAGGACCAGGTCGTCGCCGTCGGTGACGTCGTCGCCACGGTGACGCCCGGGACGCTGTCGGTGACCGGCACCCTCACGGCGGACCAGCAGTACCGCCTGGTCAACGCCCCGAGCGAGGCCCAGGTGACGCTCAAGGGCGGTCCGGCACCGTTCGCCTGCACCGGTCTGAAGATCTCCACCCAGACCACCGGCTCCACCCCCAGCGAGGGCGGCGGGGCGGCGCCCAGCACGACGTCAGGCACGATCAGCTGCGCCGTCCCGGCCGGTGTCGTCGCATTCGCGGGGCTCGGTGCCGACCTGGCGGTCACCAACGGCACCGCCGACGGGCCGACGGTCCCGGTCACGGCCGTGCAGGGCTCGGTGCAGAACGGCAACGTGTGGGTGGTGGCCGACGGGAAGGAGCCCGAGCAGCGCGCCGTGACCCTCGGCCTCACCGACGGCAAGATCGTCGAGATCACCAGCGGGCTCGCGGTCGGCGACACGGTGCTGCAGTTCATCCCGGTGCCGGGCGGCGCGTCCGGACCGGTCGACTGCACCGACCCTCGGCAGTACGACCCGACCGTCTGCGGCGGCTGACGTGATCGACCTGCGCGCGATCACCCGCACGGTCAGGCTGCCCGACGACCGGATGCTGCACATCCTGCGCGGCGTCGACCTCACGGTCGCGACCGGGGAGCACGTCGCCGTCGTCGGCCGGTCCGGGACCGGCAAGTCGACGCTGCTCAACCTCCTGGGTCTGCTCGACGCCCCGACCGACGGCGAGTACCTGCTCGAGGGCGTCCCGGTGAGCCGGCTGTCGAACCGGGCGCGGACGCTGCGGCGGGGCGCGGACTTCGGCTTCGTGTTCCAGCAGTTCAACCTGCTGCCCGGGCGCACCGTGCTGGAGAACGTGGTGGCCCCGCTCATGTACGCCAAGGGGCGGGAGTTCTGGCGGCGGCGCACCCTGGCCGCGCAGATGCTCGACCGCGTCGGGCTGGGCGACCGGCTGGACGCGATGCCGGAACGGCTGTCGGGCGGTGAGCAGCAGCGCATCGCGATCGCCCGCGCGCTGGTGCGCGGCCCCCGCGTCATCCTGGCCGACGAGCCGACCGGAGCCCTCGACGTGCAGACCGGGCAGGTCGTCATGGACCTGCTGGACTCGGTGGCCGCCGAGACCGGTGCGGCCCTCGTGACCATCACGCACGACCTGTCGGTCGCGGCCCGTGCGCAGCGCGTCTACCGGCTCGCCGACGGGGTGCTCGTCCCGCTCGACCTCGGCACGGCCGGTGCCGAATGGGTGGGTGACGTCCCGACGGCGGTCGGCGCGGCCGCACGGCCCCGCGAGCTGGCTCCCCCGGTGCCCCGCGAACCGGCACACCGCGAACCGGCCGAACCGGCCGCACCGGCGCCGGACCAGCAGCCGGCCGCCCGGCACGACGGTGGTGAGCGCCGATGAGCGGGTTCGTCGGCGCTGTCCTGGAGGCGTGGGACGAGCTGCGCATCCACAAGGTGCGCGTGCTGCTCTCCCTCATCGGGGTGGCCGTGGCCGTCACCGCGATCACGGGCGTCACCGCCGCGGTCGCGATGCTCAAGCAGGGGTTCGCCGAGCAGGCCGACCGGTACAACGGCCGGCCCGTCACCCTCATGGTGAACGCCTACTCCTCGACGGGTCCGGCGACGTCGGCCGCTCAGACGGCCACGTACGACGCCGCGTACCAGCAGGCGCTCGCGCGGTACTCGATCACCTGGGCCTCCCGCACCCAGCAGACGATGGCGCCGTTCCGGTTCCCCCAGGGCACCCAGACCGTGCCGATCAACGCGGTCGACCCCGCCTACGGCGCGATCTACCGGACCCGGGTCATCGAGGGCCGGTGGTTCACCCCGGAGGACGAGAAGGCCTTCGCGCCCGTGCTCGTGGTCAACCAGGCGTTCTTGACCCAGCTCGGCGTCGCGGACCTGCGCAGCCACCCGACGGTGCAGCTCGGCGACGCCGTGACCGCGACGATCATCGGCGTCCAGCCCGAGCAGTGGTCGGGCGAGAGCCCGACCGCCTTCGTCCTCTACGACCAGCTGACGCACTGGTACCAGGTCGACCCGACGATGGGCCAGGCGTTGCCGACCCTGGCGATGTGGGTGCCGACCGACCAGGTCGACGGGCTCTCCTCGCACCTGGTCCGGGACATGAAGGCCGCAGTCCCCGGACTGCAGGTGGACGTGCAGGACAACCGGACCTGGGGCGGCGGTGAGCTCGACTCGGCGACCAAGTGGATCGGGCTCGGGGTCGGTGGCTTCGCGCTGCTGCTCGGCGGGCTGGGGCTGGTGAACATCTCGCTCACCACCGTCCGGTACCGGATCCGGGAGATCGGCATCCGGCGCTCGTTCGGTGCCACGTCGGGGCGGGTGTTCTTCGGGGTCATGATGGAGTCGGTGGTCGCCACGGTGGTCGCCGGGCTGGCGGGGGTCGTGCTCGCGGTGGTGCTGCTGAAGAACCTCCCGATCGACAGGGTCTTCGGCGGCGGGCTGCAGGACATCCCGCCGTTCCCGGTCTCGGCCGCGCTCGTCGGGATGGCGGCGGCCACCGGGGTCGGCGCGCTCGCCGGCATCATTCCCGCACTCGTCGCCGTCCGGGTGAAGGTGATCGACGCGATCCGCTACTGACGCCCCGGTCGTCGCCGCGTCAGGTGCGCGGCCGACAGGACTGCCCGGACGAGCCGCGCTCGACTAGGTTGACCTGCACGGGGGTCTGCGTCCTGGGGAGGAACCATGGCTGACGTCGTCGAGCCCACCGGCGGTATCCGGGTCGAGACGCACGGGGTCGAGGTGATCTCCGACGCCGAGCGCAAGGGCAGGCCCCGCGACCTGTTCTGGCCCTGGTTCGCCGCCAACATCTCGGTGTTCGGGATCGGCTACGGCGCCTGGGTGCTGGCGTTCGGGATCTCCTTCGGGCAGGCCCTGGTCGCCGCCCTGGTCGGGATCACGTTCTCGTTCGCGCTGTGCGGGTTCGTGGCGCTGGCCGGCAAGCGCGGGTCGGCCCCCACCATGACGCTGTCCCGGGCGGCGCTCGGCGTCAACGGGAACCGGGTGGCCTCGGGCATCTCCTGGGTGCTCACCGTCGGCTGGGAGACGGTCCTCACCTACCTGGCCACGACGGCCGTGGTCACGGTCTTCGACCGCCTCGGTTGGCACACGGGTGCCGCCACCAAGGTGGTCGCCGTCCTTGTGATCGCCGCCCTCATCATCGCCGGCGGGGTGGTGGGCTTCGACCTCATCATGCGGATGCAGACGGCGATCACCGTCATCACCGCGGTTCTCACGATCGTCTACGTCGTCATCACCTGGGGCCACGTCGACCTGGCTGCCGTGACCTCGCTGCCGTCGGGCTCGTCGGCCGCGTTCATCGGCGCGCTCGTGTTCGTCATGACCGGGTTCGGGCTCGGCTGGGTCAACATGGCCGCCGACTACTCGCGGTACCTGCCGCGCAGTGCGTCGAGCGCCGGGGTGGTCGGCTGGACGACGTTCGGGGCGGCGCTCGCCCCGCTCGCGCTGCTGCTGTTCGGGCTGCTGCTCGCCGGTTCGGACGCCGACCTCAACGCGGCAATCAGTGCCGACCCCATCGGCGGGCTCGCCTCGATCCTGCCGACCTGGTTCCTCGTGCCGTTCCTCGTCGTGGCCATCCTGGGGTTCGTCGGCGGGGCGGTGCTCGACATCTACTCCTCCGGAATCGCGCTCATCTCGACCGGGCTGCCGGTCAAGCGACCGGTGGCGGCCGGGATCGACGGCGTCGTCATGGTGCTCGGCACGCTCTACCTGCTGTTCGTCGCAGGCTCGTTCTTCGGCCCGTTCCAGGGCTTCCTCATCACGCTGGGGGTGCCGATCGCGGCGTGGGCCGGGATCTTCCTGGCCGATGTGCTGGCGCGCAAGGCCGACTACGACGTCGCCGACCTGTTCCGCCCCGAGGGCCGCTACCGCTCAGTGGACTGGACCTCGATGGCGCTGCTCGTCGTCGGCACGGTGCTGGGCTGGGGGCTGGTGGTCAACGGCTACGCCGGCTGGCTCGGCTGGCAGGGCTACCTCATGGACCTCATCGGCGGGAAGGCCGGCGCGTGGGCCGGCGCCAACGTCGGGGTCCTCGTGGCCCTCGTCGTCGGCTTCGTCGGTGGGCTGGCGCGCGCTGGCGCGATCCGTCACCAGGAGGCGCTGCCCGCGACGCAGGCCACGCTGGTGGAGACCCCGTGAGCCCTGCGCTGGCCGTCATCGACATGCAGCGCGTGTTCGGTGACGCCGACAGCCCGTGGCGCACACCGCGGTTCGACGAGGTGGTCGCACCCGTGCGGGCGCTGGCCGAGGCGTACGCGCAGCGCGCCGTGTTCACCAGGTTCATCGCCCCGGCGCGTCCCACCGGGGCATGGCAGGCGTACTACGCGGACTGGCCGTTCGCCCTGCAGCCGGCCAACGCCCCCGCCTGGGACGTGGTCGGCGAGCTGGCCGACGTGGCCGCCCGGGTGGCCGGCACCGACGGGCATGGCGGCACCCTGGACGCGACGACCTTCGGCAAGTGGGGTCGCCAGCTCGCCGACCTCGTCGGGGACGACAACCGGCTCGTCGTGTGCGGGGTGAGCACCGACTGCTGCGTGCTGTCCACGGTGCTCGCGGCGGTCGACGCCGGGGTCCAGGTGCTCGTGGCCTCCGACGCCTGCGCCGGCCTCGACGACGCCTCGCACGCCAAGGCCCTCGACGTCATCGCGCTGTACGCCCCGCTGGCCACGGTCGTCACCACCGAGCAGGCCCTCGCGCTGGTCGCCGCGGGCTGAGCTGCGGAGACTGAGCCGCGGAGGCTGACCGGCGGTCGCGGCAGGCCCGCGCGGGCGACCGCGCGGGCCTGCCGCGCGTCACCAGCCCCGCGGGCCTGCCGCACGCGCCCGGCTCCGACGCCGCGCGTCCTACCTGGTCAGCGGTGCGAGGCCAGGTCGTACTCGACGACGAACGGCGCGTGGTCGCTGAACCGCTCGGCGTAGGTCAGCGCCCGGTCCACCCGGGCCGTCACGGCGGCCGAGCCCAGCGCCGGGCTCGTGAGCTGGTAGTCGATGCGCCACCCGGCGTCGTTGTCGAACGCCTTGCCGCGCCAGGACCACCACGTGTACGGCCCCGGGCCGGGGCCGCCGAGCGACCGACCGACGTCGGTCCAGCCCAGCTCGTCGAACCAGCGGTCCAGGTAGGCCCGTTCGGCCGGCAGGAAGCCGGCCTTGTCGAGGTTGCCCTTCCAGTTCTTGATGTCGACCTCGCGGTGGGCGATGTTGAGGTCTCCGCCGACCACCGCACGGGCGTCACCCAGCTCGCGCAGGCGCCGCGTGATGTGCTCGCTGAACGCGTACTTCGCGTCGAGCGACGGGTGGTCGGCGGTCGCCGAGTAGAGGTACACCGAGACCACCGTGAGCAGGCCGTCGGGGGTCTCCAGATCGGCCTCGACCCACCGCCCCTCGTCACCCGGCACATCGGTGCCGAGCCCGATCCGCACCGCCTGCATGGGCAGCCGGGACGCGACCGCCACCCCCGCACGTCCGGCCGCAGCGCCGGCCTGGTGCACGAGGTGCCAGCCGGGCAGCAGGGAGGCGAGCGTGCCGTCGTCCGCCCGCACCTCCTGCAGCAGCAGGACGTCCGGTGAGCACCGGGCGAGCCAGTCCCCCATCCCCCGGCGGAAGGCCGCCCGGACCCCGTTGACGTTGACGCTCGCGATGGTCAGTGCGCTGGTCACCGGGTCATCCTCGCCCATGCCACCCACATCGCCGCCACCCGCTGCGCCGCCCCGCGCTCAGCCGGCCGCGGCCGCCCGCAGGGCCGCGATGTCGAGCTTGGTCATCTGCAGCATCGCGGCCATCGCGCGACCGACCCCCGCCGGGTCGCCCGACATCACCTCGGCCATCCCGGTCGGGACCACCTGCCAGGAGACCCCGAACCGGTCCTTGAGCCAGCCGCACTGCCCGGCCTGGCCGCCGTCGGCCGACAGCGCCGCCCAGAAGTGGTCGATCTCCTCCTGGGTCTCGACCTCGAGCAGGAAGGAGAACGCCTCGTCCAGCGCGAACGTCGGACCGCCGTTGAGCAGGGTCACCGGGACGCCGGCCACCTCGGCCTCGACGACGAACACGGTCCCCTCGGCCACCCCCGGGGTGCCCGCCGGGGCGCTGGTCACCGACACGACACGAGAGCCCGGGACGGTCCGTTCCCAGAACCGGGCGGCCTCGAGCGCCCGGTCGTCGAGCCACAGGTGCACGCGGACGGTGGGCATGGGGCCTCCTGCGAACGGGGACGGACGGCCCCACCATGAGAACCCACGCCGGCCCGACTCGCGCGGCGGGGCGCGCTCATGCGGTGCAGACCCGGTTGCGCCCCTCGTCCTTCGCCCGGTAGAGCGCCATGTCGGCACGACGCAGCAGGTCCTCGACGTCGCCGTCGGGCTCCAGCGCGAAGACGCCGATGCTCACCGTGATGGTGATCTCACCGTCCGCCGCGGGCACCCGGAGATCGGCGCAGGAGCGGCGCAGGTCCTCCATCCGCACCAGCGCACCGTCGAGCGTCTCGCCGATCATGAGCAGCAGGAACTCCTCCCCGCCGAACCGCACCTGGGCGTCACCCAGCCGGGCCCGCCGCTGCACCTGGGCGGCCACCCGAGCGAGCACCCGGTCGCCTGCGGGGTGCCCGAAGGTGTCGTTGACCAGCTTGAAGTGGTCGATGTCGACCATCGCGGCCACGACGCCCTGCCCGCCGGCCCGCGCCTGGTCGACGATCTCCTGCCCGCGCTCGAGGAAGAACCGGCGGTTGCGCAGCCCGGTGAGGGCGTCGGAGACCGCCTGGTCGGCCAGCTCGGCACGCACCTGCTCGAACTCGGTGACGTCGCGCAGCTGGACCGCCATGCCCACCTGGACACCGTTGGCCATCACCGGCGCGGGCCGCACATCGATGAACCGGTCACCGCTGCTCAGCAGCCCGCCGAGCTTGGCCACGGGCTGGTCGGCCTCGGGCACCACCTCGCGCCAGTGCCGACCCCGGACCTGGCCGGCGAAGCCGTGCGCCTCCAGGATCTGCCGCGCGGCACGGTTGGCCACCAGCACCACACCGCGCCCGTCGACGACCACCAGCCCGTCGGCCAGGGACTCCACCATCTGGTCCACGGAGATCGGTGTCCGGGGGCGCAGTCCCCACCCGCCCCGGTCGGCCCACAGCCACATCAGCGCGGTCGCCACGAACGCCACCGGCGTGGGGTCGGACGGCTGCCGGTCGGCATGCACGAGCACCACGACGCTGGTCGCCATCGGCAGCAGCAGAGCCGAGAGGGCGAGCCACGAGGACAGCCGGTCGCGCAGCCCACGCTCCACCGCCAGGGCGAGCAGCCCGAACGCCACCGCCAGGACGGCCCGGCTGTACAGCGCGTTGGTCCAGAACAGCAGGCTGCCGCCCACACCGTGCGGCCCGACGAGGAGCGGGTGCCACGAGCTGGTCAGGACGAGGACCAGGACGACCACAGGCTCGACCGCGAGGATCTGGGCCCACCGGCGGCTCCATCGGTTGCCGGTGAACAGCGTGACGAACCAGAGGGCGCCATACCCGATCAGACCGGCCGCGGGCAGCCGGGCGGCGTCCATGACATGGCGCACCCGCGCGTCCGACGAGCTGAGCTGGACCACCTCGCACCACGCCCACCACGTGGCGGACAGCAGCACCAGCGCGACCGGCCACGACGTCGGGCGTCGCGCGGCGGGCCGCAGCACGGCGGCAGCCGACACCAGTCCGACGACGATACCGGCGGCCAGCACGAGGACGTCCTCGTTCGGCATGCCCCTCCGTCCTGCCGCCGCCGGCTCTGGTCTCTCCGCCGACGGCCTGCCGTCGGGTCCCCCGTCCCATCGGCGGGTGGTCGGCAGGCGTGAGAGACCCGCGCCTGCCGGCCCGACCCACTCAGCCTGCGGCGCGCTCGGCGATCTCGACGACGTTGGCCAGGAGCATCGCACGGGTCATCGGACCGACGCCGCCGGGGTTCGGCGACACCCAGGCCGCGACCTCGCGCACGTCGGGGTGCACGTCCCCGGCGACCCGCGACCGACCGGTGGCCTCGTCCACGACGCGCGAGACACCGACGTCGACCACGACCGCACCCGGGGCGACCATGTCGGCGGTGACCAGGCCGGGCACCCCGGCGGCGGCGACGATGACGTCAGCCGTCCGGGTGAGGGCTGCCAGGTCACGGGTGCCGGTGTGGGTGAGGGTCACCGTGGCGTTGACCTCGCGCCGGGTGAGCAGCAACCCGATCGACCGCCCTACCGTCACCCCCCGCCCGACGACGACGACGTGCGCGCCGCGCAGCGGGACGTCGTGCCGCACGAGCAGCTCGACGATGCCCCGCGGGGTGCACGGCAGCGGTGAGGCGACCGGTTCGTTGACCCGCAGCACGAGACGCCCGAGGTTGGTCGGGTGCAGCCCGTCGGCGTCCTTGTCCGGGTCGACGAGCTCGAGCATCGCCTGGGTGTCGACGCCGGCGGGCAGCGGCAGCTGCACGATGAACCCGGTGCAGGCCGGGTCCTCGTTGAGCCGCCGGATCGCGGCCTCGACCTGCGCGGGCGTCGCATCGGCGGGCAGGTCCTCGCGGATCGAGGCCAGCCCCACCTGCGCGCAGTCGCGGTGCTTGCCCGCGACGTACAGCTGGGAGCCCGGGTCGTCGCCGACGAGCAGGGTGCCGAGCCCGGGGTGCACGCCGCGGGCCGCCAGCGCGGCGACCCGCTGCGCGAGCTCGTCCTTGATCGAGGCCGCGGTCGCCTTGCCGTCCAGCAGCCGAGCGACCATCAGTACTGCACCAGGTCGGCGTAGAGCGGCAGCCGTGCGGCGAGCGCGGCCGTGCGGGTGCGCAGCGCGGCCACGTCGGTGGCGGCGCCCTGCACGAGCGCCGTCGCGATGACGTCGGCGACCTCGGTGAACTCCGCGTCGCCGAAGCCGCGGGTGGCCAGCGCCGGGGTGCCGATCCGCAGCCCGGAGGTCACCATCGGCGGCCGGGGGTCGTTCGGCACGGCGTTGCGGTTCACCGTGATGCCGCACTCGTGCAGCAGGTCCTCGGCCTGCTTGCCGTCGATCGCGGCGTCGCGCAGGTCGACGAGCACGAGGTGCACGTCGGTGCCGCCCGACCGCACCGAGATCCCGGCAGCGGCGACGTCGGGTGCGGTGAGCCGCTCCGCGAGGATCGCCGCACCGCGCACGGTGCGCTCCTGGCGGTCACGGAACTGCGGCGTCGCGGCGATCTTGAACGCCACGGCCTTGGCGGCCACGACGTGCATGAGCGGCCCGCCCTGCTGACCGGGGAAGACGGCGGAGTTGATCTTCTTCGCCAGCTCGGCGTCGTTGGTGAGGATGAAGCCGGAGCGGGGCCCGCCGATGGTCTTGTGCACGGTGGAGGACACGACGTGCGCGTGCGGCACCGGGGACGGGTGCAGCCCTGCGGCGACCAGACCGGCGAAGTGCGCCATGTCGACCCACAGGTAGGCGCCGACCTCGTCGGCGATCTCGCGGAACCGGGCGAAGTCGAGCTGGCGGGGGTAGGCCGACCAGCCGGCGATGAGCACCTTCGGCCGGTGCTCGAGGGCGAGCCGGCGCACCTCGTCCATGTCGACGAGGGACGTGGTCGGGTCGACCCCGTAGGCCGCGACCTTGTAGAGCCGGCCGGAGAAGTTGATCTTCATGCCGTGCGTGAGGTGGCCGCCCTGGTCGAGGGCCAGGCCCAGGATGGTGTCGCCGGGCCGGGCCAGCGCGTGCAGCACGGCGGCGTTGGCGGTGGCGCCCGAGTGCGGCTGGACGTTGGCGAACTGGGCGCCGAACAGGGACTTGGCACGCTCGATGGCGATCGTCTCGGCGACGTCCACCTCTTCGCAGCCGCCGTAGTACCGGCGGCCCGGGTACCCCTCGGCGTACTTGTTGGTGAGCACGGAGCCCTGTGCCTGCAGGACGGCGCGGGGCACGAAGTTCTCCGAGGCGATCATCTCGAGCGTCTGCTGCTGGCGGGCCAGCTCGGCGTCGAGGACCGCGGCGATCTCCGGGTCGAGCTCGGCGATGCCCTGGTTCATCAGGTCGTCGGTCATGGGTTCTCCTGGCGGACGAGCCGGCCGCACGCGGCCAGCACCGGACAAGGTGATGACCGGGGCCCAGGCGTTCGACCCGTGGTCCTGCTGACGTCGTCGCTCCCCGGTGGTGACCCACCCGTTGCGCCAGTTGCGACGCCGCTCAGCCTAGCCGACCCGGCTGCCCGGTCGGCAGCCGGCCCGTGCCCGGGTCGCGGTCGGTGAGGCAGTACGGCGAGCCGGCCGGGTCGCGCAGCACCGTCCACCGGGCGCCCTCCCCCACGGCCGTCGCCCCCAGGCCGACGTGCTCGGTCACGACGGTGCGCCGGTCGGGGCCGCCCGCGGCCAGGTCGAGGTGGGCGCTCGTCTCGGTGCGCCCGTCGTCGGCACCCAGGCGCTGCACGAGCAGGCGCAACGGCATCCCGGCCGGTCGGGTGAGCGGGACGAGCGTGCCGGTGACGTCACCGTCGGGCGCCCAGCCGGTGAGGGAGGTCCAGAACTCCAGCTCGCGGGCCACCAGAGCCGCCGGCACGTCGAGCGCCAGCTGGTCGACGAGCGCACGCCCGCCGAGCGCGCCGGTGACGGGCCCCGGGCGGTGACGTTCGCCACGGTCGGGCACCAGGCAGAACACGAAGCCGCCGGGCGAGGCCAGCACGACGTGCTCGGCCGCGAGCAGCACGTGCGCGCCCAGCGCGGTGGCGAGCCGCGCACCTGCGGGCACGTCGTCCACGTGCAGGTCGAGGTGCACGCGCGGCGCACCCTCGAGCCGTTGCACCCGCAGGAAGGCGTCACCCGTACCGGGCAGCAGGGTGGCGAACTGCCCGCGGTCCCCGCGCGACACAGACGGCGTGGTCGCAGTCACGGCCGCCCAGAAGGCCACTGTCGCCGCGTGCACGGCCTCCGGCAGGTCGAGGAACGCCGTCGTCCAGCGGACCTCGAGACCGGCGTCCACGGGCGTCAGGCGTTCTCGTCCGCCGGCTCCTCGCCGAGCAGCCGGCGCAGGTAGGCGTAGGTGAGGTCGCCGATCATCTGGTCGTGCTGGTGCTCGTAGCCCTGGCTCGTGTAGAAGGCGAGGTTCTGCAGCGAGTCCCGGCCGGTGAACACCCAGACCTCGGCGGTGCCCTCGGGCAGCCGCGGCACGATCTCGACGAGCAGCCGGCTGCCGATCCCCTTGCCCTGAAGGTCCGGCGCCACCGCGAACCGGCCGAGGGTGGCCTTGCCGTCCTCCAGCAGCACCCGGATGGACCCGACGAGCCGGTGCCCCAGCCACGCCCCGAGGGTGATGACGTCCGGTCGGGCCAGGTCGGCCTTGAGCTCGGCGAGGGTCTGGGTCAACGGCGGGATGTGCGGGTCGTCGTACTGCTGGGCCTCGGTGACGAAGGCGGCCCTGCGCAGCGTGAACAGCTCCCCGGCATCGGTGGCCGCCACCGTGCGGACCTCGAGCTCGTCGGTCGTCATGGCGCCCATCGTGTCAGGCCCGGGCAGCGCGCACTACTCTCGTGGTTCGTGTCGACCCCGCAGCGCGTGCTCACCCTGTCGTGCCCCGACCGCCCCGGGATCGTGCATGCGGTGACGGGGCTGCTCGCCGAGCACGGGGGCAACATCACCGAGTCCCAGCAGTTCGGCGACCCGCAGTCGGGTCTGTTCTTCATGCGTGTCCAGTTCACCTCGGACAGCCCGGCGGCTCCGCTCGACGCCTCGTTCGAGTCCCTGGCCGCGCGGTTCGACATGAGCTGGCACCTGGACGTGGCCGGCCGGCCGGTGCGCACGCTCGTCATGGGTTCGACCGCCGCGCACTGCCTCAACGACCTGGCGTTCCGGCAGCGTTCGGAGGGGCTGCCGATCGACATCGTGGCCGTGGTCTCCAACCACACCCGGCTCGAGCCGCTGGCCCGGTTCTACGACATCGACTTCCACCACGTCCCGGTGACCGCTGCGACGAAGGCGGACGCCGAGGCCCGGCTGCTCGAGCTGGTCGACGAGCTCGACGTCGAGCTCGTCGTGCTGGCCCGGTACATGCAGATCCTGTCCGACGACCTGTGCCGGGCGCTGTCCGGCCGGGCGATCAACATCCACCACTCGTTCCTGCCGAGCTTCAAGGGCGCCCGCCCCTACGCCCAGGCGCACGACCGCGGCGTCAAGCTCATCGGCGCGACCGCGCACTACGTGACGGCCGACCTGGACGAGGGCCCGATCATCGAGCAGGACGTCGAGCGGGTGGACCACACGCACGCCGCCGACGACCTCGTGCGCCTGGGTCAGGACGTCGAGCGCCGGGCGCTGGCCCGTGCGGTGCGCTGGCACGCCGAGCACCGCGTCCTGCTCGACGGGCACCGCACCATCGTCTTCCGCTGAGCAAGCCGGGCCGGCGCGCACCCGTCGCGCACCGGCGGGCGACCTGCCCCTCGCCGGGGGGCCGCCGTCAGATCGCCGAGCGCAGCCGCGGCCCGGCGGTCGTCGCACCCGTGATCGCCGCCAGGATGTCCTCGTAGCTCGCGGTCGCCGCGTCGAACGACCCGTTGTTGCGCCCGTGCCGCAGCACCTCGATGCGGTCGGACACCGCCCGAACATCGTTCATGTTGTGGCTGATGAGGATGACGCCGAGCCCCAGGTCGCGCAGCCGTTCGATGTGTGTGAGGACCTCGGCGGTCTGCACCACCGACAGGGCGGCCGTCGGCTCGTCGAGCACGACGATCCGCGGCTCGCCGATGAGCGTGCGGGCGATGGCGACCGCCTGCCGCTGACCGCCGGACAGCTGGTTGAGCGGGGTGCGCGCGGACGGCACCCGCGCCCGCAGCCGCTGCAGCGCTTCCCGGGTGACGTGCTCCATCCGGGCCTCGTCGAGCATGCCAGTACCCGTGCGCAGCTCGCGCCCGAGGAAGATGTTGGCGGTCACGTCGAGGTTCTCGCAGACCGCGAGGTCCTGGAACACGGTGGCCACGCCCATCTCGAGCGCCGACGAGGGCGAGCCGACGGCGACCTGCTCACCGTCGATCTCGATCAGCCCGGCGTCGGGGACCAGCACCCCCGAGATGACCTTGGCCAGCGTCGACTTGCCCGCACCGTTGTCACCGACGAGCGCGACCACCTCGTGGGCGTGCACCGTGAGGTCGACCCCGACCAGCGCCTCGACCGCGCCGAAGCGCACGCTGACCTCGCGCATCGAGAGCAGCGGGACACGACCCGGCCGTCCGGCGCCGTCGCCTGGGCTCATCAGCTCACCTGCTCCTCATCGGGCCTGTGTCTTGTGAAGTGAAGTCCTGCGGTCTGCGGCCGTCAACCGAGACCCCGCCAGGTCATCGGTTCGAGCTCGTCGCGCGTCACCAGGTCCGTGGACTGCAGCACGAGCTGCAGCGCACCGGTCACCTCGGCCCGCTCCCCGAGCGCGGCCGGGAACACCTCGAGCGGGGCGATCTGGTTGAGCAGCACGCGACGACGGATGGCCTCGCGCAGCGGTCCGGTGAGCACCTCGCCGGTCTCGGCGAGCTCGCCCCCGACGACGACGCACTGCGGGTTGACCGCCACGCAGAGCCCGGCGACCACCGCCCCGATGGTGGCACCGGCGTCGGCGATGACCTGCCGGCAGCCCGGGTCGCCCTCGTTCGCCGCGGCGATCACGTCGCGCAGCGCGAGCGCGCCGTGGCTGGCCCGCAGCGGTTCGAGCAGTGCCTGGGAGCCCACCACGGTGTCCAGGCAGCCGCGGGAGCCGCACAGGCAGATCCGGCCCGACGGGTCGACCTGCACGTGCCCGATCTCACCGGCCGTCCCGGCGAAGCCGCGGTGCAGCCGGCCACCGATCACCAGACCGGCCCCGGTGCCGTACGAGGCGCGCACGTAGATGGAGTCCTGGTACTGCCGGGAGGCGCCCAGCGTGCTCTCCGCGAGCCCGCCGAGGTTCGCGTCGTTGTCGACGAAGACCGGACGGGCGAGCCGCTTGGACAGCACGTGCGCGACCGGCACCTCGTCCCAGCCCCGCATGATCCCCTTGACCGAGACCATGCCGGTGGCCACGTCGACCGGGGCCGGCAGCCCGACCCCGATGCCCAGCACCTCGTCGAGCGAGGCGCCCATCCGGTCGAGCAGGTCCGTGATGAGCAGCGCGGCCCGGTCCAGCGTGGTGTCCACCCGGTGCTGCGCCGGTAGCGGCAGCAGCTGCTCGGCGACCACGTCGTGCGCGACGTCCCCGAGGACCACCCGCATGTGCCGCAGCCCGATGTGCACCCCGACCGCGAGCCCGACCCTGCGGGCGAGCGTGACGAGCTGGGCGCGCCGCCCGGTCCGCACGGTGCTGCGCACCTCGACCAGCTCGGCACCGACGAGCTCCTTGACGATCGTGGAGACCGTCGCGGCCGACAGCCCGGTCGCCCCGGTGAGCTCGACCTGGGTCAGCCCGCCGTGCTGCTTGAGCGCGTCGAGGATGAGCCCGCGGTTCGCCCCACGCAGGGCCGACTGCGAGCCCGCCGCCGGGCGATCTGCCATGGTCTGAGCCTATCGACGCAGGTCGGACGAATGGTGCACGGCCCGGCGCCACGCGGGCGCCGGGCCGTGCACCGCCGGCTCAGCGAGCGGCGGCAGCCCGTCGCTTGTTGTAGATGTCGAACGCCACCGCGAGCAGCAGCACCAGACCCTTGACGACCTGCTGGATGGACTGGTCGATGCCGAGCAGCTGCATGCCGTTGCTCATCACGGCCATCACCAGACCACCGACCATGGCACCGCCGACCCGGCCGATGCCGCCCGAGACGGACGCCCCGCCGATGAAGCAGGCGGCGATCGCGTCGAGCTCGAACATGTTGCCTGCGGCCGGCTGGGCGCTGTTGGAGCGCGAGGAGTAGACGATGCCGGCCACCGAGGCCAGCACGCCCATGTTGACGAAGATCCAGAAGTTGACCTTCTTCACCTTGACGCCGGACAGCTGAGCGGCGTTGAGGTTGCCGCCGATGGCGTACACGTGGCGGCCGAACACGGTCTTCGTCGTGACCACCGAGTAGGTCATGATGAGGACGGCCATGATGATGAGCACGATCGGCAGCCCGCGGCTGCTGGCCAGCCGGTACGCGAACGCCATGACGACGGCGGCCACGAGGACGATCTTCGCGACGAACAGCGGCATCGCCTCGACCGCCTGCTGGTACTTGAGGCGGCCCTGCCGGCTGCGGTACTGGCTGTAGGCGAACCCGGCGATCCCGATCGCGGCGATGACCAGCGTGAAGACGTCGTAGCCGTTCCCACCGAGGATGCCGTTGAGGAAGCCACCGGCGATCTTCTGGTACTCCGGCGGGAAGGGCGACAGCGAGATGTTGTTGAGCACCCGCAGCGTGAGCCCGCGGAACAGGAGCATGCCGGCCAGCGTCACGATGAACGCCGGCACTCCGACGTAGGCGACCCAGAAGCCCTGCCAGGCCCCGACCACGAGGCCGACCGCGAGCGCCGCGAGCACACCGGCCCACCACGGTCCGCCGTGCTTGATGACGACGATCGCCGAGACGGCCCCGGTGAGCGCCACCACCGAGCCGACGGACAGGTCGATGTGCCCGGCGACGATGACGATGAGCATGCCGAGGGCGAGGATCAGCACGTAGGAGTACTGGAGCACGATGTTCGTGAGGTTCTCCGGGCCGATCGACACCCCCTTGGTGAGCACGGCGAAGAGGGCCACGATCGCGACGAACGCGATGTAGATGCCGCTCTGGCGCAGGTTCCTCGTGAGCAGGTCCCGCAGGGAGGTGACGACGTTCATCGGACCAGTTCCTTCTCCTTGGTCATGAGCTCCATCAGGTTCTCCTGGGTGGCCTGGGAGCGGGGCAGCTGGCCGGTGATACGACCGGCGGACAGCGTGAAGATGCGATCGCAGATGCCGAGCAGCTCAGGCAGCTCGGACGAGATGACGATGACGGCCTTCCCGGCATCGGCGAGCCGGTTGATGATCGTGTAGATCTCGTACTTGGCACCCACGTCGATGCCCCGCGTCGGCTCGTCGAGGATGAGCACGTCGGGGTCGGTGTAGATCCACTTGGACAGCACGACCTTCTGCTGGTTGCCGCCCGACAGCTTGCCGGCCAGCGCGCTCACGGTGGGCGTGCGGATGTTCATGTCCCGCCGGTACTGCTCGGCGACCTTGACCTCTTCGTTGCCGTTGACGAAGCCCCCGCGGGACAGCTTGTGCAGGCTCGCCGAGGCGATGTTCGTCTTGATGTCCTGGATGAGGTTGAGGCCGTACCGCTTGCGGTCCTCGGTCGCGTAGGCGAGGCCGTGCTCGATCGCCTCGCTCACCGTGCGGGTCGAGACCTCCCGGCCGCGCAGGTAGACCTTGCCGCTGATCCGGCTGCCGTAGGAGTGACCGAAGACGCTCATCGCGAGCTCGGTGCGTCCGGCGCCCATGAGCCCGGCGATCCCGACGATCTCACCGGCCCGCACGTCGAGGGTGGCGTGGTCGACCACGACCCGTTCCTGCTGGGTGGGGTGGTGCACGGTCCAGTCCTCGATGCGCAGCACCTCGTCGCCGATGCTCGGGGTGTGCTCGGGGTACCGGTGCTCCAGGTCGCGGCCGACCATCCCCTTGATGATCCGTTCCTGGGTGATGGTGCCGCCACGCATGTCGAGGGTCTCGATGGTGCGCCCGTCGCGGATGATCGTCGTGGAGTCGGCGATCTCGGCGATCTCGTTGAGCTTGTGCGAGATCATGATCGAGGTGATGCCCTGGCCCTGCAGGTGCCGCAGCAGGCTGAGCAGGTGCTCGGAGTCGGTGTCGTTGAGCGCCGCGGTGGGCTCGTCGAGGATGAGCAGCTTGACGCGCTTGGACAGCGCCTTGGCGATCTCGACGAGCTGCTGCTTGCCGACGCCCAGCAGCCCGATGGGGGTCACCGGGTTCTCGTCCAGGCCGACCCGGGCGAGCAGGGTCGCCGCCTCGGCGTTGGTCTTGTTCCAGTCGACGAGGCCGCCGGCGCCGCGCTGCTCGTTGCCGAGGAAGATGTTCTCGGCCACCGACAGGTAGGGCACGAGGGCCAGCTCCTGGTGGATGATCACGATCCCCTTGTCCTCGGAGTCGTTGATCGAGCCGAACTTCACCTCCTCGTCCTCGAACAGGATCGTGCCCTCGTAGTCGCCGTGCGGGTAGACCCCGGACAGCACCTTCATGAGGGTCGACTTGCCGGCGCCGTTCTCGCCGCAGATCGCGTGGATCTCGCCGCGGGCCACGGTGATGGACACGTCCTGCAGGGCCTTGACCCCAGGGAACGTCTTGGTGATGGACTGCATCTGGAGAATCGGGCTGGTCACGCCTCGCTCCGTCCTTCGTGGGTGGGCACGACACCCGGGTCGGCCGGCGGGGTGCGCCGGCCGACCCGGGTCCGTGCAGGGTGCTGCGGGAGCGTCAGCCTGCCTGGCCGGCCTTGACCTCGGCCTCGGTGTAGTACCCGGAGTCGATGAGCAGGGACTTGATGTTGTCCTTGTAGACGATGTCGGACTGCAGGAGGAAGGACGGCACGACCTTCACGCCGTTGTTGTACGACTTGGTGTCGTTCGCCTCGGGGGTCTTGCCCGCCATGAAGGCCGAGGCCGAGGTGACGGCCTGGTCGGCCAGCTTGCGGGTGTCCTTGAAGATGGTCGCGAACTGCACGCCGTCGTTGATCAGCTTGACCGAGGCGATCTCGGCGTCCTGACCGGTGACGATCGGCAGGCCCTGGGCGATCGTCGGGCCGTAGCCCGCGTTCTGCAGCGCGGTGATGATGCCGCGGGAGATGCCGTCGAACGGCGAGAGCACGCCCTGGACCTTGTCACCCTTGGAGTAGGTGGAGGTCAGCAGGTCCTCCATGCGCTTCTGCGCGGTCTCCTGGCTCCAGCGCAGCGTCGCGGCCTGCTCGATGCTGGTCTGGCCGGACTTGACGACGAGGGTGCCCTTGTCCATGTACGGCTTGAGCGTGTCGATCGCACCGTCGAAGAAGAACTTGGCGTTGTTGTCGTCGAGCGAACCGGCGAACAGCTCGATGTTGAACGGCCCGGTGGCCTTGCCCGCGGACCCGTCGGCGTTGAGGATGCCGAGGCCGACGAGCAGCGACGTGGCCTGCTGGACGCCGACCTTGTAGTTGTCGAACGTCACGTAGAAGTCGACGTTCGCGCTGTCCCGGATGAGGCGGTCGTACGAGATGACCTTGATGCCCTTGTCGGCGGCGCTCTGCAGCTGGTTGGCCAGCGCGGTGCCGTCGATGGAGGCGACGATCAGGAGCTTGGCGCCCTTGGTGATCATCTGGTCGATCTGCTGCTGCTGGGTCGGGATGTCGTCGCCCGCGTACTCCAGGTCGACGGTGTAGCCCGCCTTCTCCAGCCCGTCCTTGACGGCCTTGCCGTCGTTGATCCAGCGCTCGGAGGTCTGCGTCGGCATCGCGACGCCGATGAGGCCACCGGCCGCGGCCGACGAGCCACCCGTCGAGCCGGAACCGCTGCCCGCACCGGCACCGCCGCCCGAGCAGGCGGCCAGGCCGAGCGCCATGACGGCCCCCACGGCCGCGACGAAGATCTTTGTCCTCATGTCTTCAACCCTTCTCGTCATCGAGAGTGCGCTGCGCCCGTCGTCGGGGCGGTGAGGAGGGCTGGTGCCCACCTCGCCGTTGACCCGGGCTCCCGACGGCCACAGTGGCGACGGGACCAGCGCGACCACTGTGCTTGTCTTCGGTTCTCGAAGTCAAGGGCGCGAGGGTGGGATGCGATTGCGGTTCGATAACAGTCAGATCGCGAATTCGTGAGCGCTCACACGGCCTCCGCGCGGCGCCGCACGCACCCTCGCACCCCCGGAGGGCCCCCACCTGGGCAAATGGGACCAAGGCGAGCCACATCGGCCGCACACAGCGGGCTCATTGGCTTCTAGAGTCGAACAGTGAGAGGAGCTGCGCTCCCCCGCCGGCTCAGACCACCTGCAGCCGCCGCGGTGCGACGCGGGCCCCCGTCATCGCGCCGATGAGCTCCTCCTGGCTCGTGGTCGCGGTGTCGAACGAGCCGTGGTTGCGCCCGTGCCGCAGCACCTCGACCCGGTCCGCCACCGCGAGCACGTCCGTCATCGAGTGGCTGATGAAGACGACCCCCAGCCCCAGGTCGCGCAGCCGCTGGACGTGGATGAGCACCTCCGCCGTCTGCGGGATGGACAGCGCGGCGGTGGGCTCGTCCAGCACCACCACCCGCGGCTGGCCGATGAGCGTGCGCGCGATCGCGACCGCCTGGCGCTGACCGGCCGACAGCTCCCGCAACGGGGTCCGGGCCGACGGGATCCGGCTCGCCAGGGAGTCCAGCACCTGGACCGCGATCTCCTCCATGCGCGCGTCGTCGCGGCCGAACGGCCCGCGCAGCTCACGCCCGAGGAACAGGTTCGACGTGACGTCGAGGTTGTCGCACAGCGCCAGGTCCTGGAACACCATCTCCACGCCCTGCGCCCGGGCCGCCGCCGGGTTGGGCAGCACCACCGGGTGACCACCCAGCTCGACCACACCCGCGTCCGGGGACAGCACCCCCGCGACGATCTTGGCCAGCGTCGACTTGCCCGCGGCGTTGTCGCCCACGACGGCGACGACCTCGTGCGACCGGACCTGCAGGTCGACGTCCACGAGTGCCTCGACCGCCCCGAAGCACTTGGTGATGCCCTGCAACGACAGCAGGACGTCGACGCTCTCCGGCGAGGTTCCCATCAGCTGCTCCTCGATGAGCTGGGTGGACGATGGTGGTGCAACGCCGTCGTCAAACTACCTCGACGGCGGTCTCGGGCGACACCGGAACCGACACCTCCGTCGCCTGCAGTGCCAGCAGCATCGCGCCCATGACCTCGGCACGCGAGCCGAGCTCGGCCGGCACGATCTCCAGCGGTGCCACGCTGTTGCCGACCACCCGGTGGCCGATCCGCTCCCGCAGCGGCCCCAGGAACACCTCGCCGGTCTCGGCCAGCTCCCCGCCGACGACCACCACCTGCGGGTTGACCACCATCGCGACGACCGCGACGACGGCACCGACCTGGGCACCGGCATCGGCCACGACCCGGGCGCACGCCGGTTCGCCGTCACCGGCCCGGCGCACCACGTCCGTGAGCGTGAGCGAGCCGAGCACCGGGCGCACCGACTCGGCGAGCGCCGCACCGCCGGCCACCGTGTCCAGGCAGCCCCGGTTCCCGCAACGGCACATCCGGCCCTGCGGGTCGACCATGACGTGACCGATCTCGCCCGCCACGCCCGCGTAGCCGCGGTGCACGTTGCCGGACACCACGACCCCCGCAGACACCCCGTACGAGGCGCGCACGTAGACGACGTCGCGGACCTGGCGACCGGCACCCAGCGCGCTCTCGGCCAGGGCGCCGACGTTCGCGTCGTTGTCGACGTACACCGGGCGCCCCGTCCGCTTGGACAGCGTCTGGGCGATGTCCACCCCGTCCCACCCCGGCATCACCCCGGCGACCGAGATGCTCCCGGTGCCGGCCTCCACCGGCGCCGGGACCGCGACGCCGACCCCGGCCACGTCGTCGAACGACGCGCCGACCCGTTCCAGCAGGTCCGCCATGAGCACCGTCGCACGGTCCAGGCCGGTGTCGACCCGGTGCTCGAAGGGCAGCGGCAGCGTGTGCTCGGCGATCGGGTGCAGCGCGAAGTCCGCCAGCACGACGTGCACGTGACGCCGGCCGAACTGGATGCCGACCGCCAGGCCCATCCGTCGTGACACGGTGACGAGCTGGGCCCGGCGGCCGTTGCGGGTGGTCGTGGCCGTCTCGACGACGCCAGCGGCGAACAGGTCGCGCACGATCGTCGAGACGCTCGCCGGCGAGAGCCCGGTGGCGGCGGCCAGCTCGATCTGGGTCAGGCCGCCCCACCGCTGCACCGTCTGCAGCACCAGGGCCTTGTTCGCCGCACGCAGCGACGACTGGGAGCCCGGGGCTTTCCTGACCACGACGCGAACCTACCGGCTCGCTCCCGGCCGACCGAGCCCCGGCACCGCTACTGCGTCCCGGCGCGGCGCTTGTTCATCAGGTCGAAGGCGACCGCCAGCAGCAGCACGAGACCCTTGATCGCCATCTGCCACGACGGGTCGACGGCCATGATCGACAGCCCCATGTTGAGCACGCCCATGACGAGGGCACCGACGATCGCCCCGGAGACGCGTCCGATGCCACCGGTCACCGCCGCACCGCCGATGAAGCAGGCCGCGATCGCGTCCAGCTCGTAGTTGGTGCCCGCCGCGGCGATCGCCGCACCTGAGCGCGCGGTCGTGACCACGGCGGCCACCCCCGCGAGCGCACCGATGTTCACGAAGATCCAGAAGTCGACCTTGCGCGTGTTCACCCCGGACAGCCGGGCCGCCTGGCGGTTGCCGCCGATCGCGTAGATGTGCCGGCCGAACACGGTGCGCCCCATGACGAACGTGTAGGCCACGACGAGGGCGCCGACCAGCACGAGGACGATCGGCGTGCCACCGGCCGAGAAGGACAGGATCACGGTGAGCGCCCCGACGCCGGCCGCCACCAGGATGAGCTTGATCGCGAACACGACGGGCGGCTCGACGTGCAGCCGGTGCTTGCGCAGCGAGATCCGTGCGCGCGCCTGCGAGACCACGATCGCTGCGATGGCCAGCGCGCCGATCACCAGGGTGACCACGTCGGAGTTCCCGGCGAACCCGAGCACGTTGGGCAACGAGCCCTTGGAGATGTTGATGAACGACGGCGGCAGGCCCGCGATGGTCTCCCCCACGATGACCAGCGCCAGCCCGCGGAACAGCAGCATGCCCGCCAGCGTCACGATGAAGGCGGGCACGTTGACGTACGCCACCCAGAAGCCCTGCCAGGCACCGACCAGAGCGCCGACGGCGACCCCGAGCAGCACCGCGACCAGCCACGGCATCCCCCAGTCGCGCATGCTCACCGCGACGATGCCGCCGACGAAGGCCACCACGGAGCCCACCGACAGGTCGATGTGCCCGGCGACGATGACCATCACCATGCCGATGGCCAGGATCATCACGTAGGCGTTCTGCTGGAACAGCGCCGCCACGTTGTTGGCCATGAGCAGCTTGCCGCCGGTCAGCCACTGGAACAGCGCGATGATGACGATGAGCGCGGCGACGATGCCGTACTGGCGCGCATTGCCACCCAGCCCTTGCAGCCGCCGGCCCCAGGACACGTCGGTGTCCGGCCCCGGGGAGGGCACCAGCTTCGTGTCGGTGCTCATCGTGCGATCACGTCCTTCTCCATGGTCATGTACCTCATGAGGAGCTCCTGGGTCGCGTCGGCCCGGGCGACCTCGCCCGTCACGCGCCCCTGGCTCAGGGTGTAGATCCGGTCACAGGTGCCGATCAGCTCGGGCAGCTCCGAGGAGATGAAGACGACCGCCTTCCCCGCATCGGCGAGCCGGTTGATGATCGTGTAGATCTCGTACTTGGCCCCCACGTCGATGCCCCGCGTCGGCTCGTCGAGGATGAGCACGTCCGGGTCGGCGAAGATCCACTTGGACAGCACGACCTTCTGCTGGTTGCCGCCGGACAGCTTGCCGACCAGCGCCGTCACCGACGGGGTCTTGATGTTGAGGTCGCGGCGGTACTGCTCGGCCGTCCGCGCCTCCTCACCCGCATCGATGACCCCGTGCCGGGACACCTTGGCGATCGCGGCCGCCGAGATGTTGTGCTGGATGGTGTCGATGAGGTTGAGCCCGTACCGCTTGCGGTCCTCGGTGGCGTAGGCGATGCCGTGCTCGATCGCGTCCTGCACGGTGTGCACCGAGATCTCGACGCCCGCCTTGTACACGCGCCCGCTGATCCGCGACCCGTAGGTGCGGCCGAACAGGCTCATCGCGAGCTCGGTGCGTCCGGCCCCCATGAGCCCGGCCAGCCCGACGATCTCGCCGCGCCGCACGGCGATCGAGGCTCCGTCGACGACCTTGCGGGCCTGGTCGATCGGGTGGTGCACGGTCCAGTCCTCGACCCGCAGCACCTCGTCCCCGATGGTCGGGGTGTGCGCGGGGAACCGGTTGTCCAGCGGCCGGCCCACCATGCCCCGGATGAGCCGTTCCTCGCTCACCGGTTCGGCCCCGTGCATCGAGACCGTCTCGACGGTGCGGCCGTCCCGCACGATCGTCGTGGTGTCGGCGATCGAGCGGATCTCGTTGAGCTTGTGGCTGATGATGATCGAGGTGATCCCCACCTCGCGCAGACCGCGGATCAGCCCCAGCAGGTGGGTGCTGTCCTCGTCGTTGAGGGCCGCGGTCGGCTCGTCCAGGATGAGCAGCCGCACCTCCTTCGACAGCGCCTTGGCGATCTCGACGAGCTGCTGCTTGCCGACCCCGATGTCGACCACCCGGGTGTCCGGCCGTTCGGACAGGCCCACGCGCTCCAGGAGCCGCGCCGCGGCCTCGTTGGTCTCGTTCCAGTCGATGACGCCGCGGGACGCCTGCTCGTTGCCGAGGAAGATGTTCTCCGCGATCGACAGGAACGGCGAGAGCGCCAGCTCCTGGTGGATGATGACGACGCCGCGGCGCTCGGAGTCACGGATGCTCCGGAACTCCACCGACTCACCGTCGAGCACGATGTCGCCCTCGTAGGTGCCGTGCGGGTAGATGCCCGACAGCACGTTCATCAGGGTCGACTTGCCTGCACCGTTCTCACCGCAGATGGCGTGGATCTCGCCGCGACGCACCTGCAGGGTCACGTCGTCGAGCGCGACCACGCCGGGGAACCGCTTGGTGATCCCTCGCATCTCGAGGATGTTCTCGCTGTCCATGTCTCCTCGTCCGGGGTCTGCCGTGCTGTGCCGGCCGCACCCAGCGGGGCGCGGCCGGCACAGCGTCGATCAGGGCCTGATCGGGTCGGTCGTGACCGAGGTCACTGACCGAGGTCGGCCTTCGTGTAGAACCCGGAGTCGGTGAGGATGTTCACCGTGTCCTTGGTGACGACCTGCGGGTCGAGCAGGTAGGTCGGCACGTTCTTGACACCGTTGTTGTAGCTCGTGGTGTCGTTGACGGTGACGTCCTTGCCGGACACGATCTCGGACACCATCTTGGCGACCTGGTCACCGAGCTGACGGGTGTCCTTCCAGACGGTCATCGACTGCTTGCCTGCGAGGATGTTGAGCACGTTCGCCTTGTCGGCGTCCTGGCCGGTGAGCACCGGGTAGCTGTCGCCCGGGGCGTAGCCGGCGCCCTGCAGGGCCTGGGCGATGCCCAGGGCCAGCGAGTCGTTCGGCGACAGGACGACGTTGACCTTCTTGTCCGTGTAGAACGAGTTGAGCCGGTTCTGCATCTCCGACTGCGCGGTGTCCGAGCTCCAGCCCTGGATGCCGATCGAGGCCCAGTCGTCGTCCGTCTTCGGCGCCTTGCCGGACGGGACGACCAGCTGGCCCTTCTGCACGTACGGGTTGAGCACGTCCCACGCACCGGCGAAGAAGAACTTCGCGTTGTTGTCGTCGGGCGACCCGGCGAACGGCTCGAGGTTGAACGGGCCCTTGCCGTCGGCCAGACCGAGGGCCTTCTCGATGTACTGGCCCTGCATCTTGCCGACGCCGTAGTTGTCGAACGTCGCGTAGTAGTCGACGTTCGGGGTCTTGTTGATGAGCCGGTCGTAGGCGATGACCTTGATGCCGGCGGCGGCGGCGGTGTCGAGCACCGGGCCGAGCGCCGTACCGTCGATCGAGGCGATGACCAGGACCTTGGCGCCCTGGTTGATCATGTTCTGCAGCTGGGTGATCTGCTGGTCGACCTTGTTGTCGGCGTACTGCAGGCTGGTCTTGAACCCGTCCGCCTTGAGCAGCTCCTCCAGGTGGGCGCCGTCCCGGTTCCAGCGCTCGAGGCTCTTGGTCGGCATCGCGATGCCGATGAGCGTGTCGCTGGCCGCGGCGGTCCCGCTCGACGTGCTGCCCGAGGTCGAGCTACGGGTCGAGCTGCATGCCGCCACCGAGCTGACCATGAGGCCGAGCCCGACGACGCCGGCCGCGACCTTCCTCCATGAAAGTGACATCCTCGTCCGCTCCCTGTCGTTGCACGCGCGGTCTGCGGCACCACCTCGAGGCGTCGGCGCCCCGGGTCCGCTCGTTCGTCATCTGCGCTGACCGAACGTTCACCTCAGACCGGCAATTGGATTCAAGTCCTGAACGCTAGGTCTGACAAGTCCCGTTACCGAACCGTGTCCGAGGGGGCTGGATCGCTGCGGATGCGCTCCCATCGACCTTTGGGGTTCAGGTCGTGAACACAATGGTGTGATGACCGTCTCACTCGGGAGGTCAGGTACGGGCTGCGCGCTCCGTCCACGACACGACCGCGGGCTGTCCGCGGACCAGGACGATCAGCCCGCGGCGCCCAGCAGCGCCGCGACCCTCGCCGCGAGGTCCTGCGCCGCGTCGTCGTCGACCTCGACCACCTTGTCGCGGCTCGTCGCCCCCAGCACCAGCCGCACCTGGCGCGGACGCACCGCCAGGGCCTTCGCCACCGCGTCCAGCGCGGCCTGGGTGGCCGCACCGTCGACCGCCCGCTTCGTCACGGCCACCACGAGACGCCCGTCGTACGAACCACCGACCCGGGTCCGCGACGCCCCCGGCCGGACCCGGATCTCGATCCTCACGCCCGTCCCGCCCGCGGCGCGGCACGGTGCGTGTCCCGCACCTGCGGTGGTCGCTCAGCCCTGCGGGGAGGCACCCGGACCGTCCGGCGACTCGTCACCCGGGTGCCCGAGCCTGAACCCGAAGATCGTCGTCGGGGGCGCCGGCAGCAGGTCGTACCCCGCCGGCGGGACAGGCAGCGGGCCCTGCGGGGCGGGGCCGACCCACACCCGCAGCCACGTGCCGTCGTGGTAGACGACGCCGGGCGCCACGAGCGGCGCGCTCCCGGCCGCACCGAGCTGGCGCTGCACGTCGGCGAGGTGGTCCGGCGGGACGAAGCCGACGTTGCGGTTACGCCACACGACGACCACACGCCCTGCGGCACCGGGAGCGAAGCCCAGCTCGACGGGCAGCGGCCCGCCGCCCTCGCCCAGCTCGAACGCCGAGCGGATGGTGGCCTGCAGCGCCGGGGCCTCCGTCGCGACGAAGCCGGCACCGACCTCGGCGGGACGGGACGCACGACGGCGCCGCCACGGGAGCGGGGGGACCATCCCGGCATCCTGCCACGCCCCGCCGGCCGCAGGTCGCCGGCCGGCGGGGCGGGTGCTCAGATGAGGCCGAGGCCCTCGACCGCGGCGCGCTCCTCGACGAGCTCGGCGACCGACGCGTCGATCTTGCCCCGCGAGTAGGCGTCGATCTCCAGGTCCGGGACGATCTGCCAGGCGCCGTCCACGGCGGTCACCGGGAACGATGCGATGAGACCGGCCGGCACGCCGTACTCGCCGTGCGAGACGACACCGGCGCTGGTCCAGTCCCCGGCCGGGGTGCCGTGCACCCAGGTGTGCACGTGGTCGATCGCCGCGCTGGCCGCCGACGCCGCCGACGACGCGCCGCGGGCCTCGATGATCTGGGCGCCACGCTTGGCGACCACCGGCACGAAGGTGTCCTTGACCCAGGCCTCGTCGGCGATCACGTCGAGCGCGGGGGCGCCGCCGATCGTCGCGTGCGTGAGGTCCGGGTACTGGGTCGCCGAGTGGTTGCCCCAGATCGCGACCTTGGCGATGTCCGTGAGGGCGGCGCCGGTCTTGACCCGCACCTGTGCGAGGGCGCGGTTGTGGTCGAGCCGGGTCATCGCGGTGAAACGCTCGGCCGGGACGTCCGGCGCGTGCCGCTGGGCGATGAGCGCGTTGGTGTTGGCCGGGTTGCCCACGACGAGCACCCGCACGTCGTCCGCCGCACCGGCGTTGATCGCGGCACCCTGCGGGCCGAAGATCCCGCCGTTCGCGGCCAGCAGGTCGCCACGCTCCATGCCGGCGGTCCGCGGGCGGGCGCCGACCAGCAGCGCCACGTTCACGCCGTCGAACGCCGTGGTCGCGTCGTCGTAGATGTCCGTGCCGTCGAGCAGCGGGAACGCGCCGTCCTCGAGCTCGAGCGCGACCCCCTCGGCCGCCTTGACCCCCTGCGGGATCTCCAGCAGCCGCAGCCGGACCGGCTGGTCGGGACCGAGCAGCTGCCCGGACGCGATCCGGAACAGCAGCGCGTAGCCGATCTGACCCGCCGCACCGGTGACGGTGACGACGGCGGGGGTGGTGGTGGGCACGGAAGACTCCTTCGTTCGACCTGGTGGCGCCGCGGGAGCTGAGCCGGCGGCTGCCTCAGCAATCTACCGGCGAGGTGCGAGCGGGGCGCCGCGTCGACGGCCGAAAGTCCTGCCGAACTTCCGGTCCGCGGACGCATCCGTCCCACCGGTCAGGTGCTGCCGACCCGCGGCGGGCCGGCAGCACCGCAGGCGTCAGGCCAGGGCCGCGGCCAGGTTGGTGTCGAGCGCCGCCAGGAAGTCCTCGGTGGTGAGCCAGGACTGGTCCGGGCCGACGAGCAGCGCGAGGTCCTTGGTCATCTGCCCGGACTCGACCGTCTCGACGACCACGCGCTCGAGCGTCTCGGCGAACTCCACGACCTCGGGCGTGCCGTCGAGCAGACCGCGGTGCTTGAGGCCACCGGTCCAGGCGTAGATCGAGGCGATCGGGTTGGTCGAGGTCGGCTTGCCGGCCTGGTGCTGCCGGTAGTGGCGCGTCACCGTGCCGTGCGCCGCCTCGGCCTCGACCGTCTTGCCGTCCGGGGTCATGAGCACGCTCGTCATGAGACCCAGCGAGCCGAAGCCCTGGGCCACGGTGTCGGACTGGACGTCACCGTCGTAGTTCTTCGTGGCCCAGACGTAGCCGCCCTCCCACTTCATGGCGGAGGCGACCATGTCGTCGATGAGCCGGTGCTCGTAGGTGAGCCCGGCCGCGGCGAACTGCTCGGCGAACTCGGTGTCGAACACCTCCTGGAAGATGTCCTTGAAGGCACCGTCGTACGCCTTGAGGATCGTGTTCTTCGTCGACAGGTAGACCGGGTAACCACGCTTGAGGCCGTAGGCGAGGCTGGCCCGGGCGAAGTCGCGGATCGAGTCGTTGAAGTTGAACATGCCCATCGCGACCCCACCGCCCTCGGGGTAGACCGCGACCTCCTGCTCGATCGGCTCCGAGCCGTCGGACGGGGTGAACGTGAGGGTGAGGCGGCCGGCGCCCGGCACCTTGAAGTTGGCGGCCTTGTACTGGTCGCCGTGCGCGTGCCGGCCGATGATGATCGGCTTGTTCCAGCCCGGCACCAGGCGCGGGATGTTCGAGATGATGATCGGCTCGCGGAACACCACGCCGCCGAGGATGTTGCGGATCGTGCCGTTGGGCGACAGCCACATCTTCTTCAGGCCGAACTCCTCGACCCGCGCCTCGTCGGGCGTGATCGTCGCGCACTTGACGCCGACCCCGTGCTCCTTGATCGCGTAGGCGGCGTCGACCGTCACCTGGTCGTCCGTCGCGTCGCGGTTCTGGATCGACAGGTCGAAGTAGCGCAGGTCGATGTCCAGGTACGGGTGGATCAGCCGATCCTTGATGAAGTGCCAGATGATGCGCGTCATCTCGTCGCCGTCGAGCTCGACGACCGGACCCACGACCTTGATCTTCGCCATGCGAGGTTCTCTCTGTAGTCGGGAAGCCGGGCCGGGCGGTCCGTCGTCGGTCCGCCGAGCGCCCCGACGAAGATTACTCGATATCGAGAGACTTTCGTGCGGACCGGGCCCCGGAGGCCGACGCGCGGCCGGTGCCGTCCCTGCCTATCCCAGCCGCGGCTGCCATGCTGGCCTGGACCTGTGCCCCGAACGAGGACCCATGATGACCAGCAGCGGCAGCACCGCACCCCGACCCGACGAGCCCGGCGACCCGGAGCTCGACCCGACGGCCGTCGACCTGACGGCGGACGACGAGGACCTCGTCGAGGACTGGGAGGAGGAGGCTCCCTCCGGCCCGGGCTGGCCTGCGCTGCTGGCGGCCGAGGCGTTCGGCACGTTCGTGCTCGTGCTCGCCGGCGTCGGCGTCGCGGTCTACTCCGGGCTGTCCGGCATCGGCGGCGGTCCGCTCGCGGTCGCGCTGGCCTTCGGGCTCGCGCTCGCGGTGTCGGTCACCGCCGTCGGCCGGGTGTCCGGCGGGCACTTCAACCCGGCTGTCACCCTCGGTGCGGTCGTCGCGGGGCGGACCCCGCTCGTCCGGCTGCTGCCCTACTGGGTCGCCCAGGTGATCGGCGGCCTCGGCGGTGCGCTCGTCGCCTTCGTCGCCGTGCCGACCGCGCTGCCGACGGCCGTCTCCGGCGCCTCCACCAGCGTGCGCACCTACTTCTCGGCCGTGTCCAACGGGTACGACGCGTCCGCGACGGCTGCCCACTCCCCGCTCGGCCGCGTCGCCTCCCAGGTGATGACCGGGCCCGCGTCGGCCTTCCTCGTCGAGTCGGTGCTCACCGCCGTCTTCGTCGGCGTGATCCTTGCGGTCACGCACCGGCGGGCCAACCCGCAGCTGGCGCCGTTCGCGATCGGCGGCACGCTCGCCGTGCTCATCCTGGTGGCGCTCCCGCTGACCAACGCCGGCCTCAACCCGGCCCGGTCGCTGGCCACCGCGGTGCTGTCCGAGCCGTGGGCGCTCTCGCAGGTCTGGCTGTTCTGGGTGGCACCGCTCGTCGGTGCGCTCGTCGCCGGGCTCGTCGGCCGCATCTTCCAGGCCCAGGCCGTGGCGTCCGAGCCCGAGGACGACGAGGACGACGACGTGATCGAGGTCGTCGTCCGCTGACGCCGGTCGCTCGGGGCCCTACTGCGCGGGCAGCAGGGTCCCGAGCACCCCGACGAGCACGGCGAGCCCAGCCTGCACCGTCACGTCGAGCCACCTGCCGCGGACCGTGATCGCGAGCGGGCCGGGCTCGGGCAGCACCGCGCGCGCCACGGCGCACGCCACCAGCACCGCGGCGAGCGTCCAGGCCGCCGCGCGAGTGCTCGCCCCGAGCGTCGCCACGGCCGTCGTGAGCACGACACCGGCGACCGTCCACCACAACGAACGTGCACCTCGGGCGCCCTGCTGAGCCCCGTCGTCCGCCATCGCACCCCTTCCACCGCACGGTCCTTCCCGCCAGGGCGAGGCTACCGTTGCGGGATGCCCCTCCCCGACCCGGCACCGGTCACCGACGTGCTCGTCGTCGGGGCCGGGCTCGCGGGCACCGCGACCGTCGCCGAGCTGCGGCGGCGCGGCTTCACCGGCAGCGTCCGGGTGCTCGGGGCCGAACCGATCGCCCCGTACGACCGGCCCCCGCTGTCCAAGAAGCTCCTCGAGCGCGACAGCCCCCGCTGGCTCGCCGACGAGATCGGGGCCGACCTCCTGCAGCTGGCCGACGACGTGCGGATGGTCGAACCGGCGACCGGGCTGGACCTGTCCGGCCGGCACCCGCAGGTCCGCACCGCCCGCGCGGCCTACCCCGCGAGGACCGTGGTGCTCGCCAGCGGGTCCCGGGCGCTCACGCCGGCCGGCTGGCAGGGCGCGGCACGGCTGCACACCTTCGCCGACGCGGC
>NZ_VWSD01000160.1 GCF_009829685.1 Cellulomonas citrea
CCCTCGACGACGAGCGCCAGCACCGGACCGGACGCCATGAACGTGATGAGCGGGCCGACGAAGGGCTTGCCGGCGTGCTCGGCGTAGTGCTCGGCGAGCAGGGCCTCGTCGGCGGTGCGCAGCCGGGGGCTGGGCGGGCACGGCGGCCCGGATCTGGTCGAGCACGTGCTCCGGCGGCCGGGTCCCGCCGACGAGCACCGGTGCGGCCGGCGCCTCGGCGGCCGGGACGGTGACCAGGCCCAGCTCGAACAGCCCGAGGGCGCCGATCCCACGCGAGACGTTGCGCCGCGCGGTGTCGAGCAGGGTCACCAGCAGGCTGGTGCGCATCAGCGGCTGGGCGTCGACCAGCGGGTTCGCCAGCCGCAGCGCACGCCGCTGCTCGTCGTCGGCCGCCAGGCCGAGCGCGTCCAGGTCACCCGTCCCGACGAACGGGTAGCTGAGCACCTCGACCAGCCCGTCGGCGGCCAGGGCGTCGGCCACCGCACGCCGCGCACGCTGGGCGAAGGTGAGCCCCGACCCGGGGGCGGCATGCGGCACCACCGACGGGATCTGGTCGTAGCCGCGCACCCGCGCGACCTCCTCGACCAGATCCTCCGGGGCGCGCAGGTCCGGCCGCCAGGAGGGCACCGTCACCAGGGCCCGGCCCTGCCCCGGCCCGACCTGGCACCCGATCGCCTCGAGGGTCTCGCGCACCTCGTCCGGGGTGTAGGGCACGCCGACCAGCCGGGCCGGCAGCTCCAGGTCGAGCTCGAGGGCCGGCGGTGCCGGCGTGAGGTCGATGTCGGTGCACACGGCGTCCGCCACCCCACCGCCGTAGCGGGTGAGCAGCTCGACGACCCGGTCCACGGCGACCCGCTGCAAGGCGGTGTCGACCCCCCGCTCGAACCGCTTGGCCGCCTCGGAGGACAGCTTGTGCCGACGCGAGGTCCGCGCGATCGAGACCGGGTCGAACCAGGCGGCCTCGACGAGCAGGTCGGTCGTGCCGGCCGCCGTCTCGGACTCCTTGCCGCCCATCACGCCGGCGAGCCCGAGGGCGCGCGCACCGCGGTCGCCGTCCGGGGAGTCTGTGATGAGCAGGTCCTGCGGGTCCAGCGCACGGTCCTGCCCGTCCAGGGTCACCAGGTGCTCACCGGGCCGGGCCCGGCGCACGACGATCGGCTCGGCCAGACCAGCCAGGTCGTAGGCGTGCAACGGCTGACCGAGGTCGAGCATCACGTAGTTGGTGACGTCGACCGCGAGCCCGAGCGGGCGCATCCCGGCCTGCGTGAGCCGGCGCTGCATCCACGCAGGTGCGGGTGCGAAGGCGTCGACCCCGCGCACCACCTGGGCGACGAACCGGGCGCAGCCGGCCTCGCCGTGGATCGGCGCGTCGTCGGCCAGCTCGACGGCGAACCCGCCGGAGACCGGCAGCCGCTGCTCGGCGGTCGGCAGGCCCTGGTCGGTGAACGTGGCGCCGGTGGACAGCGCGTACTCCCGGGCCACGCCGCGCATCGCGAAGCAGTAGCCGCGGTCGGGCGTCACGTTGATCTCGAGCACCTGCTCACCCAGGCCGAGCAGCGCGAGCGCATCGGCGCCGGGCACCAGGTCCTGCGCGGCGAAGCCCTGCCGGGTGAGCACGATGATCCCGGCGTGGTCGTCGCCGATGCCCAGCTCACGCGCCGAGCAGATCATGCCGTCGGACACGTGGCCGTACGTCTTGCGGGCCGCGATGGGGAACGGTCCGGGCAGCATGGCACCGGGCAGGGTGACGACCACCCAGTCGCCGGCGTCGAAGTTCTGCGCACCGCAGACGATCCCCCGCGGCACGGTCGGCCGGCCGGCCTCGTCGAGCTCGTTGTGCTCACCGACGTCGACGTGGCACCAGTTGATCGTCTTGCCGTTCTTCTGCACCTCGGGGGTGCGGTCGACGACCCGGCCGACGACGACCGGTCCGGTGACCTCGCCGCCGACGTGCACGGCCTCTTCCTCCAGCCCGACGCGCACGAGGTCGACGGCCAGCTGGTCGGCGGTCAGGCCGTCGGGCAGCGCGACGTGCTCACCCAACCAGGGCAGCGGGACGAGCACCATGTCAGATCACCGCCTGGAACTGGGTGGAGAAACGGACGTCGCCCTCGACGATGTCGTGCATGTCGGCGATCCCGTGACGCAGCATGAGCGTGCGCTCGATGCCCATCCCGAAGGCGAACCCGGTGTAGACCTCGGGGTCCACCCCGGCGGAGCGCAGCACGTTGGGGTTGACCATCCCGCACCCGCCCCACTCGATCCAGCCTGGACCGCCCTTCTTCTGCGGGAACCACAGGTCCATCTCCGCCGAGGGCTCGGTGAAGGGGAAGAAGCTCGGTCGCAGCCTGGTGCGTGCGTCGGGGCCGAACATCGCCCGGGCGAAGTGGTCGAGCGTGCCGCGCAGGTGGGCCATGGTGAGGCCCTTGTCGACGGCCAGGCCCTCGACCTGGTGGAACACGGGCGTGTGGGTCGCGTCCAGAGCATCGGTGCGGAACACCTGACCGGGGCAGGCGATGTAGATCGGCAGCTCCCGGTCGAGCAGCGAGCGCGCCTGCACGGGCGAGGTGTGGGTGCGCAGCACGAGGCCGGAGCGCGCGCCGTCGCCGCGCTCCACGAAGAACGTGTCCTGCATGCCGCGCGCCGGGTGGTCCTGGCCGAAGTTGAGGGCGTCGAAGTTGAACCACTCGGCCTCGACCTCGGGGCCCTCGGCGATCTCCCAGCCCATCGCGACGAACACGTCCGCGATCCGCTGCGAGAGCGTCTCGAGCGGGTGGCGGGCACCGGTGGGGCGCCGGTCGGTGGGCAGCGTGACGTCGACGGTCTCCTCGAGGAGCACCCGTGCGTCGCGCTCGGCCTCGAGCTCGGCGGTGCGGGCCGCGAACGCCGCGTTGACGGTGCCGCGGGCCTGGCCGACGAGCCGCCCCGCGGCTGCCTTGTCGGCCGCGGCGAGGGCCCCGATCTCACGGTTCGCGAGGGCCAGTGCGCTGCGGTCCCCCAGATGGGCCGTGCGCACCTCCTTGAGCGCGGCCAGGTCGCCGGCGGCGGCCACAGCGGCCAAGGCGTCGTCGACGGCGGCACCGACGGCAGCAGGATCCAGGGGTGAGGGGACGGACATGAGGGCCTTCCGGACGGGTCGTCGGCCGCAGGGCGGCCGGTCGGGCAGTCTAGCGGCGCCCGCCGGAGGGCCTCGTGCGGTGACGACCTACGGTCGACGGCGCGGCCCGGCGGCGGGCCACGCAAATCGGCGACCGCCACCCGGGACGGCGGGCTCGCCCACCTCGTCGCGGCGGCTCGGCACGCCGGGGCGCGCAGCGCGGCCGACTCCGGGCAACCCGGCGGCGCGCGCGTGGGTCGCCGTCCAGGTCACGTCCGTCATCGTGCCACAGCCGCTCAGCCGGTCAACGGGAATGTCCGCACGGTGGTGTACCGCGGGCCGCCGCCGCGGCCCGCACCCGGCTGCGACTGCTGCAGGCTCAGCTCGCGCACCGTCCAACGCGGACCGGCGTAGACCGCGAGGGCACGCACCAACGGGTCGAGGCCGTCGCCTTCGGCACCGGGCTGTCCCGGCCGGCCGCCGCCTCGACCGCTGCCGGCCCGACGGGGCGGCCGGGAGCCGGGCCGGGCTCGTCCGACCGTGAGGTGCGCCCGGTGGCGGGCCCGGTCGTCGTTGGCGTGCCCACCGTCGGCACCGGCGGCGGCCAGCGCAGCGGCCACGGCCCGCTGCCGCTCGACGTCCCCGGAGGCACCCACCCACAGCGTGCGGTGCGCGAAGAGCCCGGCTCCCCGCAGCGACAGCTCGTAGGGGGCTGTCCCGCCGCAGACCTGCTCCACCCCCGCGAGCAGGGCGGGGACGGCACCCTCGGGAACCTCGCCGTAGAAGGCCGCCGTGAGGTGCCACGTCTCGCGCGCTGACCACCGCACCGGATCGTCGGGGCCGACCGCGGCCCGGCGCACGGCCGCGAGGGCCAGGTCGAGGTGGTCGAGCACATGTGGCGGCGGCACGACGGCGACGAACAGGCGCACCACCCCAGCCTGCCAGCAGCCGCGGCCGGATGCGGGCGCGTGCAGTCGGTCGCCGGTCGTCGGTCGCACCAGCCCCGAGCCGGTGCACGGGCGCCGCAGTGCCCGCTCCCCTAGCGTGCTGCCATGACCGCGACCGGCGCCCCTGCTCCGCCGCCCTCGGGCACCCCCGACCCGCCGCGCACCCTGCGGCTGCACGCGCGACTCGAACCCGTCGGCCCTGCGGCGGCCTTCATGCTGACGGACGAGCAGGTCGCAGCGCTGGGGCACGGCAGGACACCGCCGGTCCGGGTGCGAGTGGGCGACCGCTCGGTGGCCACCCGGGTCGGCCGGAGGGGAGCTCAGTACCTCGTCGGGCTGTCGAAGTCGGCACGGGCCACACTCGAGGTGGCACCCGGCGACGAGCTCGACGTCGAGATCACGCTCGACGAGGCTCCGCGGGAGATCGAGATCCCCGCTGAGCTCGCACGGGCCTTGTCTGCCGATCCCGCCGCCAAGGCCGCCTTCGACGCGCTGGCCCCGTCGCACCGCAAGGAGCATGCCCGGTCGGTCGCCGAGGCCGTGCGCGACGAGACCCGGGCCCGCCGGGTCGACGCGGTCCTCAGCGCGCTCCGCGCCGGCTGAACGACCCCGGTCACAGGCTCCGAACGGCGGGAAGCCGGGACGTCAGCGGCGTTGCGCCCGGGCCGAGGCGTACAGGCAGACCGCTGCGGCGGTGGCCAGGTTGAGCGACTCGGCGCGCCCGTGCAACGGCACGCGGACGACGGCGTCGGTGACCGCCCGGTCGGCGTCGGCCAGGCCCCAGGCCTCGTTGCCGAACACCCAGGCGGTGGGCGCCGCGAGGTCCGGCGCCCCGGGGTCGACGGCGCCCGGGGCCGCCGCACCGTCGAGCAGGTCGTCGAGGTCGTAGGCCCCGTCGCCGGAGGCGGCGAGCACGGCGAGCCCGTGCCGGCGCAGCACCGCGACGGTCTCGGCGAGCGACACCCCCACGACGACGGGCGGGTGGAACAGCGAACCGGCGCTCGAGCGCACGGTCTTCGGGTTGTGCACGTCGACCGAGGCCTCGGTGAGCACGACGAGGTCGGCACCCGCGGCGTCGGCAGCGCGCAGCACCGTGCCCGCGTTCCCCGGGTCACGTACCTGCGCCAGCACGACGACGAGGCGGGGCACCGCGAGCAGCGCCTCGTCGAGCGAGACGTCGACCTGGTCGGCGACGGCCACCACACCCTGCGCGTCCGCGCTCATCGCCGTGAGCACCTCGACGGTGCCCAGCCGCACCGGCACACCCCGGTCGTGGGCCGCCCGGACGATCTCGGAGTAGCGGTCGTGCGCCTGCTGCGTCAGGTAGAGGGCGTGCACCCGGACGCCGTCGGCGCCGACGGCCTCCCGGACGGCCTGCGGCCCCTCGACGAGGAACTGTCCGGACCGCTCGCGGCCGGACCGGGTGCCCAGGGTGTGCACCTGCCGCACACGCTCGGCCTTCGGGTTGGTCAGCGGCGGCTCACCGTCCACCTGTTCGACGACGCGACGAAGCCCCCGGCCGGCGTGGCGGTCGGGGGCTTCGTCCGGGTGGTGCATCACGCAGCGGCGCGGGGCGCGTTCACGTCCTCGGGCAGCGCCTTCTTGGCGACCTCGACGAGCGTCGCGAAGGCCGCTGCGTCGGAGACCGCCAGGTCGGCGAGCACGCGGCGGTCGACCTCGACCCCAGCGGCCTTGAGGCCCTGGATGAACCGGTTGTAGGTGAGGCCCTGCTCACGCGCGGCGGCGTTGATACGGGCGATCCACAGCTTGCGGAAGTCGCCCTTGCGCGCCTTGCGGTCGCGGTAGGCGTAGCCCAGGGAGTGGGTGACCTGCTCCTTGGCCTTGCGGTACAGCCGGGACCGCTGCCCGCGGTAGCCGCTGGCGCGCTCCAGGGTGGTGCGGCGCTTCTTCTGGGCGTTGACCGCCCGCTTCACGCGTGCCACGTGATGCTCCTTGTCGTCGGGCTCGGTGCTGAGGCGCTGACGCGCCGGGCGTCAGCGACCGAGCAGCTTCTTGGCCTTCTTGGTGTCGGACGGGGCGAGCACGACGTCGCCGGCCAGCCGACGGGTGCGGCGGCTCGACTTGTGCTCCAGCAGGTGGCGGGCGCCGGTGCGCTCGCGCATGAGCTTGCCGGAGCCGGTCACGCGCACCCGCTTCTTGGTGCCGGAGTGCGTCTTGTTCTTCGGCATGGTCGGGGTCTCTCCTTGTCGTTCGTGCCGCCCGGGTGCGGACGGCTCGTAGCAGACGGTCCCGTCGGGACCGTGCAGATCAGCTGGACGAACCGCCGGCCGGCGGTCGCGGGGTCGGACCCGGCCGAGGCGCGGGACGCGGGGTGGCCTGCGGCCGGGCGGCGGCAGGTCGAGGTGCCGGGCTCG
>NZ_VWSD01000161.1 GCF_009829685.1 Cellulomonas citrea
GTCGTCGTCGGCGGCGGGATCGGGGGGCTGCTGTCCGCCGCGCTGCTGGCCCGGGGCGGCGCCCAGGTCACGCTGCTCGAACGGCACGACCGGGTGGGCGGCCGGGCCGGCCGGCTGGAGCTCGACGGCTTCACCTTCGACACCGGACCGTCCTGGTACTTCATGCCCGAGGTCGTGGAGCACGCGTTCGCGCTGCTCGGCAGGCGGGTCGCCGACCACCTCGACCTGGTCGAGCTGGACCCGGTGTACCGGCTGTTCAGCGAACCGGGCGCGGACGGGCCGGCGGCGCCGTTCGAGCTGGTCCGGGACCCGGTGGCGCGCGCCGCGGCGTTCGAGGCGGTCGAGCCCGGCGCGGCGGCGGCGATCGAGGGCTACCGCAGGCAGGCGCAGGAGGCCTACCGGCTCGCACTTGACCACGTCCTCTACACGACGTTCGAGGACCCGACCCGGCTGGCCTCCGCGCAGCTGGCGGCCCGCGCCGGGACGCTCGGCGGGCTGCTCACGCACACCCTGGCCGAGCACGTGGCGCGCACGGTGCAGGACCCGATGCTGCGCCAGGCCCTCGGCTACCACGCGGTCTTCCTCGGCAGCTCGCCCTACCGGGTGCCGGCGCTGTACTCGCTCATGAGCCACCTCGACCTCGGCCAGGGCGTGCTCTACCCGCGCGGTGGGCTGTACACCCTGGTCGAGGCGCTCGAGCAGATCGCCCGCGAGGAGGGTGTGACGGTGCGCACCGGCGCCGACGTCACCGGGATCGAGGTGCGCCCGACGACGCGCAGCCGGCGTCATCCGCGCCGGCGCGGTCAGGCCACCGGGGTGCGGCTGGCGAGCGGTGAGCTGGTCGAGGCCGACCTCGTGCTGGCCGACACCGACCGGCACCACACCGAGACGGAGCTGCTGGCACCGGCGTACGCCGACCTGCCCGAGGAGAGCTGGGAGCACCGCGGCCCGGGGATCTCGGCGCTGCTCGTCATGGCCGGGGTGCGCGGGCCGCTGCCCGAGCTCGCCCACCACTCGCTGTTCTTCAGCCGGGACTGGCCGGCGAACTTCGAGGCGATCCTCGGCGCGGGGCGCAGCACACCGCCGGACGGGCTGCGGGTGCCTGAGGTGGCCTCGCTGTACGTCTCCCGGCCGAGCGCGACCGACCCGTTCCTCGCCCCCGACGGGCACGAGACCCTCTTCGTCCTGGTCCCCTTCCCGGCCGACCCGGACCTCGGCCTGGAGCGGGCCGAGGTCGAGGCGCACGCCGACCGCTACCTCGACCAGATCGGCAGCTGGGCGGGCATCGACGACCTGCGCGGCCGCGTGGTGACCCGGCGGGTGGTCGCCCCGGCCGACTTCGCCCGGGACATGTCGGCCTGGCGCGGCACAGCGCTCGGCCTGGAGCACACGTTGCGCCAGTCGGCGATGTTCCGCCCCGGCGGCGCCTCGGCGAAGGTGCCGAACCTGCTGCACGTGGGTGCGGGGGCCACCCCGGGGGTGGGCATCCCGATGGTGATCATCTCGGCCGAGCTCGCCGTCAAGCGGTTGCTGGGCGAACGTTCGGCGCACCCGCTGCCGGCACCGCTGCGCCCCGGGTTCCTCGGCTCGGCGCTGCCGCGCGGCCTGTGGGACGAGGTCGCCCGCGACGGGGACGGACGATGACGCGGTTCGCCTACCTGGCGGCGCTCGTGGTGAGCCTGGGCGGGCTCGCGGTGCTGGACCGGCGGTTCGCGCTCGCGTTCTGGGCCGATGCCCGGCGCACCGCCTGGTGCCTGGGGATCGGCGTCGTCGGGTTCCTTGGCTGGGACCTCGCCGGGCTCGGGCTGGGCATCTTCGCCCGCGGCGACTCCCCGCACATGACCGGGCTGCTGCTGGCCCCCGAGCTGCCCGTCGAGGAGGCGTTCTTCCTCGCGCTGCTCTGCTACACCGGGCTGCTCACGTGGCGCTGGTTCGACCGGGTCGCGCGGGGCGGGGCCGGCCCGACGGAGCCGGGAGAGCACGCGTGACGAACCTCGTGCTCAACCTCCTCGTGCTCGCCGTGCTGCTCGCGGTGAGCCTGCCGGTGCTGCGCCGGCTGCGCCTCTGGCCGCTGCTGGGGGCCGTCGCGGTGCTGTGCGTGCTCACCGTCGTCTTCGACACGCTCATGATCCGGGTGGGGCTCTACGTGTTCGACCCGGCGAAGATCCTGGGCGTGCGGATCTGGGGCGCGCCGCTGGAGGACTTCGCCTACGCGGTGGCGGCCGGGGTGGCGATGCCGGTGCTGTGGACCGTGCTCGGGCGCCGGTCACGCGTGGAGGCCGCACCGACGACGCCGGCGGCGCAGGGCGGGGCGTCCGGTGAGGCCGGTCCCGGTGCCGCGGCGCCCGGGGATGCTGCGGCCGGTGCTGCGAACCGCCGCGCCGTGGACCCGGGCGATGCCGACCGTGGCGACGGCGCCCCCGGCCGGGACGGGGAGCGCCGATGAAGGCCCTGGTCGCGGCCTCGCGGCCGTTCTCCTGGGTGAACACCGCCTACCCCTTCGCGGCCGGGTACCTGGTGGCCACCGGGGGCCGGGTCGATGTGGCGCTCGTCGTCGGGACGCTGTTCTTCCTCGTGCCGTACAACCTGCTCATGTACGGCGTGAACGACGTGTTCGACTACGCCTCGGACCTGGCGAACCCGCGCAAGGGCGGGATCGAGGGTGGGCTGGTGCCCCCCGACCAGGCGCGTGCGGTGCACCGCCGGGTGCTCGTGGCCGCGGGTGTGCTCGTCGTGCCGTTCGTGGTGTGGCTGCTGCTGCTCGGCTCGGTGGCCGCCGGGGCGGTGCTGCTCGCCGTGCTCTTCCTCGTCGTGGCCTACTCGGCGCCGGGGCTGCGGTTCAAGGAACGCCCGGTGCTGGACTCGGTGACCTCGGCGCTGCACTTCGTCGGGCCGCTGCTCTACGGGCTCGTGCTGGCCGGGGCCGCGCTCACCTCGCGCAGCGTGTGGCCGGTGCTCGTCGCGTTCGTGCTGTGGGGGATGGCGTCGCACGCCTTCGGTGCGGTGCAGGACGTGCAGGCCGACCGGGACGGCGGCATCGCGTCGGTGGCCACCGTGCTCGGCGCCCGGACCACGGCGCGCGCGGCCGTCGTGCTCTACGTCGTCGCCGCCGGGGTGCTGGCAGCCCTGCCGTGGCCGGGCGTGCTCGCGGCCGTGCTGCCGCTGCCGTACGCCGTGAGCACCGCGCGCTTCTGGTGGGTCGACGACCTCACCTGCGAGCGGGCGAACGCCGGCTGGCGGACCTTCCTGTGGCTCAACCTGGTGACCGGGGCCGCCGTGACGATGCTGCTCATCGCGGCGGCCTGAGCAGGTCGCCCGAGCTCACCCGGTCGTCCGGCGTCACCCGGCCGACCGCGCCCGGATCGCCCGAGCGCACCCGGTCGCCCGGCTCCCCCGAGCTTCCGGCGCCCCCCGGTGGTGACCTCAGCCGGCGGCCGGGTCGGTGACCAGTGCCCGCCACGCGCCGCGACGGACGGCCTGCTCGGCCGGGTCGGGCACCGGCAGCGAGGCGAGCAGCCGCCGTGTGTACGGGTCCTGCGGGTCGCCGAGCACCTGCTGGCTGGTGCCCTGCTCGACGACCTTGCCGCGGTGCAGCACCGCGATCCGGTCGGCGAGCAGGTCGACGACGGCCAGGTCGTGCGTGATGAACAGGCAGGCGAAGCCGAGCTCGGCCTGCAGCCGGGCGAACAGCTCGAGGACCTTGGCCTGCACCGACACGTCGAGGGCCGACGTCGGCTCGTCGGCGATGAGCAGCTCGGGGTCGAGGGCCAGCGCCCGGGCGAGCGAGGCTCGCTGCCGCTGACCGCCGGACAGCTCGTGCGGGAACCGGTCGCCGAACGCGCGGGGCAGCTGGACGGCCTCGAGCAGCTCGTCGACGCGCGGCCGGGCTGCCTCCACCGACCGTGCGGCGCCATGCACGATGAGCGGTTCGGCCACCGCCGCGGCGACCGTGAGCAGCGGGTTGAACGAGGTCGCCGGGTCCTGGAAGACGAACCCGATCTTGCGTCGGGCGGGCCGCAGCGCCCGTTCCCCGGCACCGCGCAGCTGGATGCCGAGCACCTCGAGCGACCCTTGGCTCACGGGGGTGAGCCCGGCGATGGCGCGTCCGATCGTGGTCTTGCCGCTGCCGGACTCCCCGACGAGGCCGAGCACCTCACCGCGGTCGATGTGCAGGTCGATGCCGTCGACCGCGGTGAACGGGGGCTGACGGAACCGGCCGGGGTAGGTGATCGTGAGCCCGGTCGCCTCGACCACGGGCGCCGTGCGCGGGCGGTCCGCCGTCGTGGTGCCGGAGGTGGCCGGTGCCGACGCGGTGGTGCCCGACGTCGTGGTGCTGGACGGAACAGCGGTGGGCTCGGCCGGGTGCGCGCCCCCGGCGAGGGCCGCCACTGCGGCCTCGCTGCGCGGGCCGCGCAACGGCCGTCCGCCGATCCGCGGCACGGCGTCGAGCAGGGCCCGGGTGTACGGGTGCTGCGGGTGCGCGAAGAGGGTCTGGGCGTCGGCCTGCTCGACGATGCGGCCCGCGTACATCACCGCGACCCGGTCGGCGAGGTCGGCGACGACCCCCATGTTGTGCGTGATGAGCACGATCGCGGTGCCGAACTCGGTGGGCAGCCGCCGCAGCAGGTCGAGGATCTCGGCCTGCACGGTGACGTCGAGCGCCGTCGTCGGCTCGTCGGCGATCACCAGCCCGGGGTTGAGCACGAGCGCCTGGGCGATGACGATGCGCTGCTTCTGCCCGCCGGAGAACTGGTGCGGGTAGTGGTCCACCCGGTGCTCGGGGTCCGGGATGCCGACCGTGCGCAGCGCCTCGATCGCCGCCTGCCGTGCCTCGCTCCGGCTGATCCGCGCATGCGCCCGCAGCCCCTCGGCGATCTGCCAGCCGACCGTGAAGACGGGGTTGAGCGCGGTGGAGGGCTCCTGGAACACCATCGCGGCGTCCCGGCCACGCACCGCACGCAGGGCGCCCGCACCTGCCGTCCGGACGTCGGTGGTTCCGCCGTCGCGCGAGGACAGCAGCACCGCGCCCGATGTCGTGGCGGTCGAGGGCAGCAGCCCGAGGATCGAGCGCGCGGTGACGGTCTTGCCGGACCCTGACTCCCCGACGACGGCGAGCACCTGCCCCGGCTCGACGGTGAGCGACACGTCGACGACGGCGGGCACGTCACCCCCGTCGGTCGCGAACGTCACGGACAGCTCGCGGAGGTCGACGACGGGGTTCATCGCTGCACCTGCCCGTCCTGCGGCTCGTCGGCCGCCGTCGTGGGGTGGTCGATGACGCCGACCTCGAGCGGGTCGTCGGCGTCGGCACCGGGCACCGGACCGGCCACGGCCTCGACGGCGCGGCGTCGGGTGCGCAGCCGGGGGTCCGACAGGTCGTTGAGCGACTCGCCGACCAGCGTGACGCCGAGCACGGTGAGCACGATCGCCGTCCCGGGGAACACCGAGGTCCACCAGATGCCGGCGGTCACGTCGGACAGCGCCTTGTTGAGGTCGTAGCCCCACTCGGCCGCGGCCGAGGGCTCGATGCCGAAGCCCAGGAAGCCGAGCCCGGCGAGGGTGAGGATCGCCTCGGAGCAGTTGAGCGTGAGGATGAGCGGCAGCGTGCGGGTCGAGTTGCGCAGCACGTGCCGCGTCATGATCCGCAGCGGGTTCGCCCCGATCACCCGGGCCGACTCGACGAACGCCTCGGACTTGACCCGGATCACCTCGGCGCGCACCACCCGCAGGTACTGCGGGATGAACACCACGGTGATCGAGATCGCGGCGGCCAGGATGCCGCCCCACATCGAGGACTGCCCGCCGGAGATGACGATGGCCGCGACGATCGCCAGCAGCAGCGACGGGAACGCGTAGATCGCGTCGGCCACCACGACGATCACCCGGTCGAGCCAGCCGCCGAAGTAGCCGGACACGAGCCCGATCGCGATGCCGAGCACCGAGGACAGCGCGACGGCGACGATGATGACGAGCAGCGCCGTGCGCGAGCCCCAGATCACCCGGGACAGCACGTCGTACCCGGCCACCGTGGTGCCCAGCAGGTGCTGCGACGACGGCGGCTGCTGGGAGCCGAAGGGGCCGGCGGCGTCCGACAGCTGGCTCCAGCCGTACGGCGCGAGCACCGGGGCGAGCAGCGCGGTGAGCAGGAACACCGCGGTGAGCACGAGGCCCCCGATGAGCATGCCGCGCTGCAGCCCGACGCTCGCGCGCAGCTGCGTGAGCACCGGCAGCCGGTGCCACCAGGGCCCGCGGGTGGCGATCGGGGCGGGCGGGGGCACGTCGGCGGCCATCAGTACCGGATCCTCGGGTCGACCAGGGCGGCGATCACGTCGACGATGAAGTTCGTCACCGCGACGATGACGGCGAGCATCGCGACGATGCCCTGCACCGCGACGAAGTCCCGCGC
>NZ_VWSD01000162.1 GCF_009829685.1 Cellulomonas citrea
TGCACCGTGCACTCGACGGGCAGATGACTCTCGTGCTGGCGCTCGCGGTGCTCGTGGCGGCCGCCGGTGCCCGGTTCCCGGCCGTCACGGTGGCCGTGGTGGCGGCGCTGCTCGTGCTGGTGCGGACGGTCGGCTCGGGTGTCGAGGCGTTCCACGACCGCCGGGAACGGTCCGGCGTCCGCGGCACGGACCGTGCCGTCGCCGTCGTGAGCGCGCCCTGGCACCTGGTCCTCGGGCTGCTCGGGGTGCTGCCGGGGCTCGTCGTGGCGTCCAGCGTCGTCGTCATCGCGCTGGGCGTGGTCTGGTGGCTGGTGGGCGAGGGGCGGTGGGTGCTCACCGACGCCCCCGCCGGTGCGGTGCCGACGGGGCCCGGTGTGGGCGTCGTGCTCGGTCTCGTCCTGCTGGTCGGGGCGGTGGTCGCGTGGTTCGGGCCGCTCGGGCGGTTGACCAGGATCGGGGCCCGGCGGGCGCTCGCGGTGCTCGCCCCGCGCCCGTGGGGGCCGCTCGTCGTCGTGGTGGTCGCGCTCGCAGCGGCGGCCGTGCTCGTCGCCCAGGAGCTGGCCGGTGACCCGGTCGTGTGGTGGCCGCTGCCGGCCCCGCACCTGCCGGTGCACTGAGCCCCGGGGCGGTGCACGGGCCGATCCCCCCGATCCGACAGGTGCCGCCGCTAGGCTGACGGCCATGTCCGGGGCCCGCACACGTGTGCCGCTGGTCGCCGTCCTCGTCGCGGTCGCCGCACTCGTGCTCAGCCAGAGCCGCGTGATGCTGCACAGCTGCTTCGACGCCGGCCAGTTCGCGCCGTTCGGGCTGCAGCTCGCGCTGCTGCGCGACGGTGCGCACTGCCCGGCGGGCACCTACGGGCTCGGTCCCGCGTCCACGGGTGCCGTGGTGCTGCTCAGCGTCGGGCTCCCGGCGCTGCTCACGCACCTCGTGCTGGCCGCATGCGGGTTCGGGACCTGGCAGGTGGTGCGCGGCTGCGTCCGCGCCCTGGCCGCGACCGGCCGGCGCGGGCTCGCACTTCCTGCGGCACCGGCGCACGTGCCGGCCGTCCGCCGGGTGCAGGTGCCCGTCGTGCTCGCCCCGCGCGGCGCGACGAGGCATGTGGCGATGCTCACCTGGTCGCACCGGGGGCCGCCGCTGGCCGCCTGACCCCGGCCAGCACGACCCCCTCGACCCAGGAGCCAGCCATGCCCACGAACGAACCCCGACCCAGCAAGAACCAGCGCCGTGAGGACGCCCGCGCCCGGGCCCTGGCGCTGCGCAAGGAGCAGGAGCGCAAGGCCCGCCGCAACCGCTTCATCGGCATCGGCGCCCTCGGCGTCGCCGTGATCGCGCTCGTCGTCGCGGTGGTGTCCGTCGTCAACCAGCAGAACGCGACGAAGGCCACCGCCTCCGACTACGCCACGGTCGCCTACCCGGCCGCGAGCGGGACGCCCGCCATCGCCGACGTCACCGCGCCCAAGGGAGCTTCCTCGACCGGTGGCATCCCGGTGAGCGCGAACGGCGTGGGCGTGGCCGCGGACAGCGGCGTCACCGTCGACCTGTACTTCGACTTCATGTGCCCTTGGTGCGGCAAGTTCGACCGCACCAACGCCGACGACATCACCGCGCTGGTCAAGGAGCCCGGTGTCACGGTCGTGTACCACCCGATCTCGATCATGGACCAGTACTCCCAGGGCACGAGCTACTCCACCCGGGTCGCCAACGCAGCGGCCGTGATCGCAGACAAGGCACCGGACGCGTTCCCCGCGTTCGTCACCGCGATGTTCGCCGAGGGCACCCAGCCGGAGGAGAACAGCGCGGGCCTCACCGACGCCAAGATCGCCGAGATCGCGTCCGGAGCCGGTGTGCCGCAGGACGTCGTCACCCAGCTCACCGCCACCGCCTCGTTCAACGGTACGACGGCGCGCACCTTCGCGCCGTGGGTCGCGGCGGCCACCGCCCTCACCCCGGTCGGCTCCAACGGCTACGTGAGCACGCCGACGATCCTCATCGACGGCACCCGGTGGTCCGGCGACTACACCACGCCGGGGACGTTCAAGGCCGCCGTCGAGTCGGCCAACCGCGGCTGAGCCGCACCGTCCACCCGGTCGGCCCGGGTCGCCCCGCAGCGGCGACCCGGGCCGACCTGTGTCGGGGTTTCCCCGGGGACGGCGTGGATCACACCGCAGAACCCTCGTGATCGAACCGAGCACGTCGATGAGTGTCCTGCGGGGGCGCGCCTGCCTGAGGAGTGACATGTCCAGCACGCAGCCCCATCCCACCGCCCTGCGCTCGAGCGCCGCGGGTGCCGTCGCCGCCGCCGTCGGACCGTTGGCCGTCGCCGCCGTCAGCCGGGCGAGCCTGCTCGGCTGGGCCTTGGCCGTGCTCAGCGCCGTCGCCGTGCTCCTGCCCTGGGTGCTCACCCGGCGCGCCGTCGCGGCCACGCTCAAGCAGGTGCACGCGATGGCCGCCGGTGCCGCCGCCGGTGACCTCGCCGTCGCGACCGACACCGGGTCCGTGCCCGACCCCTTCGGGGCGCTGGCCACCGTCTCGGCCGGGTACGCCCGGCTCGGGGAGTCCCTCGGCTCGATCGCACCGGAGGCCACCCTCCTCACCATCGCCGGGGAGGAGCTGGGGTTCCTGGGCGACGCCATCGCGGACGGTGCTCGCGGCACCGGCGAGCAGGCCAGCACCATCGAGGCATCCGCCCAGCAGGTCTCGCAGAACGTGGAGCTGGTGGCGGCCGCGAGCGAGCAGCTGCGCGCCTCGATCTCCGAGATCGCGAGCACCACCGCGGGCGCGTCGCAGGTGGCCCACCAGGCCGTGCAGGCGGTCGGCACCGCGAGCAGCACCATCACGACGTTGGGGGAGTCCTCGGCGCGCATCGGCGACATCATCGAGACCATCACCTCGATCGCCGGGCAGACCAACCTGCTCGCGCTCAACGCGACGATCGAGGCCGTGCGCGCCGGTGACGCCGGGCGCGGGTTCGCGGTCGTCGCCTCCGAGGTCAAGTCGCTGGCCCAAGACACCTCGAAGGCCACCGAGGAGATCTCAGGGATGCTCGGCGCGATCCAGGACGGTGCCGCCCGGGCGGTCACCGCCATCGAGGAGGTCACCGCGGTCATCGACCAGATCTCCCAGTCCCAGCTCACCATCTCCTCCGCGGTGGAGGAGCAGAGCCTGACGACCCAGCAGGTGAGCCAGACGGCACAGGGCGTGGCGTCCGAGGTGAACAACATCGCGGCCGCGATCACCACGGTGGTCGAGCTCGCGCAGTCCAACACGATCGCCGCCGAGCGCAGCCGGGTCGCGGTCAACGAGATCACCCGGATGGGGACCTCGATGACGCGGGAGACCTCCGGCCTGCGGCTGGCGAAGGTCGCCGACGGCTACTTCGAGATCACCTGGGACCGGACGCTCAACCGCCTGTCGGACGTCTGCGTGGGCCTGTGGAGCGACGAGACGTGCGATGCGTACGCCCGCACGCTCACGGCCGCCTACAAGGAGAACCGGCCGGGCTGGACCTTCCTGGTCGACTTCAGCGCCCACCCGGCCCAGGCTGAGCGGGTGCAGCGCACGCACGAGGCGATGATGGCCGAGGCCGTGAAGAACGGTCTGGTGTGGTGCGGCTTCATCGCCTCCAACCCGTTGGTCGCGTTGCAGATGACCCGGCTCTCGACCAAGACGAACTTCCCGGTGACGTACACCGCCACCCGGGAGGAAGCGCTCGCCGCGATGGCCGAGCACAGCCGTCGCGTCTGATCCGGCCGGCCACCGGGGCGCTCGGCCGCCCCGGTAGGCTGGCGCCCTCGCCTCCTTAGCTCAGCTGGCCAGAGCAGCTGTCTTGTAAACAGCAGGTCGTCGGTTCGAATCCGACAGGGGGCTCCATGCGTGACCTGCGGCAACAGGCTCCGAGTGATTCACTCCTGACTATGGGAATCGGCGGCAACCTGCAGTTCGCTTCGATCGCGAGTGGGATGGGGACCCTGCAGCGGCAAGCCCAAGATCTTCAGCGCGGGCTCGGAGTCGCGAACGACACACTTCGAGCACTTCTGGTCGAGCAGCAACGGGCGAATGCGCTCGCTGAGCAGCAGCTTCAGGTCTGTCAGGAGGCCAACCAACACCTGGTGTACCTGATCAATGCTCTCGCCCAGGCGGGGATGATCCGCCTCGCCACCTGAGAATCGGCGATAGCAACCGGAACAGCGTTCGTGTGGCGCTTCTGTCAGCGCTGGCGCCCCTTGCTTACCCCGTCACCTTGGTCTCGGTCAGTGGTGCGCTTGCCCAGGCGGGTGCTGCCGAACGCGGTTAGCGTCACCGGATGACGACCCCGGTGCGGCTGCCCGCGCGTGTCCGCTCGACGCTGCACCCCGAGGGGTTCCACGGCGCCGGTCGCCGCCGGGGCTTCTTCGAGGGCTGGTACGTCAAGCTCGTGAGCGCCGACCGCGCCCACCGCCTCGCCGTCATCCCCGGGGTGTTCCTCGGGCTGGACGGCGACGACGAGGCCTTCGTCCAGGTGCTCGACGGGGCGAGCGGGCGCACCTGGTACCAGCGGTACGAGCGGTCCGACCTGACCGCCGCGACCGACGGGTTCGACGTGCGTGTCGGCCCCAACCGCTTCACGTCCCGCGGTGTGCTGCTCGACGTGCCCGACGCGGGGCTGCACGGTGAGGTGCGGTTCACCGACCCGCTGGTGCCCTGGCCGGTGACGCTGCGCTCACCAGGGGTCATGGGCTGGTACGCCTGGGTGCCGTTCATGGAGTGCTACCACGGGGTCGTGTCGTTGGACCACGGCCTGGCCGGGTCGCTCGTGCTCGACGGCGAACCCGTCGACCTGGACGGCGGCCGCGGCTACCTCGAGAAGGACTGGGGGCGGGCCTTCCCGTCGGCCTACGTGTGGATGGCGACCAACCACTTCAGCCGGCCGGGCACGAGCCTCACGGCCTCGGTGGCGATGGTCCCGTGGCTGCGGGGGCAGTTCCGCGGGGTCATCGTCGGGCTCTGGCACGAGGGGCGGCTGCACCGGTTCACCACCTACGGCGGCGCCCGGACCACGGCGCTCGCCATCGACGAGGAGCAGGTGCGCTGGTCGCTGCGCTCGCGGCGGGGGTGGACGCTCGACCTGGTCGCCGAGCGCCGCCAGGGCGGCCTGCTGCACGCGCCGGTGCGTACCTCGATGCACCGCCGGGTGCACGAGACCCTCGACGCGGTGGTCCGGCTGCGGCTGCGCGACCCGTCGGGCGCCACCGTGCTGGAGGACGCCGGGCACGCCGCCGGGCTCGAGGTGCACGGCGAGCTGGACCGGCTGCTCGCCGCACGGTGACCGCGCGGACGGCCCACCGGTTGCGGTCCGAGCCGGCAGGGCGCACCGTCGAGAGGTCGGCGCATGCCCACGGCTGCGGCGACCCTCTTCTGGCTCGGACGCGGAACCGCACCTGACAACGGCGCTCCGGCCTCTTGGTCTTTCAGCACCGCGACCTGTGCCCCTGCGAGGGCGGCCTGGTGCGCCCCGTCCGCGGGGCCGAGCCCCTCGGGTCGTGCCGTCCGCACGTCCTGCCGCCGACCGCGGCACCCGTTGGTGGGAGACCCCATGCGAACCACGTCTGTCCGTCCCGTCCGTGCACCGCGACACCGCGCCGGGCGGGTGGGTGCGGTGGCAGCGGTCGCCGCGGCGGGCCTGCTCGTCGCCGTGGCCGGTCCGGCGCAGGCCGCCACCCCGGTCGGCCTGGGCACCGCGACCAGCTTCGTCGTGCTCGCCGGCGCCGGGGTGACGAACACCGGTCCGACCACGCTCAACGGCGACGTCGGCACGTTCCCCACGACCTCGATCAGCGGTGCCGGGTCGCTCACCGTCACCGGCACCGTGCACGCCGGTGACGCCGTCACCCAGGACGCCAAGACCGACCTGGTCACGGCCTACGACGTGGCGGCCGGGCAGGCGTCGAACGTGACGGTCTCGGCCGACCTGGCCGGCCAGACGCTGGTCTCCGGCGTCTACACCTCGGCCTCCACGATGGGGCTGTCCGGGGCGCTCACGCTCGATGCGGCGGGGGACCCCGACGCGGTCTTCGTGTTCCAGGTGGGCTCGGCGCTCACCGTCGGGAACGGCGCCTCGGTGCTGCTCACCAACGGCGCGCAGGCCTGCAACGTCATCTGGCAGGTGGGCAGCTCGGCGACCGTCGGCACCGGGGCCCAGTTCCGTGGCACGGTGCTCGCGCTCACCGACATCACCCTGGCGACGGGAGCCACGGCCGAGGGCCGGCTGCTGGCCCGCAACGGCGCGGTGACGCTCGACACCAACGTGGTCACCCGCCCGTCGTGCACGACGCCCACGGGTGGCACCAGCACGACGACGGCCCAGGACGCGGCGGCGCGGGACGCGGCCGCGCAGGCGGCGGCGGACCAGGCTGCGGC
>NZ_VWSD01000163.1 GCF_009829685.1 Cellulomonas citrea
GGCCCGACCGCCGTCACCCGCCCCGTCGTCCTCACCGGTGCCCTCCTACCGCTTCGCTCCGACGAGCAGCCGCCTGCCAGGAGGGCGCCCAGGCGCCACGTCTCAGCAGCCTACCCCGCCGGGCCCGGTGACCGCCAGCTCGGTGCCGACCGCGAGCGGCGTCTCGGCGAAGGTGAGGGTGATCTGGGTGGGCGCGACGTCGAGGGTCGAGCCGTCGGCGGGGTCGGTGCCCTCGAGGGCGTCGTGCGCCTGGGCGGCGGGGCCGAGCAGGCCCGTGAGCAGCACGAGGGCACCGATGGCGGTGAGGCGGGAGAGCAGGGCGTGGCGAGGCATGACGCCACGCTAGCCGAGCAGACGCGCGCGTTCGGACATCTCCGCACGTCGAGCACCAGGGACCAGAGTCCCAATGACGAGGCGGGAACAGGGTGGTGTGCGTCACTGTTGTCACGTCGCGGTACCGGCGACACCCGAACGCGCCCGAACCCTGCTCAGAACCGCCGCCTCCGACGAGGCCATCGAGACCGAGGTCCACCCATGTCCGACTCCCGCGACACGACGGCGCGCAGCGCACCCCCCGCAGGGGCGTCCCGCGCACCGACGCACCGCGAGATCCTCACGATCATCGGCGGGCTGATGATCGGGATGTTCCTCGCCGCGCTCGACCAGACGATCGTCGCGACGTCCATCCGCACCATCGGCGACGACCTCAACGGGCTGTCGCTGCAGGCCTGGGTCACCACCGCGTACCTGCTGACCTCGACGATCAGCACACCGCTGTACGGCAAGCTCTCCGACATCTACGGCCGCAAGCCGTTCTACCTGGGCGCGATCGGGCTCTTCGTCGTCGGCTCGCTGCTGTCCGGCACGGCCGACTCGATGTACCAGCTCGCCGTCTGGCGCGGTCTGCAGGGGCTGGGCGCCGGCGGCCTGATGTCGCTGGCCATCACGATCCTCGGCGACCTCGTGGCACCCCGCGAACGGGCCCGCTACCAGGCGTACTTCCTCGCGGTGTGGGGCACCTCGTCGGTGCTCGGGCCGGTGGTGGGCGGGTTCTTCGCCGGTGCCGACCAGATCCTCGGGATCACCGGGTGGCGCTGGGTGTTCCTCATCAACGTGCCGCTCGGCCTGGTCGGCATCGCCGTCATCATGCGGGTGCTGCACCTGCCGGCCCTCACGAGGGTGCGCCACCGGATCGACTGGGCCGGTGCGCTCGCCCTCGTCGTCGGGCTGGTGCCGCTGCTCGTCATCGCCGAGCAGGGCCGCACCTGGGGCTGGGGCTCCGGGCGGGCGCTCGCCTGCTACGCCATCGGGCTGCTGGGCGTCGTCGCGTTCCTGGTCATCGAGCGCCGGGCCGGGGACGACGCGATCCTGCCGCTGCACATGTTCTCCGACCGGACGTTCTCGATCGGCGCCGCCGCCAACTTCGTCATCGGCGTCGGGATGTTCGGCGGTCTGGCCACGCTGCCGCTCTACCTGCAGATCGTGCGCGGGCTCACGCCGACCGAGGCCGGGCTCGCGCTCGTGCCGTTCACCCTCGGGATCATGATCGGGTCGGTCACCAGCGGTCAGGCCATCTCCCGGACCGGCCGCTACAAGGTCTACCCGGTGATCGGCACGGCGCTCATGGCCGCCGCGTCGCTGGCGTTCGCCCGGCTCGCGGTCACCACGTCCTGGTGGGAGGTCTACACGGTCTCGGTCGTGTTCGGACTGGGGCTCGGCTTCGTCATGCAGCCGCTCGTGCTCGCCGTGCAGAACGCCGTCTCGGTGCGCTACATGGGGGTGGCGACCAGCTCGTCGCTGTTCTTCCGGCAGATGGGCGGCACGCTGGGCACCGCGGTGTTCCTGTCCATCCTGTTCTCCACCGTGGGCGACAACATCGCCACGGCCGTCCGGGACGCGTTCAGCACGACGCCCTTCCAGGCCGCGCTCACCGACCCGGCCGTGCTCGCCAACCCGGCGAACCAGGCCGTGCTCACCGCGCTGCACGGGGGTGCGGTGCCCTCGTTGGACGACTCGTCGTTCCTGTCCGCGATCGACCCGCGCCTGGCGCACCCGTTCCTCGTGGGCTTCGCCCAGTCGGTCGACCTCGTGATGCTCGTCGGCGGGCTCGTCATGCTCGTCGGCATCGTCCTCGTGTGGCTGATGCCGGAGCTGCCGCTGCGCTCGGTCTCCGGCATCCAGGGCCGGCTCGACGAGGAGGCGACGCGCACCGCCGACGCCCCCACGGCCGGGCCCGACGCGACCAGCCCGGACGCGACCAGCCCGGACGTGACCGGCGCGGCGCAGGCGGGGAGCTGACCGGACGCACACCGGGCGTGCCCACGGCACGTCCAGCAGAACACGGGCGTCCTCCCAGGACGCACCCAGGTAATCCACGGCAGGATCGACCCAGCCCCGAGCCGCTCGGGGCCGACGACGGGAGAGTGCGATGACTGACAGCCAGACCGAGGCCACCAGCCCGAGCACGTTCGGGTGCTCGCGCCGCCAGCTCCTCGTGGGCTCCGGGGTGGGGGTGCTCGGCGTCGCGACGCTCGGGGCGCTCGCCGCCTGCAGCCCGGGAGGCTCGAGCGGCACGTCCGCCACCCCGGCCGCCGACGGCTCGCTCGCGAAGGTCGCCGACATCCCCGTCGGCGGGGCGCTGGCCGCGACCGGGGCGGACGGCAAGCCGATCCTGCTCGTGCAGGCCACCGCGGGCACCGTCACGGCCGTGTCCGCCGTGTGCACCCACCAGGGCTGCACCGTCTCGCCCGGCACCGACAAGCTCACCTGCCCCTGCCACGGCTCGGCGTTCGCGCTCGACGGCTCGGTCACGCACGGCCCGGCCTCGACCCCGCTGCCCACGGTCGACGTGCACGTGAGCAACGGCACCGTGTTCCTCGGCAAGGCCTGACGGTGCCCGGCACGGACGGCGGCACCCGCCGCACCGCCTGGGGTCTGCGGGTCGCGCTGGCCGCCGTCGTCGCCGTCTCGGCCGTCGCACACCTGCAGCTGTGGGCGCAGGGCATGCGCGACGTCGCGGTGGTCGGGCCGCTGTTCCTGCTGCAGGGGGTCGCGGGCCTGGTCACCGCCGTGCTCGCGGTGACCTGGCGGGGGCCGTGGGCACTGCTCGGAGGTCTGGGGTTCGGCGCCACGTCCCTGCTGGCGTTCACCGTCGCGACCACGCCGCTCGGGCTGTTCGGCGTGCACTCGCGGTGGTCCGGCGGCCCGGAGTGGGTCTCGGCGGTGACCGAGGCGGCGGCCGTGCTGCTGGGCCTGCTCGCGCTGCTCGCCGAGCGCCGGACGGCGACCGCCGAGGCGGGGACGGCGCCGGAGCGCTAGGCCCCGAACGACCCCTTCGTGGCCTCGTCCACCTTGGCGCGCAGCGCGGCGAGCTGCTCGCGGGCGAGCTCGGCGGCCTGGGCCTGCGCCTCCTGGACGTACTCCTGGACCCGCGGGTCGTTCCACACGTCGAGCGCCCAGGACCGCATGCGCTCGTACTGGGCGCGACCGGAGCGGGTGCCCGCCAGGTAGCCCAGACCTGCTCCGACGACGAACGCGACCTTGGCCTTCACGGCACGGACCTCCTGGGGATCGGCGGGGGTCGCACCAGCCTAGGGGCCAGGAACCCTGCCAGCGTCGGGCACCCCGGCGCCCGACGCCGACCGGGTCGCTCAGGCCGCGCGGCCCAGGGTGCGCACGCTCCAGCCGGCGTCCCGCCAGGTCGCGGCGTCGATCTTGCCGCGGGCGTCCACCAGGTGCGCCGAGCCCACCAGCGCGGCGAGCTGCGCCGGGTCGGCCTGCAGGAACTCGTCCCACTCGGTGAGCAGTAGCACGACGTCGGCACCCTCGACCGCCTCCTGGGTGCTCGTGGCGTAGCTGAGCGTGGGGAAGGTCGCCCGCGCGGTGTCGCCGGCCTGCGGGTCGAACACGGTGACCTGCGCGCCACGCAGGTGCAGCGCGGCCGCGACGTTGAGCGCGGGGGAGTCGCGCACATCGTCCGTGTGGGGCTTGAACGCGGCCCCGAGCACCCCGATCCGGCGGTTGAGCACGGACCCGTCGCACGCCTCGGTCGCCATCGCGATCACATGGTCGCGCTGCCCCATGTTGATCTCGTCGACCTGCTGCATGAGCCCGACGGCCCGGTGCGCACCCAGCTCCCCGGCGCGGTGCATGAGCGCCCGGATGTCCTTGGGCAGGCACCCCCCGCCGAAGCCGAGACCGGCGTCCAGGAACTGCCGTCCGATCCGCTTGTCGTGCCCGATCGCATCGGCCAGCACGGTGACGTCGGCACCGGCCGCCTCGCAGACACCAGCGATCGCGTTGATGAACGAGATCTTGGTGGCGAGGAACGCGTTGGCACTCACCTTCACCAGCTCGGCCGTCGGCAGGTCGGTGACCACCACGGGCGAGCCCTCGGCGATCGGACCGGCGTACACCTCGCGCAGCACCGCCTCCGCATACGCCGAGACCCCGCCGAGCACGATCCGGTCGGGGTGCAGCGTGTCGTGCACGGCCTTGCCCTCGCGCAGGAACTCGGGGTTCCAGACGAGCTCGACCCGCACCCCGGCCGGGGCCTGCTGCGCGACGATCTCGCGCAGCCGCGCCGCGGTGCCCACCGGCACGGTCGACTTGCCGACGATCACGGCGTCGTGCGTGAGGTGGCGGGCGATCGCGGTGGTCGCGGCCTCGACGTAGGACAGGTTCGCGGCGTGCCCGGACTTCGACTGCGGGGTGCCGACGCAGATGAAGTGCACGTCACCGTCCGCGACGGCCGAGGCGACGTCGGTGGTGAACCGCAGCCGCCCGCTGGCCAGGGACTGCTCGAGCAGCTCGGGCAGCCCGGGCTCGTAGAACGGGACCTTGCCGTTGGCCAGGGCGGTGATCTTCGCCGGGTCGGTGTCGACCCCGACGACGTCGAAGCCGAGCTGGGCCATCGCCACGGCGTGCGTGGCACCCAGGTACCCGGTGCCGAGCACCGTGATGCGCGGCGGGGTGGGGCGGTCGTCGGTCGTGGTCTCGACGGTGCTGTCAGGCATGAGGACTCCTCAGGTCGTGCGGACGGGAGGTCGGCGGCGCGGCGGCCGCGCCCCGGGACGGTCAGCCGGTGACGGACGGGCTCGGCGAGCCGGTCGGGACGGGCGAGCCCGAGGGCTCCTCGCTGGGGTCGGCCGTCGGGCCGGCGCTGCCGCTCGGGGTCGGCGTCGGGGTCGGCGTCGGGGTCGGTGCGGACGTCGGGGTCGGTGCGGACGTCGGGGTCGCGGCCCCGGCCGCGCGGGCCGCGTCCCGTTCGGCCAGGGTCCCGACGAACCCGGCGGCCGGGTCCGCGATACCGGACGAGAAGGCGGCGAGCGAGTCGGCGCGGGAGATGATCCGCCAGTCGTTGGTGACCCGCTGCTTCTGGCTGATCGTGGTCACCGTCTGGTTGAACCAGGCGATCCCGACGATGTCGTCGTTCTCCGGCCGGGTGAGGGCGTCGAACAGGTCGGTGACCCAGGCCGCCTTGTTGTTGCCGATCTCGGACGCCCCGATCTCGGCCAGCAGGATCGGTTTGGCGGTGAACGACCGCAGCTGCGCCAGGGACGGTCCGAAGGTGTAGTCGAACGTCGGCGTCTGGTCCGCCTTGTAGGGCGGCCGGAAGTAGCCGGAGAGGCCGACCCAGTCCACGTAGTCGTCGCCGGGGTACAGCGACCTCATGTACCAGGACGAGCTCTTCGACCAGGAGGGCAGGGCGTTGACGATGTTCGGCGCCCAGATCCACACGACATAGGCGTTGGCGCCCTCGGCCTCGAAGATGTCGTGCACGTGGCGCCACATCGCCACGTAGTCACCCTTGCCGTTCCCGTTGAGCGAGTTGCCGCCCCAGGCACGCTCGCCCCAGGGGTACCAGAACCCGTTCATCTCGTGGTCGAGCCGGATGCCCAGCGGCAGCCCCAGCGCGACGATGTCCTTCGCGTACTGGTGCAGGTAGGCGTCGTAGTCGCCGTCGATGATCTTGGGCAACGAGTAGTTCGGGTCGATCGCCTGGTCGTTGGCCGCCTTGAGCGGACGTGACTCCCAGGTCATCAGCGGCATCATGCCGCGCTGCCAGGCCCGGGTGACGGCGTCCGGCCGGAACGGACCGTCCCAGCCCTGGAAGTAGCCGACCACCGTCGGTGACGTGCCGACCTTGGCCTTGACGTCGTCGAGCTCCGCCCAGTTGAACGGCGCCTGGGTGGTGTAGAGGCCGAACACGCGTCGCGTCGGGGCCAGGAGGCTCGCCAACGGCGGCGCGGCCGGCAGGGTCGCGGGCTGCGGCTCCGCAGGTGCGCCGGGTTCCTGCGCCCGGACGTCGTCCGCCTGGGCCCGGGCGTTGGCCAGCTGTGCGGCCGGGTCGTCACCG
>NZ_VWSD01000164.1 GCF_009829685.1 Cellulomonas citrea
CGTCGTGGGCAACACGACGGCCAACCGGTTCCTGTCGGTCGGGCCTCGGACATCGCGGCCTGCACCGCGGTCCGCACCGCCGAGGAGACCGCCTGCTGCGCCTTGCCCGCGAGCCGGCGCTGCAGCACCGCGAGGTCCTTGCCCTGGTCGAGCACCCGGCCGGCGGAGTCCTCGACCAGGAACGTCATGCGCAGGTGCGCCGGCAGCCGGTCGTCGTCGAACGCATCGGGCGGCACCTGCACGTCCCGCAGCGCGCGCACCGCCTGAGCGAACGCCTCGTGGAAGCCGGGGGCGGCGTCGGCCGCGCGGACCGTGTCCGCCCAGGTCGCGAGGTTCTGCTCCATCCATGCGTCGACCGCACGGGCCACGTCGGGGGCCGGCACGAGCTGCACCCGGACCGCCTTCGGCAGCGCCCGGATGGTCGCCGTGAGCAGCTCGGCGCGCATCCCCGGCACCAGCCAGTCGAACCCGTCGGGCACCATCCGCGACAGCGCGGTGAGCGGCACGTGCACCCGCACCCCGTCGCCCGACGAACCCGGCTCGAACTCGTAGGTGAGCGGCAGCTGCAGGTCGCGGTGCGGCCAGGTGGACGGGAACGCCGCATCGTCCACCTGCTCGGCCGACGGGCCGACGAGCAGCTCGCGGGTGAAGGTGAGCAGCTCGGGGTCGGTGCGCCGGGCCTCCTTCCACCAGCGGTCGAAGTGGGCGGCCGAGACGACGGTGTCCGGCACCCGCTCGTCGTAGAAGTCGAACAGGACGTCGTCGTCCACCAGCAGGTCGCGGCGGCGGGCCCGGGCCTCCAGCTCGGCCAGCTCGCCGAGCAGCCGGCGGTTGTCGGCGAAGAACGCGTGGTGCGTGGTCCAGGCGCCCTCGACGAGCGCGTGCCGGATGAACAGCTCACGGGCCTGCGGCGCATCGACCTTGGCGAGCAGCACGCGGCGGTCGGCGACCAGCGGGACGCCGTAGAGGAACACCTTCTCGGTGACGGTCGCCGCACCCTGCCGGGTCGACCAGGCAGGTTCGGAGTACACCTTCTTCACCAGGTGCGCGCCCAGCTCCTCGGCCCACTCCGGGCGGATGCGGGCGGCGTCACGACCCCACAGCCGGCTGGTCTCGACGAGCTCGGCGGCCATCACCCACGCGGGTGGGCGGCGGGACAGCGCCGAGCCGGGCCACAGCGCGAACCGGGCGCCCCGGGCGCCCAGGTAGTCGTTGCGCGGACGACGGGACGCCCGCGGGTCGGCGGCCTTGCCGTGCGCCTTGTCCTGGCCGGCGCGGACCTCGGTGGCCTCCTGCATGCCGATCTGGGACAGCAGCCCGGCCAGCACCGACTGGTGCACGCGGTCGCCGTCCCAGGTCCAGGTGGTGCGCTCGGGGTCGTCGTCCCCGGTGTCACCGACGGGCCGGGGCGCACCCGAGGAGTCGATGTGCAGCTCCTTGGACAGCTCGTGCAGCTGGGTGACGACGTCCTGCCACTCGCGCACCCGCAGGTAGTTGAGGTGCTCGCCGCGCAGCCGACGTCGCAGCGCCGACCCGGACAGCTCACGCCGCTGGGCCCGCAGCCAGGTCCACAGGTTGAGGTAGGTGAGCAGGTCGGAGCCCGGGTCGACGAACCGCCGGTGCAGGGCGTCGGCCTGCTCGCGCTGCTCGGTGGGCCGTTCACGCGGGTCCTGGATGGACAGCGCCGCGGCGATGACGACGACCTCACGGGCCACCCCGCGCCGCCCCGCCTCGACCACCATCCGGGCCAGCCGGGGGTCGACGGGCAGCCGGGCCAGCGCCTTGCCGGTCGCGGTGAGCCGCACGTGCCCGGTCTCGTCGGCGGCCAGCGCACCCAGCTCGGTGAGCAGCGCCACGCCGTCGCGCACCGAGCGCGTGTCCGGCGGGTCGACGAACGGGAACCGGGCCACGTCGTCCGGGGTCTCGACCACCCCGACCGCGACCATCTGCAGGATCACCGAGGCCAACGAGGTGCGCAGGATCTCCGGCTCGGTGAACTCCGGGCGCCCGGTGTAGTCCTCCTGCGAGTACAGCCGGATCGCGATGCCGTCGGACAGCCGCCCGCAGCGGCCCGAGCGCTGGTTGGCCGAGGCCTGCGAGATCGGCTCGATCGGCAGCCGCTGCACCTTGGTCGCCTTGGAGTAGCGCGAGATGCGGGCCGTGCCCGGGTCGACGACGTAGCGCACGCCCGGCACGGTGAGCGAGGTCTCGGCGACGTTCGTGGCGAGCACGACGCGGCGTGCGCTGTGCGGTTCGAACACCTTGTGCTGCTCGGCGGCTGAGAGCCGGGAGAACAGCGGCAGCAGCTCGACCGCCCCCGGGCTGCGCGGGTCGGTGACCCGGGTGCCGAGGGAGGTGCGCAGCGCGTCGGCGGCGTCCCGGATCTCCCGCTCGCCCGAGGCGAACACGAGGATGTCGCCCGGGCCCTCGCCGATGAGCTCGTCGACCGCTTCGGTGATGCCGGTGACCATGTCGCGCTCGCCGTCCAGCGGCCGGTAGCGGACCTCGACCGGGTAGGTGCGGCCGGTGACCTCGACGACGGGTGCCGGGATGCGGACCCCGTCGGCGCCCTCGCGCCCGAAGTGCTCGGCGAACCGCGCCGAGTCGATGGTCGCCGAGGTGATGATCAGCGTGAGGTCCGGGCGGCGCGGCAGCAGGTTGGTGAGGTAGCCGAGCAGGAAGTCGATGTTGAGCGACCGCTCGTGGGCCTCGTCGACGATGATCGTGTCGTAGGCCAGCAGCATCGGGTCGCGCTGGATCTGCGCGAGCAGGATGCCGTCGGTCATCACCCGGACCAGCGTGGAGTCCGAGGAGGTGTCGGTGAACCGCACCTGGTAGCCGACGGCCTCGCCCAGCGGGGTGCCGAGCTCGGCGGCGACGCGTTCGGCCACCGACCGGGCCGCGATCCGCCGCGGCTGGGTGTGCCCGATCTGGCCGGTGCGCCCGCGGCCCAGCTCGAGGGCGATCTTCGGCAGCTGGGTCGTCTTGCCCGACCCGGTCTCCCCGGAGACGACGACCACCTGGTTGTGCGCGATCGCGGCGGCTATCTCCTCGCGCCGCGCACTGACCGGCAGCTGCTCGGGGTAGGTGATCGGCGGCAGGACGACGGCGGCGCGGGCCGCGGCGGCACGTTCCAGCCGCGCGGGGTCCGGGCCGGGGTTGCGGCGCGAGCCCGACCGTCGGGCCCCGCCGCCGTGGGCACGGCCGGCGCGGTCCCCGGTGGTGCGGCCGTCGTCCGTCCGGGGTCCCCGGCGTCCGCCACGACGGTCGGGACGGGTGGGCTCGGGCACGGGTGCCATTGTCCAGCCCTGCGCCACCTGGATTCGCCCCGGCGCCCGTGCGTCCGGTGCACGGCCGGGGCGGGCCCGTCGTCCGGGCGTGCCTACAGTGGCGGACATGGACGCCTCGCCCGCCGGAACCCCGTACCCGACCGAGGGTGAGCTGCGGGCGCGTGCCGCCCTGGTCGCCGCAGGTCTGGAGTTCACGGTGACCCGGCACGGTCCGGTCTCGTCGTTGGCGGAGGCCGCCGCCCTGCGCGGCATCGACCCGGCCGGCATCGTCAAGACGCTCGTCGTGCGCCGCGGGGCCGACGACTACGTGCTCGTGCTGGTCCCGGGCGACCGGACGATCTCCTGGCCCAAGCTGCGCGCGCTGCTCGGCGTCAACCGGCTCTCGCTGCCGGACGCCGCGACCGCCCGCGAGGCCACCGGGTACGAGCGCGGCACCATCACCCCGTTCGGCGCCACGCACCCCTGGCCGGTGGTCGCCGATGCGCAGGTGCCGGGCCGTCCGGCGTCGATCGGCGGCGGTGCGCACGGGGTGGCGGTCGCGGTGGACGGGGACGACCTGGTGCGGGTGCTGGACGCCACCGTCGAGGACGTCACCGAACCCGCCTGAGTCCCCAGAACCTGGTGCCGGGACCCAGCGCCCCGCATCCGGGGCCCGGTGGTGGCAGAGTGGGACGCTCGGCCTGCGCGACGTTGCGCACGCCCCGACCAGCCGGTCGGCGAGCCCGAGGAGCGACGAGGCGATGACGGACCTGCACGACCGGTCGGCCACCGGGACCATCCTGGTGGAGTCCGAGGGACCCGTGACCTGCGTCCGACTGGTCGGCGAGATCGACTCGGCGCTGCGCCAGCAGGCCAGCGACGGCATGGGCCTGGCCCTCATGGCCGAGCAGCCCGTCGTGGTCGACGCGAGCCGGACCACGTTCGTCGACTCCTCCGGTCTGGCGTTCGTGCTGCAGCTGGCGCGTGCGGTCGGCGAGGCGGGGCTGGAGCTGCGGCTGCGCGACCCGCAGCGGGTGCTCACCGACGCCCTCGAGATGATCGGCATGGCCGGGTCCCTGCAGCCCGAGGCCTGAGCCCCGGCCCGACCTGTGGACCCGTGGCGCACCGCTGTGGGTCGGCGCGGCTAGCGTCGTCGACCATGAGGCTGCTGCACACGTCCGACTGGCACCTGGGCCGCAGCCTGCACGGCGTCGACCTGCTCGGCCACCAGGCGGCCTACCTCGACCACCTCGTCGAGCTCGTGGACGCCGAACGGGTGGACGCGGTGCTCGTCGCCGGGGACGTGTACGACAGGGCGATCCCGCCGGTCGAGGCCGTCACGCTGCTGTCCGAGACCCTCGCCCGGCTGGCCGACCGGACCACCGTCGTGCTCACCAGCGGCAACCACGACTCGGCCACCAGGCTCGGCTTCGGTGCGGCGCTCATGCGCGAGCGCGTCCGGGTGCGCACCCGGGTGGCCGACCTCGCGACCCCCGTCGAGCTGCCCGACGACGTGCTCGTGTACGGGCTGCCGTACCTGGACCCGGACTTCGCCCGGGCCGAGCTCGGCGGGCCCGACGGGCCGACGGCGCGCAGCCACGAGGCCGTCGTCGCCGCCGCGCTGGACCTGGTCCGGGCCGATGCGGCCGCGCGCCGTACCGGCGTCGGTGGTGCGCCGGGCCGGCAGGTGCACCCGGTCGTGGTGGCGCACGCGTTCGTCGTCGGCGGGGCGGCCAGCGAGTCCGAGCGGGACATCCGGGTGGGCGGGGTGGACCAGGTGCCGGCCGGGGTGTTCGCCGGGGTCGAGTACGTGGCGCTCGGTCACCTGCACTCCCCGCAGCAGGTGTCCGGGCCGGACGGCACCGTGCTGCGGTACAGCGGGTCGCCGCTGGCGTACTCGTTCGGCGAGCGGGCCGTGCCCAAGTCGACCGTGCTCGTCGAGCTGGGCGGGGCGTCGCCGCGCACGACGCTGGTCCCCGCGCCGGTGCCCCGGCGGCTGTCCCAGGTGCGCGGCACGCTCGACGAGCTGCTCGGCGCGGCCGGTGAGCCGTACCTCGACGACTGGCTCGCCGTCACCGTGACCGATGTCGCCCGCCCGCCGGACCTCTACCGCCGGGTGCGCGAGCGGTTCGCCCATGCGCTCGTCGTGCAGCACGAGCCGCAGGGCGCCCCGACGTCCACCCGGGCCGCCGCGGTCCACGAGGCCAGCGACCCGCTGGTGGTCGCGGCCGACTTCGTCGCGCACGTCACCGGCGCCCGGCCCGACGCCGCCGAGACGGCCGTGCTCACCCGCGCCTACGAGGACGTGCTTGCCGCCGGGGCGAGCGCCTGATGCACCTGCGCACGCTCACCCTGCAGGCGGTCGGGCCGTTCGCCGGACGGCACACGATCGACCTGGCCACCCTCGGCGCCGGGGGGCTCTTCCTGCTCGAGGGGCCGACCGGTGCGGGCAAGTCGACGCTCATCGACGCCGTCGTGTTCGCGCTCTACGGCAAGGTCGCCGGGGAGCAGGCCAGCGACGACCGGTTGCGCTCCTCGTTCGCCGCCGACGACGTGGAGACGTTCGTCGACCTCGTGTTCGAGGTCCCGGGCGGGGTGTTCCGGGTGCGGCGCACCCCGGCCTACCAGCGCGCCAAGCGGCGCGGCGCGGGGACGACGACGGCCCAGGCGAGCGTCCGGCTCTGGCGGCTGCCCCCGGACGCGGACGGCAGCCTCGACGAGCTCGACGTGCTCGGCGTGCCGCTGGCCAACCGGCTGGACGAGGCTGGTGCGGAGATCGTGCGGCTCGTGGGCCTCGACCGGGCGCAGTTCGCCCAGACCGTCGTGCTGCCGCAGGGAGAGTTCGCGCGGTTCCTGCGTGCGGCGCCCGAGGACCGGCGCGGGCTGTTGCAGCGCATCTTCGGCACCCAGCTCTACGAGCGCCTGGCCGACCGGCTGGTCGAGCTGCGGGCTGCGGGCGCCCGGGCGATCGAGACCGACCGGGCGGCGCTGCTCGCCGCCGCCGCCGG
>NZ_VWSD01000165.1 GCF_009829685.1 Cellulomonas citrea
CCTCGACGTCGGGTACTCGGAGACGGTGGCCGCCGATGCTCGTCCCCAGGTCTGTCAGGGAACTGGGTAGCTGCACTCGCCTATGAAGGAGCTCACTGTGCCCGAGGGGATCGTCCGCTGGTTCGACGCTGAGCGGGGGTTCGGCTTCCTCGACCTCGGTGACCAGGGCGAGGACTTGTTCGTGCACGTCTCCGAGGTGGTGAACGAGGGCGGCTCGGGTCTGCTGCGCGAGGGTCAGGTCGTGCAGTTCGAGGTGGGCGAGTCCGACCGCGGGCCGCAGGCGCGTCGGGTCCGGGTGACGAGCGACCGCGCCGCGGATGCGCCGGTGGGGGTGCTCGGCACCGTCTCCTGGTACGAGCCGGGCAAGGGGTACGGGTTCCTCACGCCCGACGGCGGTGGCGCCGAGATCTTCGTGCACGGCTCGGCGATCGTGGTCGGGGGCGTGATCTCGCAGGGGCAGCGGGTGGCGTTCCTCGTCGTCGACGGGGAGAAGGGGCCGCAGGCGGAGCACGTGCTGCCGCTCGGGGCCGACGCGGCCCGGCCGGCCGTGGTCGACGACGGTGCGGACGGCACCGTGACCTGGTACGACGCGGGCAAGGGCTTCGGGTTCGTCACACCCGACTCGGGTGACGGGGACCTGTTCGTGCACGTCCGGGCGCTGCTCGGGGGGCTGACCGAGCTGGCCGAGGGCGATCGCGTGACCTTCGACGTCGCCGAGAGCGAGAAGGGGCCGCAGGCCCGCAACGTCCAGCTGGTCGGCGGCTCGGCCCCGCGGGGTGCCGCTGCGGCGCCGGCGCGTGGTCGCTCGGCCCGCCCGTCGGCGTCGGACGCCCCGGTGCGTGGCGGCGAGGGCGTCGTCGCCCGGTACGACGCAGACCGCGGGTTCGGTTTCATCGCCCCGGACGCGGGCGGCCCCGACCTGTTCGTGCACGTGTCGGTGGTCCGCGGCGCCGAGGTGCTGGAGGAGGGCGACCGGGTCCGCTACAAGGTGCGCCAGAGCGACCGGGGACCCCAGGCCGACAGCGTCGAGCTCATCTGAGGCAGGTCCCGGGCCCCGTTCCTGGGGTCGGGCCCGCCTCGTTCGGGCATGATCCGTCCATGGACGGATCGTGGGAGGGGCCCGCTGCGCCACCCCTCGCGGTCCAGCCTCGTCGGGCAGCCCCCGGTCGAGGTCCGCGGGCCGTGTCGGGCGTCGCGGTCGTTCTCGCCGTCGTCGTGCTGGGCTGGGTCGGCGTCTCGGCCCGCGGGCTGTGGGTGTACGCGAACCACGACCGGATCGAGCTCATCGACGACCCGGCGGTGGTGCAGGTCGTCGACGCCGCATGTGTCCGGATGAACGAGCAGGTCGCCGCCTCGGCCGTGCCTGCCGGTGCGCCGGCGGACCGTGCTGCGGCTGCGATCCGGGCGCAGGACGCCGCGGTGGAGGAGATGGTGGCCTCGGTCCGCGCCCTGGGCACCGAGCGCCTGGCGAACGACCGACCGACGCAGGCGTGGCTCGCCGACTGGTCGACGCTCGTCGCCGCGAGGGAGCAGCACGCGGACGCGCTGGCATCCGGCGGCACCCCCACCTGGGCCGTCCCGGTCGCCGACGGCACGCCGATCACCCGGCGGATGGCGACGGTCGATGCGCCGTGCGACCCCGCGGCCCTCGCCGACCTGCCCTGAACCGCTCTGGCCGGGTCGAGAGGGTCAGGCCGGCACGGCGGACCGCGGCAGCGCGAGCCCGCTGCCGCCGAATTGCAGGTTCGCCGACCGTCGGGGGTGGCTACCCTCGGCCGGGACAGCCGACGCATGCGGGTGCGCGGTGAGGGCTCCCGGGGGTGGCGGTGGACAGCGCGAGTGCCTGGACGGCGTTGCTCGCCCTGGGTGAGCACGCCGGGGACGAGACCGACGACGACGCCGCGGCCGACCTCGTGCACCTGCTTGCTCAGCGGGGTGAGCCCGTGGTGCTCGGCTGGGCGCTGGCGGCACTCGCCGACCCCGACCCGTGGCACCGACAGGCCTCGGCCTGGGTGCTGGGTGAGCTCGGCTACGAGGACGGACGCCCCTTCGGGGACCAGGTCGTGCCCGCGCTGGTCGAGGCCGCGCGCGTCGAGCGCGACGACGAGACCCGGCAGCTCCTGGTCAGCGCACTCGGTCACGCCGGCGACCCTGCCTGGGTGCGCGAGCTGCTCACGTACGCCGACGACCCCTACCCGCCGGTCCGCGAGGCCGTGGCGGGCGCGCTGCCGAGCATGGTCGGCGACGACGACCTGTCCGCGCAGGCCGTCACCACCCTCATCCGTCTGACCAGTGACGTCGACCCCGGGGTGCGTGACTGGGCCACCTTCGCCCTCGGGACCCAGAGCTCGCTCGACAGCGAGGAGATCCGGGACGCCCTGGCCGCCCGTCTGGACGACGAGGGCGGCGACACGCGCTTCGAGGCCGCCCTCGGTCTGGCCCGCCGCGGTGACGACCGGGTCCTGGCTGACCTCCAGCGGCGCCTCGACGACGCGACGGCGACGATCTACCTGCTGGACCTCGCCACGGCCGCCGAGCTCGCCGACCCCGCGCTGCTGCCCGCGCTCGGCCGGTGGAGCGTCGAGTGGGCCGGCGACGAGGACGAGCACACCCGCGCGCTGGCCTACGCGATCGAGCGCTGCGCACCGGAGACGCACGTCGCGGCGGCCGCCGCGCAGCCGGCGCTCGTGGACGCGGTGAACCGTGCCTTGAGCGACATCGGCTGGGGCGTCGTGCTCGACGGCGACTACCCGCGGACGGTCGTCTCGGTCCGCCGCCCCGACGGGGCCGTCGACCGGGCCCACGGGAGGAGCCGGCTGTGGGAGGACATCAGCCCGACCGGGTTCGACGTCGCGCGCGAGGCCACGAGCTGGGCCGACGCCATCAGGGCGATCGCCGCAGCCGAGAGCGCGTGAACGAGGTCGGCACGTCTGCGCGCCCCTCATGCCCGACGGCGTCGGCCCGTCGGCCAGCCCGGCCCCTCACCCCAGCACGAGCAGCTCCACGCTGCGCGCCCACAGACCCGCGGCGAGCGTCGCGTCGTCGGCCGCCGGCACCGTGCGGCCCGGCTTGCGGCGCGTGTAGTAGCCGCCAGGCTCCCAGCCCTGGTGCGGCGGGGTCTGCGCCAGCCAGACGAGGGTGTCGGCGCCCTTGTCGGTGCTGGCCAGGATGAGGTTCTTCAGCCGGCTGCGGTACATGAAGCGCCACGGCGAGCCGTCGGTGGTGGAGAAGTTGCTGGCGATGCCGCCGGGGTGGAACGACGCGGCAGCCAGGCCCTGTGCGCCGTACCGGCGGTCCAGCTCCTTGGCGTGCAGGATCTGCGCGAGCTTGGACGCGCCGTACGCGCGCGTGGGGCTGTACGCACGCTCGGACTGCAGGTCGGCAAGGTCGAGGCGGCCGAACCGCGCCCCGGCGACGCTCGACGTGTTGATCACGGTGGCGCCCGAGTCGACCAGGCGGTCGTGCAGCAGCTCGGTGAGCAGGAACGGCGCCAGGTAGTTCACCTGGAACGTCGACTCGAAGCCGTCGGGTGTGGTGGACCGCTCGTTCGCGAAGATCGCCCCGGCGTTGTTGGCCAGCACGTCGATCCGCGGGTGGGCGGCCAGCAGCGCTGCGGCGAGGGCGCGCACGTCGTCCAGTCGGGAGAAGTCGGCGACCAGGTGCTCGGCGCCCAGCTCGGCGGCGACCGCTGCGGTCTTGTCCGGGGAACGGCCTACGACCACCACCTGGTCCCCGGCGCGCGTGAGCGCCCGAGCGGCGGCGGTACCGACCCCGTCGCTCGCACCGGTGATGACGACGGTCCTGGCGGGCATGGTGCTCCTCGGGGTGGTGACCAGCGTGCTGCTGAGTCTGCCCGATCCGGGGCTGCGACCGTGTCGGCGCCGGGCCGGGACGCCGTTCGGGGAAGAGCGCGGGGCGGACTCCCTGAAATGCGACCGGGCACCTGCCGATAGGGGGGAGACGACCTTCCGGTCGGGTCGGGCACGTCCAGCGTCGGGCAGCCCGTCCATCCCCGTCCTGGCGGTCGGTGCCGAGCTCTCCCACGACGGTGCGGCATCCGCGCCTGGCGGCTGACGGCGAGCAGCCGGGAGGAGGCGAGATGACTGGACCGCACGATGTGGGTGCCGTGACGACGGCACGGGCCTCCCGCCGTGGTCCGCTGCGCTGGTCGGCCGTGCCCGTCATCGCCATGTGGATCGGCGTGTCCGGTGCGCTGGGGTCGTGGGTCGTCGAGCTGACCACCCACAAGGCGATGCCCATGACGCAGGGCGCGCTGGCGAGCGTCCTGGCCCTGGTTCTGCCGACGGCGGTGGCCTGGTGGGCGGCAGCGGGACGCGGGCGTGAGCTCCTGCCCGCTCGACTGGCCGCCGTCGCCCTGACTCTTTTCGTCGCGGGCACGGTGTGGAACGGTGCCGCCATCCTCGTCACCGGGACCCTGCCCATCCCGTCACCCGCCGATGTGGGCTTCGTCGGGTTCTACACGCTCCTGCTCGCGGCGCTGGGGGTGCTGCTGCGTGCGCATCTGGTCGAGCTGCGGATTCACGCCGGTCTCGACCTGGCCGCCAGCGTCCTCACGGTTCTCGCGCTGCTCTCGGTCCCGCTCGACCCGTTGCTGCACCGTGCACTCGACGGGCAGATGACTCTCGGGCTGGCGCTCGCGGTGCTCTACCCGGTGCTGGACCTCCTGCTGTTCACGGTGCTGATCGCCGTCGTCATGTTCGGCGGCGGGCGCGCCGTGCCGGGCTGGGGCTGGATCGGCGCCGCGCTGGTGTCGTTCGTGGCGACCGATGTCATGTTCGCGGTCGGCCGGATGGACCAGGACGCGCTCACGACGTCGATGCTGCAGCTCGGGTGGTTCCTGGGGATCACCTTCATGGCGATGTGGACGGTGAGCCTCGCCCGGGCCGGACGGCAGGGGGGGCGCCCTGCGCTCGGTCGCTCCAGTGCGCAGTACTCCGAGACGGTCGCGACGGCGACCGCGGCCAGTGCCACGCTCGGCGGGCTGGCGGTGCTGGTCCTGGGCACGAAGGTCGAGCTGTCGATGGCCACCCGGGTCCTCGCGGGGCTGGCCATCGTCTTCTTCGGCGTGCGCGCCCAGGTGGCGTTCCGCCAGGTGCGGCGGCACGCGGCGCTGATGCGGATCGCCCACACCGACGACCTCACCGACCTGCCGAACCGACGTGCGCTGTACTCCCACGCCGAAGATCGTCTGGCGCCGGGGTCCGCGGACGCCGCGCTGCTCCTCATGGACCTCGACCGGTTCAAGGAGGTCAACGACGGCCTTGGGCACCACATGGGGGACCGGCTGCTGGTCCTGGTGAGCCGGCGGCTGCGGTCGTGCCTGCCGACGGGCGCGATGCTCGCGCGCCTGGGCGGGGACGAGTTCGCGATCCTCATGACTGCCGCGAGCCCCGCGCCCGCGTTGGAGCTCGCCGCGCAGGTCCGGGCTGCGATGGCCGTGCCGTTCGTCCTCGACGGGATGTCGGTCGAGGTGACGGTGAGCATCGGCGTGGCCCTGTTCCCCGAGCACGGCGAGGACCTGCCGAGCCTGCTGCGGCGGGCGGACATCGCCATGTACAAGGCGAAGGGTTCGGCGAAGCTCGTGCACCTGTACCGGCCGGGCGCCGACGACGCCGGGACCGAGCGGCTCGCGCGGGTGGCGGAGGTGCGGTCCGCGCTCGAACGGGGTGAGTTCGTGCCGCACTACCAGCCGAAGCTCGACCTGGGTCTGGGTCGGGTCACGGGGGTGGAGGCGCTCGTCCGCTGGCAGCACCCCGTCGACGGTCTGCGCCCGCCGGGGTCCTTCCTCGAGCTCGTCGAGGATGCGGGTCTCATGCCCCGGCTCACCCGGTCGATGCTCGTGCAGGCGCTGGACCAGGTGGTGGCATGGCGCCGCGGTGGTGTGGACCTCACGGTCGCCGTCAACCTGTCGGCGAGCGCGCTCATCGACGCCGAGGTGCCGGGCCAGGTCATGGCGCTGCTCGCCGAGAGGTCGCTCGACCCCTCGGTGCTCAAGCTGGAGATCACGGAGGACCTCCTCATGGCCGACCGCCGTCAGGCGCGCGCCATCCTCACCGAGCTGCGTGACGACGGCGTCCGCATCGCGATCGACGACTTCGGGTCGGGCTACTCCTCGCTGGCCTACCTGCGCGACCTGCCGATCGACGAGCTGAAGATCGACCGGTCCTTCGTCGACCCGCTGACCAGCGACCC
>NZ_VWSD01000166.1 GCF_009829685.1 Cellulomonas citrea
CCACCCGCGAGCCCGCCCCCGCCCCGGCACCCGGCGCACCGCAGGGTCCACCCCCGGGCGGAACACCCGAGCCCGCCGATGCGTTGCTGCTGCTGCGCGAGGCGCTCGCGGCGCGCCAGGAGGTCTGGGTGGAGATGGTCGGACCGTCCGGGTCGTTGCAGCGCCGGCTGCTGCGCCCGGTCCGGCTGGACGGCGGCAGGTTGCGCGCCCTCGACACCGCGCGCGCGGCCGAGCTCACGGTGGCGGTGCACCGGATCGCCTCGGTCTCCCTGCCCACCGGGTCCCTGTCCGCCACCCCCACCGACACCCCGACCGGAAAGAGCACCACGTGAACGACGGGCCCCTCATCGTCCAGTCGGACTCGACCCTGCTGCTCGAGGTCGCGCACGCCCAGGCGGACGAGTGCCGCAAGGCCGTCGCACCGTTCGCCGAGCTGGAGCGCGCCCCCGAGCACGTGCACACCTACCGGCTCACCCCGCTGGGCCTGTGGAACGCCCGTGCCGCCGGGCACGACGCCGAGCAGGTGGTCGACGTGCTGCTCAAGTACAGCCGCTACCCGGTGCCGCACGCGCTGCTGGTCCAGGTCGCCGAGACGATGGACCGCTACGGGCGCCTGCAGCTGGTCGACGACCCGGTGCACGGCCTCGTGCTGCACGCCCTCGACCCGGCGGTGCTCGTCGAGGTGATGCGCAGCGCCCGCACCAAGGGGCTGCTGGGCGAGCGGATCGACACCACCGACGTCCTGGTGCACCCCTCGCAGCGCGGCCACCTCAAGCAGGTGCTCGTCAAGCTCGGCTGGCCGGCCGAGGACCTCGCGGGCTACGTCGACGGCGAGGCGCACCCGATCGCGCTGCGCGAGGACGGCTGGTCGCTGCGGCCCTACCAGCAGCACGCGGTCGACACGTTCTTCCACGGCGGCTCCGGCGTCGTCGTGCTGCCCTGCGGGGCGGGCAAGACGCTCGTGGGCGCGGGGGCGATGGCCCGGTCCAAGACCACGACGCTCATCCTGGTGACCAACACGGTGAGCGCCCGGCAGTGGCGTGACGAGCTGCTGGCGCGCACCACGCTCACCGAGGACGAGATCGGCGAGTACTCCGGCACCCGCAAGCAGGTGCGCCCGGTGACCATCGCGACCTACCAGGTGCTCACCACGAAGCGGAAGGGCGTCTACTCGCACCTCGAGCTGCTGGACGCCCGCGACTGGGGCCTCATCCTGTACGACGAGGTGCACCTGCTTCCGGCACCCGTCTTCCGCATGACGGCGGACCTGCAGGCCCGGCGCCGGCTCGGCCTCACGGCCACCCTGGTGCGTGAGGACGGCCGGGAGGACGAGGTGTTCTCGCTCATCGGCCCCAAGCGGTACGACGCCCCGTGGAAGGACATCGAGGCGCAGGGCTACATCGCGCCGGCGACCTGCGTCGAGGTGCGTCTCACGCTGCCGGACGACGCCCGGATGACCTACGCCACCGCCGAGCCGGAGGACCGCTACCGGCTGGCGGCCACCGCACCGGGCAAGCTGTCGGTGGTCTCCCGCCTGGTCGCGGCGCACACCGGGTCGCCGACGCTGGTGATCGGCCAGTACCTGGACCAGCTGCACGAGCTGTCCGAGCACCTGGGCGCCGACCTCATCACCGGGGAGACCACGGTGCGCGAGCGGCAGCGGCTGTTCGAGGCGTTCCGCACCGGCGAGATCGGTCTGCTCGTGGTGTCCAAGGTGGCCAACTTCTCGGTGGACCTGCCCGAGGCGAGCGTCGCGATCCAGGTCTCGGGGTCGTTCGGCTCCCGCCAGGAGGAGGCGCAGCGTCTCGGCCGGCTGCTGCGGCCGAAGTCCGACGGGCACGCCGCGACGTTCTACACGGTGGTGTCCCGCGACACGGTGGACCAGGAGTTCGCGGCGCACCGGCAGCGCTTCCTCGCCGAGCAGGGCTACGCGTACTCGATCATCGATGCCGAGGACCTCGACCCGACCGGCTGACCGACGCCGTGCTGGCGACTCGGTGAACAGCGCGCGTCCCGGCGAGCCGCAACCGGGGGTTTCCCTCGTTCAGGTGATTGGGTGTCCCCTGTGCTGAACCGGTACTGCCCGCCCGCCTCCCGGCTGACCCCTCGGCCGACCACCGCCGTCGGGTCCGCCGACCCCGGGCACGAGCGGCAGGTACGGGCACATGAACACTCGCTGAACGTCTCCCACGACACCTCAGCATCCCCCGCGACCGGCCGACGGGCGTCGTATGTCCTCGGGCGCTGACCTCACCCTGAGCACGATGATCGAGCCGTGCCCCGTGGTGCCCGCCTCGACCCCGTGCGCTCATGTCGACCAGGGCTTCCGCACCCAGTGGACCGCACCCGCCGTCCTGGTCCGGGCCGCCGACGGCGCCATCGGGCTGGTGGGCCGGGCCGCCTTCCTGTCGATGATGGCGGGCCGGTACGGCTACGGCCGGTCGCTGTGGGGCAAGCGCCCGATCGCCGCGCTGGCCACCTGGGGGGCCGCCACCGTGCAGCCCACGACGACGGTCGCCGAGGCGGCCGCGCTCATCGCCGACACGGTCGAGGGCTACCGGGACCTGCCGGTGCTGGACGAGCACGGCACCCCCGTCGGCGTCGTGCGACCCGTGCACGTGATGCGCGCGCTGGCCGACCAGACGGCGCACCGCGCCGCCACCGACGAGCTCACCGGGGTGGCCTCGCGCGCCCGGTTCATCGAGTCGCTGCGCGACCAGGTGAGCTGCCTCGCCCAGGTCCCCGGTGCTGTCGCGGTGGTGTTCCTCGACCTGGACCGGCTCAAACCGGTGAACGACCTGTTCGGCCACTCCCTGGGCGACGCGCTGCTGCGCTCGGTGGCCCGACGGCTCGTGCAGGCGCTCGGCGACCAGGGGCTCGTCGGACGGCTCGGCGGCGACGAGTTCGCCGTCGTGTCCATGCTGCCGGTCGCCCCGGACGTCGACCCCACCGCCGCGGCCCTCGACCTGGGCGAGCGGCTGCGGCTGGCGCTGGCCACCCGCGACGAGTCGCTGCCGGTGCTCGCCGAGTCCCGCGCGAGCGTCGGCGTGGCGGTCACCGAGTCGGCCAGCACCGACACCGAGGTGCTGCTGCGGACCGCCGACGAGGCGATGTACGCCGCCAAGGTCGCCGGCGGCGACCGGGTGCGCCTGGCGGGCCCGGCCGCGGCGAAGGGCCGGACCGTGCCGACCGACGACCTGCTGCTGGTCTACCAGCCGGTGGTGGACGTGCGCTCCGACCAGGTGACCGCCGTCGAGGCGCTGCTGCGGACCCGACGGCCCGACGGCACCCTGGAGTTCCCGTCCGAACGGCTGCACTCGGCCGCACGCGCGGGCACGTCGCTCGCGCTGGACCGATGGGTGCTGGCCACCGCGTGCGCGGACATGGAGCGCTGGACGCGGACCCTGGGTGCGGACGCACCGGCCCGGGTGCACGTCAACCTGGCGCCCGAGTCGCTGCGTGTGCCCGACCTCGCGGCGACGCTGCTCGCTGCCATCGAGGGGAGCGGGCTGGACCGGCACCGGGTCTGCCTCGAGCTGTCGGAGTACGCCGGGGTCGACGACCTGGTCCGGGCCACCCCGCAGCTCACCATCCTGGCGACGGCCGGGGTGAGCTTCGCCCTGGACGACATGGGCGCGACCCTCGGCGCCCTGCGGCTGCTGGGCACCGCCCTGCCGATCGACTGCGTCAAGGTGGACCGCTCCGTGGTCGAGGGGTCCGGGCAGGGCCTGGCCTTCGACGCCGAGATGCTGTCCCTGGTGCGACGGCTGGCCGAGCGCTTCACGATCGACGTGGTGGCCGAGGGCGTGGAGACCGTGCCCGAGGACGTCGCGGTGCGCCGCAGCGGCATCCACCAGGTGCAGGGCTTCCTGCGCTCACGCCCCCTGGTGGAGGAGGACCTCATCGCGTTCCTCACCCGGTGCCCCGACCCGTCGGCGGACGCGGCACCGGGGCACGAGCCGGACGGACGGGCGGCGGTCGGCTCGCTCTGACGGGCTCCCGCGCGCCGGCTTGCGCACCGGGGCAGCGCGTCGCACGGTGGGGGCGCAGCAGAGCGGCTGCGCCCGTCCCGGACCTGCTCCGGTGCACCGTTCACAACGGCGGCCCGCCGTCCGATGGTGCGGGGCAGGAGGAGGCCATCATGAGCATCCAGAGCCCGACCGGTGACCCGGTCGCGATCAGCTCCGTCGGGCGTGCGCTCGACCGGACCGCCGGCTGGCGGATCCTGCACGACGTGCGGTGGCCGGGCCACCCCCAGGCCCGGCTCGCGCACGTCGCGGTCGGACCCGGCGGTGTCGTCGTCGTCCTGGAGGACGGCCCGAACCTGCACGAGGGTGTGCGGGACGGTGCGGCGGAGAACCTGGCCTGCGCGACCGCGGCCGTGACCGCGCTGCTCGGCCCGGCCCACCGCAAGACGGTGCGCGGGCTGCATGCGGTCGAGCGCCGCGGCGAGACGTCGACCCGGGCCGCGCTGGTCCCGGCCGCCCTGCTGCCGGACGTGCTCGCTCAGCTGCCGCACGTGCTGACCCCGCTGGAGACGGTGATCGTCGCGGCCCATCTGCGGGTCGAGCTCGACCCGACCGGTGCGGCCCACCGGGTGGCCCGGGTGCCGCAGCCGACGGCCGCCCCTGAGCCCGGCGCCGAGGCGTCGGACGAGCAGCAGGCGACCGACCCCACGACGGACGTCCGCCCGAGGCTGCGGCGACGGTGGTGGCCGCTGGGGCCGGGCCGCCTCACCGGGCTGCTCGTGGTCGCCGGGCTCGTGCTGCCGTGGACCGCCGGGCTCGTCGTGCACGCCCTCTGACCTCTCCTGGGAACCTGCTGGGACCGACGCTCGTTGCGGCCGGTGTGAGCGTGCGTGAGGATCGTCGGGTGCCATGGCTACGACGTGCAGCGCTGCTCGTGCTGGGCTCGGCGACGATGCTGGTCGGGATTGCCCCGGCCGCGTCGGCGACCGACCCCCTGACGTTGACGTCGGAGGTGACGGACGTCGCGGGCGTGCTCACGGCCGACCAGCAGACGCAGGTGCAGTCCGCGCTCGACGCGCTGGCGTCCGCCACGCCGTACCAGCTCTACGTCGTGCTGCTGCCGAGCTTCTCCGGGACGGCCCCGCTCAGCTGGGTCGACACCACGGCCGCGAACAGCGGTCTGGGGGCGCAGGACTTCGTGCTGGCGTACACCACGCAGGCGCCGTACCAGTACATGCTCGCCCCCGCCTCGTCGGGACAGATCACGAGCGCCGAGGTCACGAAGGTCGCGTCCGCGGTGGAGGACGCGCTGCGCGCGGCCAAGACCTCCGGTGACTGGTCCGTGGCCCCGGTGACGGCCGCGAAGGGTCTGCAGGCCGCCGCGACCGGGTCCACCGCGAGCACGTCGTCCGGGTCGTCGTCCGGGTCGGGGATCGGCTTCGGCACCGTGCTGCTCATCGGGCTCGCCGTCATCGCCGTGATCGCCCTGGTCGCCACGATGCGTGGTCGCCGCCGTGCGGCCGGCTCGCGGGCGCTGCCCGGACCGGCCGGCGGTCCCCCGGTGGTCGACCCGTACGCCGATGTCCCGACGGCCGAGCTGGACCGGCGCGCCTCGGCGGCGCTCGTGCGGCTGGACGATGCGCTGCGCAGCTCGGAGCAGGAGCTCGGCTTCGCGCAGGCGCAGTTCGGGGAGGACGCGACGGGCCAGTTCGCCCAGGTCCTGGCCCAGGGCAAGGCCCGTGCCACCGAGGCGTTCCGGCTGCGCCAGACGCTCGACGACGACGTCCCGGACACCGAGCCGCAGGTGCGGGCCACCGCGGCGCAGATCCTGGCGCTGTGCGCCCAGACCGGGTCCGAGCTGGACGCCCAGCAGGGCGCGTTCGACCAGCTGCGCTCGGTCCAGGAGCGGGTCGGCGACGCCCTCGACGCCCATGAGCGCGCGGCCACCGGTCAGCGGGCCCGGCTCGACCCGGCCCGCGCGACCTTGGCCACCCTGG
>NZ_VWSD01000167.1 GCF_009829685.1 Cellulomonas citrea
CTCGCGGACTGGATCGGCGCCCGGCAGGCCGCCGGCCAGAGCAGCGTGCTCACCTGCTCGGCGCTGCGGCGGCGCTACCGGGACGTGCTGTCGGCGGCCGGCGGACGCGTCCGGTTCGTGCACCTGGTGCTCGACCCGGCGACGTTGGCGGACCGCATGGCGGCGCGCACCGACCACTTCATGCCGGTCTCGATGCTCGGCAGCCAGCTCGCGACGTTGGAGCCGTTGGCGCCCGACGAGGACGGGGTCGACGTGCCCGCGCAGGGTGACGTGGACAAGGTGGTCGACGCCGTGCTGGCGGAGCTGCGGGCGGAACGGGCCTAGCGCCGGACGCGACACCGGGACGAGCCCGCCGCCCGGCTCAGGCCGACAGGTGCAGGTGGCGGTGCCGGGGCTCGGCGGCCTGGGACTGCAGGAACTGCGCCCAGCGGGACAGGTCGACCGACGGCAGCAGCTCGCCGGACCCCACGGGGGCGACCTCGACCGGCGCGGGCTGCACGTCGCGCGCCCGGCGACGGGCCAACGTCTCGCGCAGGGCTGTCTCGACGAACCGGCTGAGGTTCTCCTCGCCGGTGCCCGCCACCTCTTCGACCTCGCAGAGGAGCTGCTCGGGCAGGCGCAGCGTGGTCATGGCCGTCACTGTAGGTCCCCCGACCGGCCTAGCGGGGCAGACCCGCCCGGTCGATGACACCGCAGGTCGCGCAGCCAGGTCGGACGTCCCCCGAACGTGGGACGTCGCGGGCTCTATCGGCGTCGAGATGCGGCGGAGGCGGGCCCGGACACGTCGGCAGGTCCCCGATTCATGGGACCACAGTCCGGCGGGGACATGGGACGAAAGGCCTGTCAGGCATCCTCCGGCACCGGCGTAGCGTCGAGCGGACGAGGCCCTTTCGGCCCCCGGCAGCGCACCAATGAGGGTGGGTGGACGGATGCATCAGGTGAGGATCCACGGCCGAGGCGGCCAGGGGGTGGTCACCGCCGCAGAGATGCTGGCCAGGGCCGGTTTCCTGGCCGGGCACGAGGCCCAGGCGATCCCGTCGTTCGGGTCCGAGCGCACCGGCGCCCCGGTGGTCGCGTACTGCCGGTTCGACGAGCGCCCGATCCGCACCCGCGAACCCGTCCTCGCCCCCGACGTCGTCCTCGTGCAGGACCCGACGCTGCTCGTGTCCGAGGACCCCTTCGTCGGGCTGGCCCCCGGCGGCACCGTCATCGTGGCGACCGAGCACGACGGCCCCCAGGTGCACGCGCAGGCCGGCCCCGCAGCGGACGGCGCCCGCGTGGTCACCGTCCCCGCGCTGCGGTTCGCGATGGAGGCCCTCGGCAAGCCCAAGCCGTCCGCCGCGATGCTCGGCGCCTACGCCGCCGCGACCGGTGAGATCACGTTGGACGCGGTCCAGCAGGTGTTCCGCCGCCGCTACCCCGGACCGGTCGGCGAGCAGAACGCGGCCGCCGCCGCCCAGGCGTACGCCTTCGTGGCCGAGCAGGTCGCCGCGGGTGGGTCCGGCGACACGTCCGCGGCGGCAGCCCCGGCCGAGCAGGAGGCGGTGTCCCGTGCGTGAGGTCCTCGAAGGTTCGCAGGCGGTGGCCCGCACGGTGGCCCGCTGCCGGCCCGACGTCGTGTGCGCCTACCCCATCTCCCCGCAGACGCACATCGTCGAGGCGCTGGCCCGCGCGGCCCGCACCGGTGCGCTCGGCAGCTGCGAGTACATCAACGTGGAGTCCGAGTTCGCGGCGATGAGCGTGTCCATCGGCTCGTCGGCGGCCGGCGCCCGCACCTACACCGCGACGGCGTCCCAGGGTCTGCTCTTCATGACCGAGGCCGTCTACAACGCGGCCGGGCTCGGGCTGCCGATCGTCATGACGATCGCGAACCGCGCCATCGGGTCCCCCATCAACATCTGGAACGACCACTCCGACTCGCTCGCGCTGCGCGACTCCGGCTGGCTGCAGCTCTTCGCTGTCGACAACCAGGAGGCGGCTGACCTGCACGTCATCGCCTTCGCCGCCGGCGAGGAGCTCGGCATCCCGGTGATGGTGTGCATGGACGGCTTCATCCTCACGCACGCCTCCGACGTGGTGGACGTCGTCGAGCAGGCCGACGTCGACGCGTTCCTGCCGCCGTACCGGCCGCAGCAGGTGCTCGACGTCGACCACCCGACGACCATCGGCACGATGGCGGGGCCGGAGACCTTCACCGAGACCCGCTACCTGCAGCACAAGCGGTTCCTCGACGCCGCGGCCGTCGTGCAGTCCTGGTCGGACAGGTTCCGGGAGGCCTTCGGCCGCGAGGCCGGCGGGCTCGTGCACACCTACCTGCCCGGGACCCTGGACCGGGACCGGACCGCACCACCGCCCGGCGCAGACGACACCGTCGTGGTGGCGATGGGCTCGGTGGTCGGCACCTTGCAGGACACGCTCACCGCGCTCGGCGACGAACCGGTCCGGCTGCTGGGCATCGGCACCTACCGGCCGTTCCCCGCCCAGGCGCTGCGCGAGGCCGTCGGCGCGGCACGACGGGTGGTGGTCATCGACCGGGCGCTCGAGCTGGGCGTCGGCGGTGTGCTCACCGGCGACGTGCGGCATGCGCTCGCCGGGACCGGGATCGCCGTGCACTCGGTGGTCGCCGGTCTGGGCGGGCGGCCGATCACGCAGGAGGTGCTCACCGACGTCGTCCGCCGCGGGATCGCCGGGCAGCTCGGTGACCTGGACTTCTGCGACCTTCGGGCCGATGCCCTCGAGGAGATGAACGCATGACCGCCGTCTCGATCCCGTTCATGCAGACCGGGACCCTCGTCGTCGGCAACCGTCTGCTCGACGACGACGACCGGTCCGTCCAGGCGCGCGCCGACCGCCCGTCGTCCCTCACCAAGGGCCACCGCGCCTGCCAGGGCTGCGCCGAGGCGCTCGCCGCCCGGTGGGTGATGGACACCGCGGTGGACGCGACCGGCGGCAAGCTCATGGTCGCGAACGCCACCGGCTGCCTCGAGGTGTTCTCCACGCTGTACCCGGAGAGCGCCTGGAAGCCGGCGTGGATCCACTCGCTGTTCGCCAACGCGGCCTCGGTGGCCACCGGGCTGGCCGCGGCGAACGCGGCACGGGGCCGCTCGGACATCCGGGTGCTCGCCCAGGGCGGCGACGGCGGCACGGTCGACATCGGCATGGCGAGCGTGTCGGGCATGTTCGAGCGCAACGACGACGTGCTCTACGTCTGCTACGACAACGGCGGCTACATGAACACCGGCGTGCAGCGCTCGGGCTCGACCCCGCCCGCGGCGCGCACGGCGACCACCCCGATCGCCGGCACGCGGCCCGGGGCGCCGTTCGGCCAGGGCAAGTTCATGCCGCGGATCGCGATGGCGCACGAGATCCCGTACGTCGCGACGGCCACCGTCGCGGACCTGCGCGACCTGGAGGCCAAGGTCCGCACCGCCATGTCGATCCACGGTGCGCGCTACCTGCACGTGCTCGTGCCGTGCCCGCTGGGCTGGGGGTCGGCGTCCCACCAGTCGATCGCGCTGTCGCGGGCGGCCGTGCAGTCGGGCACCTTCCCGGTGTTCGAGGCGCGGGCCGGTGAGCTCACCGCGGTCACCAAGATCCGCGAACGCGTGGACGTCGAGGAGTACCTGCGTCCGCAGCAGAGGTTCGCGCACCTGTTCAAGCCCGGCGGCGAGGATGCGCTGGCCCGGGTGCGGGCCGCGGCCGAGGCGAACATCCGCCGCTACGGCCTGCTGGACGACGAACCGCGGTCGCGTGTGCAGCGGCAGGCCCAGGAGCAGGAGGCACGGCGATGAGCAGCACCGACCTGGGGATGCCCGGCGTCGCCCGCAACGGGCACGACGCACCGCCGACCATCGGCGTCTCGACCGGGCCCGCCACCTCCGTGGCGTACCACACGGGCACCTGGCGCACCGAGCGCCCGGTGTACGTGACGCTCACCCCGCCGTGCCAGGTCGGGTGCCCGTCGGGCGAGGACATCCGGGGCTGGCTGGGGGCCGCCCAGGAGGGGGTCGACGGGTACGAGCGCGCCTGGCGCACCCTCGTCGAGCAGAACCCGCTGCCCGCCGTCATGGGCCGCATCTGCTACCACCCGTGCCAGACGGCCTGCAACCGGGTCGAGCTCGACGAGGCGGTGGGCATCAACGCCGTCGAGCGGTTCCTCGGGGACACCGCGTTGGAGCACGGCTGGGCGTTCGACCCGCCGGCGCCGTCCACCGGCCGGCGGGTGCTCGTGGTCGGGTCGGGGCCTGCGGGGCTCTCGGCCGCCTACCACCTGGCCCGGCTCGGGCACGCGGTGACGATCCGTGAGGCGGCCGCCGAGGCCGGTGGCATGCTCCGCTACGGCATCCCCGCCTACCGGCTGCCGCGCGACGTGCTCTCGGCCGAGATCGCCCGGATCGTCGAGCTCGGGGTGCGCATCGAGTGCTCGACCCGGGTCACCGACCTTCCGGCGGCACAGGCGGAGTTCGACGCCGTCGTGCTCACCGTGGGGGCCGGGGTGGGCCACCACGTGGAGATCCCGGCGGGGGCCGCCTCCAAGATCCTCGACGCGATCGACGTGCTGCGCGACGTCGCGTCCGACAACGCCCCGCTGCTGGGGCGCCGGGTCGCGGTGTACGGCGGCGGCAACACCGCGATGGACGCCGCGCGGGTGGCCCGCCGGCTCGGCGCGCAGGACGCGGTCATCATCTACCGACGGACGCAGGCCCAGATGCCGGCGCACCCCACCGAGCTGCAGGACGCGATCGGTGAGGGCGTGCGCGTGCAGTGGCTCTCGACGATCAAGCAGGTCGAGGGCCCGCACGTGAAGATCGAACGGATGACGCTCGACGACGAGGGACGCCCGGTGCCGACCGGCATCTTCGAGGAGCTGGACGCCGACGCCGTGCTGCTCGCCGTCGGGCAGGACGCGGACCTGTCGCTGGTCACCGGGCAGCCGGACATCGACGTGCGCGAGGGGGTCGTTGCGGTCGACGCGGCCGGGATGACGGGGCGCCCCGGGGTCTTCGCCGCCGGCGACGTCTCGCCGGGGTCGCGGACGGCGACGTTCGCCATCGGGCGCGGGGCGCTCGCGGCCCGGTCGGTCGACGCCTGGTTGGCCGGTGCGACGCCGAGCGGACCGGTGCCCGTCGACCGCGAGGCAGCAGCCTCGCGGCTCAACACCTGGTACTACTCCGACGCCCCGCACCAGCACCGGCGCGAGCTCGAGGCGGCCCGCCGGGTCACCGGGTTCGAGGAGGTCGTGCAGGGGCTGGACGCCGAGCACGCGGTGTTCGAGGCGCGGCGCTGCATGTCGTGCGGCTCGTGCTTCGAGTGCGACAACTGCTTCGGCATGTGCCCCGACGACGCGATCATCAAGCTCGGGCCGGGCCGCAAGTACGAGATCGACCTGGACTACTGCAAGGGCTGCGGCATCTGCGCGGCCGAGTGCCCGTGCGGCGCGATCGACCTGGTGAGCGAGGTGCGGTAGCCGCGGCGGTGCTGGTTCGGTGACTGCGGCGCCGGAGGTGCGGTAGGCGCGACTCTGTCAGCCAAGCGTCTGGGTGCGGGTGGTTTCACGTGGAACTGTCCGCACGCGGCCTGGCCGCCGGGCGGTCCTGAGCGCCCCGGCCGTGCCGGGCGACCGGTCGCGCCAGGTGACCCGGCCGGACGGGCCGCGCCGAACGTGCCCACCTCCGAGGGGCTTCCCGCTGACCTGTGGAGAACTCGGCGCGTCGTCGTCGGTGCTGTGCCAGGGTCGGTGCCCACGCCGCCTGGGTGAGGGTGGCGCCCGAAGGTGGGTACGGCGAGCGGGGGCGCGCATGGTCAGGTCCAGGTGGGTGCCGGTGGCAGCCGGG
>NZ_VWSD01000168.1 GCF_009829685.1 Cellulomonas citrea
CCGCTGCGGCCTGCGCCTGGGCGTCCGCCTCCGCCTGCGCGGCCGCAGCCTGGGCCGCCCTCTCGTCGAGCACGGCCTGCAGCGCCGCGATCCTGGTCTGGGCGTCGGCGATCTGGGCGAGAGCCGCCTCGACCTGCGGGTCGGTCGTGGCGGTGGCCTGCGGCGTCGTCGGGGTCGGGGACGGGGTGGCGAGCGGGTCGTGCGACCCGGCCCACGCGACCCCGCCGCCGAACACCCCGGCGCTCACCGGCACGATGGCCAGGGCCGCCAGCCGGCGCCCGTACCGGCTGCGGTCAGTCATGCTCGGCCCCCTCGGTGTGGCCGGGCTCCGGGGTCTCGTGCTCCGAGCTCTCGTGCTCGGAGTCCTCGTGCTCGGACTCCGTGTGCTCGCGCGCATCCTCGGTGCTCTCGTGCGGGGCGGGGGCCGGCGCTGCCGACACGGGCGCCGGGGAGTCGTCCGAGCCGCTGTGCGTGCTCGCGCTCCGGGGGGCGCTCGTACCGGTGTCGACCGGCGCCACCACCGGCACGGGCACCTGGTCGGAGGCCGCGACCGCCTGCTCCAGCCCGCTGAGCCGGCTGAGCAGGGCATCGAGCTCGGTGCTCAGGCGGGCTGCCTGCGGGTCCTGGGTCGGGCTCGCAGAGGTCGTCGTCGGCGTGGGGGCGGGCTCGCCCGACGAGGCGTGGGCGACCGTCAACGCACCAGCCCCGGCCAGCGCGAGTCCTGCGGTACCGGCCAGCAGGTTGCGGGTTCTCCAGCTCATGGTGGTCCCTCTCGTTCCCACGGCACCGTGCGGTGTCGTGGGACCACCGTCGCTGCGGCGGGGTGAGGCCGGCGGCAACCAGGGACTAAGGCTCGGTTAACGCCGCCGGGACAACCAGGGCGAACCGGGCACCACGGCCCTGCAGACCCGTCCCCACCTGCAACGAACCGCCCGCGCGCTCGGCGGTGCGGCGGGCCACGTCGAGCCCGAGCCCGGTCGAGCCGCTGCCGGAGCGGCCCCGTTCGGTGAGCACCGTCGAGGCCAGGCCCGGGCCGGCATCGGCCACCGCGACACTCACTCCGCCCGGCCCGACGGCCACCTGGAGCGCGAGCGCCGTCCCGGCCGGGGTGTGCCGGAAGACGTTGTCCACCAGCACGTCGAGCGCCGCGCCCAGCTCACCCTCGGCGACGGGGACGGGCACCGGCCGGTCCGGCACGTCGACCCGCAGCGCCCGGGCCTGGTCGCGGGCGAGCACCGCCCAGAACCGCGCCCGGTCGCGCACCACGGCTGCGGCGTCGCAGCGCTGGGGTCCGCGCCGGCCGTGCTCGCGCGCGGTGTGGATCACGGTGTCCACCGCGGTGACCAGGCCGTCGACGTGCTCGGCCATCCGGGCCCGCTCCACCGGGTCGGCGAGCAGGTCGACGTCCAGCCGCAGCGCGGTGATCGGGGTGCGCATCCGGTGCGACAGGTCGGCCATCAGCTCGCGCTCGTCGGCGAGCAGGTCGCCCACCCGGTCGCCCAGCCCGTTGAGCACGACGCCGACGGACGCGACCTCGGGCGGCCCGGACGGCACCACCCGCGCCGACAGGTCACCGGACCCGAGCCGTTCGGCCACCTTCGCCAGGTCCCGCACGGAGCGCGACAGCCGGGCGGCGATCCGGTCACCGGCGAGCGCCGTGGCCGCCAGGAGGATCACGCCGACGCCGGCGAGCACCGCCCACGCCCGCCCGACCCCGGCGGTCAGCTCGGAGGTCGGCACGAAGGTGCGCACCACCGTGACACCGTCCGACCCGCCGACCGGCAGCAGCACGGCGACACCGCCGGGCACCGTCGAGGTGAGCGCGCGGCCGAGCGCGGCGAGCTCGACGGCCTGGTCCCGGTCGGCGTCGGCCCCGAGCACCTGGCCGTCGGGGGTGAACACGGTGGTGCGCCGCCGGTCGTGGTTGACGGCGAGCAGCGCCGCCTGCAGCCGGACGGGGTCGTCGGCGACCACCCCGGCGAACATGGCGACCGACTGGGCGTCCTGCCGGGCCGCGCCGAGCGCCCGCTCGGCGGCCAGCGACCGGGCGAGCAGCCCGAGCGGCACGAGGAAGGCGACGAGGACGACGGACGTCATCGCCAGCCCGTACCGCACCAGGAGGGCCCTCATCCGGGCGGCACCAGCTTGACGCCGACGCCGCGCACCCGGTGCAGGTAGACCGGTTCCTCGGCGCTCTCCCCCAGCTTGCGGCGCAACCAGTGCAGGTGGACGTCGACGGTCTTGTCCGCACCGCCGTAGGGCTGGTTCCACACCTTGGCGAGCAGCTCGCGCTTGGCGACCACCTCACCGGAGCGTTCGGCCAGGTAGAGCAGCAGGTCGAACTCCTTGGGCGACAGCTCGAGCGCCACCCCGTCGAGCGTCGCGGTGCGTGCCCGCCCATCCACGACGAGGCCGCCGACCACGACGGGGCCGGCCGGGGCGGCGGGTGCGGCGCGGCGCAGCACGGCCCGGATGCGCGCCTCGAGCTGGTCGGCGGCGAACGGCTTGACCAGGTAGTCGTCGGCGCCCGCGTCGAGCACCCGGACGATCTGCGGCCCGTCGTCCCGGGCACTGATGACGATGACCGGCACATCGCTCACCGCGCGGATCATGGCGAGCAGCGACCCACCGTCCAGGTCGGGCAGGCCCAGGTCGAGCAGCACGACGTCCGGGCGGTGGTCCACGAGGCTCTGCAGACCGTCGAGCGCGGTGGGCGAGGTCATCGTCGAGTGCTCGCGCGCCGACAGGGACCGCACGAGCGCGGTCCTGATCGTCGGGTCGTCCTCGATGATGAGCACGTCGGCCACACCCCGGACGCTAGGCCATCGCGGCCGGTCGGCACGCCCTCTCATGTGGACCTTGTGCTTCCCTTAACGCTGCGTTGCACCACCGATGCGGCACCATGAACCGGTGCAGCTGACCAGGGCCAGGCGGATCCGGACCGTCGCCGTGCTCTCCTGGCTGCTGGCCACCGGGCTCACCGGCACCGTCGCCTGGCGTGCCGTGGCCGTGATCGACAACGGCGCCCCGCGCACCGGTGTGCTCTCGCAGTCCGAGGTCGCGGCCGCGCTCGCCTCGGCACGTGCCACCCCGCGGCCGACGCCCACCCCGAGCACCTCCGTGACGCCGCAGCCGTCGTCGACGGCACCGGTCGAGAGCCCGTCACCGACGGATCCGCCGACGGGTGACCCGGCGGGCCGGCCGTCGAGGACCCCGGCGCCGACCACCCCGACGGACCCGACGCCGGCGCCCCAGCCGGGCCCGGTGGCCCAGGCCCGCACCTGGGCCGTGACCGGCGGGACGGTCGCCGCCTCCTGCACGGGCGCGACCATCACGCTGCTCTACGCGACCCCCCAGGACGGCTGGACGGTCGAGGTCGGCTCGGCCGGGCCGGAGCAGGTCGAGGTCGAGCTCAGCCGGGACGGTCAGGAGACGAAGGTCCGCGCCACGTGCGTCAGCGGGGTCCCGACGCAGACCACGTCGTCCGACCACACCGACAGCGAGTCCGAGCACACCGACCACACCGGCGGCTGAGGCTCCCGGTCGGGCGGGTCAGCCCTCGAGGCGGGCGAGCAGCCCGGAGCGGACCGCGGGCCACTCGTCGGGCAGGATCGAGAAGTAGGCGGTGTCGGCAGGCTCGCCGTCCGACCCGATGCGGTGGTGGCGCAGCACGCCCTCCGGGACCGCGCCGAGCCGCCGGATCGCGCCGATCGAGCGCTCGTTGCGGGCGTCGGCGCGCAGTGCGACGCGGCGGGCGTCCCACACCTCGAAGGCCTGCTCGAGCAGCAGGAACTTGCACGCCGGGTTGGTCGCGCCGCCCCACCACTGCCGGCCGTAGAACGTGTAGCCGATCTCGACCCGGCGGACCTTGTCCTCCCAGTCGTAGAACGACGTGGAGCCGCGCACCTGGCCGTCGTCGCCGATGACCGCGAAGGCCCAGCGCGCCTCGGTGGCGTGCGCGGTGGCAACCCACGAGCGCATGTCCGCCTCGCTGCGCGGCACGAGCGAGCCCATGTTGGCCCACATCTCGTCGTCCACCAGGCGGAACAGGGCAGCGGCGTGCCGGTCGGCGAGCGGCACGAGACGCACCCCGTACCGTTCGAGCCTCAGGTCGTGGCGCATGCCGTCATCCTCGCAGGGATGGGCGGGACCTCGGGCCCAGACGTGCCAGGCTTGCGCGGTGATCCACCTCACCCGTGACTGCGACCTCGACGGTGAGCGCCTCACCGGGGACCTGTCCGGCCAGGACGGCTCGTCGGGCCGGCTGCTGGAGTGCGAGCTGGTCGACGCCACGCTCGACGACGTCCGGCTGGACGGTGCCCGGCTGCTCGACGTGCGGGTGCACGGCGGGCGTGCCGCATCGCTGTCGATGTCCGGGGCCACCTGGCAGGACTGCCTCTGGCAGGACGTGCGCTGGGGCGCCGTGCAGGCCGGTGGCGCGACGGCCACCCGGCTCACGGTGCGCGGCGGACGGATCGACTACCTGCTGGCCCGCCAGGCCCAGGTCCGCGACCTCGTGCTCGACGGCTGCCGCATCGACGAGCTGGACCTGGCCGGGGCCGCCGTGCGCGGGCTGCGCACCACCGGGGTGCGGGTGGGCCGCCTCGTGCTGCGCGGCGCCCGGCTCACCGACGTCGACCTCACGGGCCTCACGTGGGACCTGCTCGAGGGCGTCGACGGGCTGCCCGGGGCCCGGCTCACGCAGGCGCAGGTGGTCGACCTGGCCGGTGACCTGGCCGCCCACCTCGGCGTGACGGTGGTCTGACGTGCTCGTCGCCGCGCTGCTCGGGGTGCTCGTCGGGGCGCTCATCCCGGTCCAGACCTCGGTCAACACCCGGCTCTCACGGGCGATCGGCGCGACCCTGCCCGCCTCCCTCGTCTCGTTCGCGGTGGGCACCGTCGGCCTCGGTGCGCTCGTGCTGGTGACGCGCGCACCGCTGCCGCTCGCGGCGACCGCGGCGGCCCAGCCCTGGTGGATCTGGGTCGGCGGCCTGTGCGGGGCCGTGTTCCTCACGCTCAACATCGTGCTCATGCCGCGGGTCGGGGCCTCGGCCACGGTGCTGCTGCCCGTCGTCGGGCAGGTGGTCGGCGGTCTGGTGATCGATCTCACCGGGGCGTTCGGGGTGGCCGAACGGGCGCTCACGGTGCCCCGTCTGGCCGGGACCGCGCTCGTCGTCGTCGGTGCGGTGGCGGTCAACCTGGGGCGGTCCGCACCCGGTGCCCCCAGCCCGCGGGGTGCCGCGATGGCGGTGCTCGGGCTGCTCGGTGTGGTCGGCGGGGTGCTCGGCGCGGTGCAGACCACGGTGAACGGCCGGCTCGGCGCGGTGCTGGCGTCCCCGCTGTCGGCGGCGCTCGTCTCGTTCACCGTCGGCACGCTGTGCCTCGTCGTGGTCAACCTGGCGGGCCGGCAGCGGGTGCACCGACCCGTCGGCGCGCGGTGGTGGACGTGGACCGGCGGGTTCCTGGGCGCGGCCTTCGTCACGGTGAACGCCCTGGCCGCACCCGTGCTGGGCACCTCGCTCACGGTGAGCATCGTGCTGCTCGGTCAGATCGTGTCCGGGCTGGTGCTCGACCACCGGGGGTTCCTGGGCGCGACGCGGCGCCCGGTCTCCGTGCGGCGGGTGGCCGGCGCGCTGCTCGTGCTCCTCGGGGTCGCGATCGTGCGGCTCTGGGGCTGAGGGCGCGCCGGACCGGCTGGCCGGGCCGGTTCGACCCGCCCGGCCCGCACCGCGCGGCTCAGGGCAGCGCGGGTCCGCAGGCGACCGCGGCGGTCGGCTCCCGGTGGTCGAGCCCGGGCACGGTCGGCAGC
>NZ_VWSD01000169.1 GCF_009829685.1 Cellulomonas citrea
CCCGCCCGGCCGGGCTCCGCGGGGGGCGGGCGTCCCGGTCCTGGCAGGCGGGGCCGGGCTGGCGGGTGGGGGTCCGCCAGCCCGAGTCGGGCTAGTGCTGAGCGCCGCGGGTCACTCGCGGACCAGGCGCCAGGACTTCACGGCGAGCCAGGTGCCGAGCAGCAGCGAGCCCATGGCGAGCGGCACGTGCACGGGGATGAGCGAGTCCAGGCCGTCGTCGCTGATGAGCCCACCCAGGTAGGCGATGAGGACGAGCACGACGGTGAACACCGCGCCGACGACCCACAGGCTGCGGTGTCTGCGCAGCGTGGCGAAGGCGAGCACGGTGGCGATGCCGGCGGTGAGGATCGAGGCCTCGGCCCCGCGCCCGTGGACGAACACCCACAGGTCGGAGTCCTGCTCGATGAACATCCCGGCCCATAGCCCCTGCAGGACGACGAGGACCAGGGCGGCGGAGAACAGACCGGCCACCCAGCGGGTGGCGGCGGTGGCTTTCGTGGCGGTGGTGGCAACCTCAGTCATGGGACGGATCCTGGGCGCCGATTCTCAGCGTCTGCTCAGAGCCGGGCCCATCAGCGCAGGTCAGAAGGCATGTCGACACGTTCTCGACATGCGGGAGCTAGCCGCGCTCGGGTGCGACTGCCTCGAGCACGGTGAGCGCCGGGCGCACCTCACGGCGGCGGCGCAGCGCCTTGTCGGCCTCGACGACGAGAGGCGTGAGCAGCGCGAGCGCCAGGCACACGGTCCACTGCGTCGCCGTGAGGCTCGTGGTGAGCAGCGCCGCCTGCATCCCGCCGAGCTCGGTGGACAGCACGAGCAGCACGAGCGAGGCCGCCGTGATCCGCAGCGCGGGCAGCGCCGGGGCGGTCAGCCCGCTGCCCGGGTCGCGGCGCATCACCAGCCCGGCCAGCAGCGTCGTGAGGCCGAGGGTGACGTAGGACATCGTCATCGACACCGTGGCGTGCTCGGTGCTCGGTTCGTCCGGGCCGAGCACCATCGGCCCGAACGCGGCGACGAAGCCGACGAACCCGTAGAGCGTCCAGCGCAGCACCGAGTGCCGGTTGGCGATGGTGACCTTCGGGTCGCGCGGCGGGCGGCGCATGACGTCCGGGTCGCCCGGGTCGAGCGCGATGGCCGAGATGGGCGCGATGGTGAGGAAGAAGGACAGGAACAGCACGAGCAGCGGGGGCATCGCCACGCCGTGGTTGACGTCCAGCACGCTCGCGGCCACGAAGAGCATGACGAGGGCCAGCAGCTGCGACATCTGGTAGCGCACGTACGCCGAGATGGTGCCGTGGATGGCGCGGCCCAGCTCGATCGCGTGCACGAGGGTGCCGAAGTTGTCGTCGGTGAGGATCATCCGGGCGGCCTGCTTGGTGACCTGGGACCCGGACCCCATCGCGACCCCGATGTCGGCCTGCTTGAGCGCCGCCGCGTCGTTGACGGCGTCACCGGTCATCGCCACGATCCGGCCCGTCGACTGCATCACGCGGGCCAGCCGCAGCTTGTCCGCCGGGGTCACGCGGCCGAACACGTGCACCTGGTCCAGGCGCTCGACCAGCTCGTCGTCGGACAGTGCCGCGAGCTCGGTACCGGAGAGGGCGCCCGGGCCCAGCCCCAGCTCGGCGCCGATCGCCGAGGCCGTCACCGCGTGGTCGCCGGTGATCATCCGCACCTCGATCCCGGCGGCGTGCGCCACCGCGACCGCACGCTTCGCCTCGGGCCGCAGCGGGTCGATGATGCCGACCATCCCGACGAACGCCAGGTCCTGGGCGAACGCCATCGGGTCGGCGACGACGGCCGGTTCGTCACCGTCGTCCAGCACCCGGATGGCGAAGGCCAGCACGCGCAGGCCGGAGGCCCCCATCTGGGCGTTCGCGTCATCGGCCGCGGCGCGGTCCAGCGGGGCGACCGACCCGTCCAGGTGCACCGCACCGGCCCCCGTGCACCGGCCCAGCACGACGTCCGGGCCGCCCTTGACGAGCTCGACGAGCCGGTCGCGCCCGTCGACCGGCACCCGGTGGAAGGTCGCCATGAACTTGTACTCGGAGTCGAACGGCACCTCGGCCACCCGCGGGTAGGCCCGTCGGGTCTCCTGCGCGTCGACCCCGACCTTGGCGGCCAGCACGACGAGCGCGGCCTCCGTCGGGTCGCCGACCACCTCGCCCAGGTCGTCGACCGTCGCGTCGGAGCACAGCGCGAGCGCGTAGGCGAGCCGGGTGAGGTCAGGCAGCTCGACGCCGGCCGCACCCCGGACCGCCCCGGTGGTCCCGTAGCCGTGGCCGTCCACCCGGTACCAGGACCCGTCGGCGTACAGCCGGCTCACCATCATCTCGTTGAGGGTGAGGGTCCCGGTCTTGTCGGAGTTGATGGCGCTCGTGGCGCCCAGCGTCTCCACGTCGGACAGGTTCTTCACGATCGCCTTGGCGTCCGCCAGCCGCCGCGCCCCGTAGCTGAGCATCACCTGGACGAACGTCGGCATCCCGCTCGGGATCGCCGAGACGGCCATCGCCGTGCCGAGCAGCAGCACCTGGGACATCGACAACCCGCGCGCCAGGCCGACGGCGACGATGATCGCCACGGCCCCCCAGGCGAGCAGGCCGATCACCTTGGTGAGGCCGTCGAGCTCCTTCTGCAACGGGGAGCGGGTGCGCCGGACCCCGGTGAGCATCGCCGCGATCTGACCCATCTGGGTGCCCATCCCGGTGGCCGTCACGACGACGGCCGCCGTGCCGCGGGTCACCGAGGTGCTCTGGAACGCCATGTTCGCCTGGTCGCCGAGCGCGACCTGCGGGCCGGGCAGCACCTCGGCGTCCTTGGCCACCGGGGCGCTCTCCCCGGTGAGCGCGGCCTCCTGCGTCTCGCAGGTCGCCGACCGCACGATCCGTCCGTCCGCCGGAACCAGGTCACCGGCCTCGAGCAGCACGAGGTCACCGGGGACGACGTCCGGCGCCGGCACCAGACGCACCTGCCCGTCGCGCACCACCCGGCACTGCGGCACCTGCATGGTCGACAGCGCGTCGACGCTCGCCTGCGCCTTGAGCTCGCGCTGCGCGCCGAACACGGTGTTGAGCCCGACGAGCAGGGCCACGAACACCCCGGCCGGCACCTGCCCGATGAGGAAGGAGACCACGGCGACCGCGACCATCATCATGTTCATCGGGTCGCGCACCTGGGCGCCGACGGCCTGCAGCAGCGACGGGCCCTTCTCGCCGACGATGACGTTGGGGCCGTCGAGCTCCAGCCGGGCGGCGGCCTCGGCCTGGGTGAGCCCGTCCTGGGCGTCGCTGCCCAGTGCGGCGACCACGTCCTCGACGGGCAGCAGGTGCGGGTCCTCGACGACGTGCGTCGCCTGCCGTGGCGGGACCATCAGGCTCCTCGACGCTGGGTGCTGGGCACTGCCGAGTCTCGCGGAGCGGTGCCCACCGTGCAACGCCAGACACTCGGAAGTACCCGTCCGATCAGGGGTTTCGCAGCCGACTCGCCCGTCGTGACGGGCCTGGCACGGCCCTCGGTCCTACGGTGGAACCGTGCCGGCCACCGTCGCCCCCGTCGTCATCCACCTCGGCTCCTTCGTCACGATGGAGCCCTCCTTCCCCACGGCGGAGGCCGTCGCCGTGCGCGACGGGCGCATCGTCGCCGTGGGGTCACTGGCCCAGGTGCGCAGCGCCCTGGGCGACGAGCCGTTCGAGCTCGACGAGACGCTGTCCGGGCTCACCGTGCTGCCGGGGTTCATCGACCAGCACCTGCACCCGATCCTCGGCGCGTCGACCCTGGCGACCGAGGTGGTCTCCATCGAGGAGTGGGTGCTGCCCGGGCGGACGTTCGCTGCGGCCACCTCGGCGCAGGAGTACCGCAGCCGGATCGCCGATGCGGTCGCCGCGATGCCGCCGCTCAGCTCGGCGCCGGGCACCGTGCCCCCGGACGCCGAGTGGTTCTTCTCCTGGGGCTACCAGGCGCTGTGGCACGGACCGCTGGACCGCGCGGCGCTCGACGCGATCAGCACCACGCGGCCTGTCGTCGTGTGGCAGCGCTCCTGCCACGAGTGGTACCTCAACACCGCCGCGATCGAGGCGCTCGGGATCGACGAGGCGTCGGTGCAGGGCCACGGCGACGCCTCCACCATGGTCGACCTGGCGGCCGGGCACTGGTGGGAGACGGGGATGAACCTGCTGCTGCCCGTGCTCATGCCGCACTTCCTCACCCCGGCCCGGCTGGTGCGCGGGCTGCAGCAGATGGTCGCCTACCTGCACCTCAACGGGGTCACCGCGTACAACGAGCCCGGTGCGCTGTTCACCCCGGACATGTGGACGCTCTACCAGGGCATCCTCGGGGCGCCCGACACCCCGTTCACCAGCTACTTCCTGGTGGACGGCCGGGCGCAGGTGGACGCCGGGCTGCCGCTGGCCGACACCCTCGCCGACGCGGAGAAGCAGGTCGCGCTGGCCCCGCCGGGCTCGGGCAAGCTCGAGTTCTTCGACAAGCAGATCAAGCTGTTCGCCGACGGGGCGATCATCTCCCAGCTCATGCAGATGAAGGACCCGTACCTGGACGCGGCCGGCCGGCCCGACCCGGCCCACCACGGCGCCTGGCTCATCACACCCGAGCACCTGGAGGAGCGCACCAAGCTCTACTGGGACGCCGGCTGGCAGATCCACTGCCACGTCAACGGCGACGAGGGCCTCGACGTGCTGCTCGACATCCTGGAGCGGCGGATGCGCGAGAACCCGCGCGCCGACCACCGCAGCGTCATCGTGCACTTCGCCAACTCGACGCCCGAGCAGGTGGACCGGATCGCCCGGCTGGGCGCAATCGTGAGCGCGAACCCGTACTACACGACGCAGTTCGCCGACGCGTACGGCCAGGTGGGCCTGGGCCCGGTGCGGGCCGATGCGATGGTGCGCTCGGCGGACGTGCTCGCCGCGAAGGTGCCGCTGTCCTTCCACTCCGACCTGCCGATGGGGCCGAGCTCACCGCTCAACTTCGTCTGGTGCGCGGTCAACCGGCTCACGGTCTCGGGCCGGGTGGCCGCACCCGAGCAGCGGATCGGTGTGCACGACGCGCTGCGCGCGATCACCATCGAGGCCGCCTACTCCTGGCGCAAGGAGCACGAGATCGGCTCGATCGCCCCGGGCAAGCAGGCCACGTTCACCGCACTGGGCGAGGACCCGTACACCGTGGCACCCGAGCACCTGCGTGACATCCCCGTGGTCGGCACCATGTACCAGGGCCGGTGGTTCCCGGTCTGAGCGCACGAGGCCGTGCGCCTGCCCCGACCACAGGAGGTACCCCCGTGCCCGGCACGCCCGAGATCGCCGTCATGCTGCCCCGCGACCTGCCGGCCGACCAGGTGCTGCGCTACGCGCGCCGGGCCGACGAGCTCGGGTTCGCCGGGCTCTGGGTGGTCGAGGACCTGGGCTACCGCGGCGGGGTCGCGCAGGCCGGTGCGGTGCTGGCGGCGACCTCGCGGATCCGGGTCGGGATCGGCGTGCTGCCGGCGGCGGTGCGCAACCCGGCGTTCGCCGCGATGGAGGTCGCGACGCTCGCGCAGCTGTTCCCCGGGCGGCTCGACGTGGGCGTGGGGCACGGCATGCCGGGCTGGTTGCGGTCGGTGGGCGCCTGGCCGGCCAGCCCGCTGCGGGCCCTGGGCGAGCACCTCACGACGTTGCGCGCGTTGCTCGCCGGGCAGGTGGTGACGACCCCGGACGCGCTGGTGCCGCTCGACGGCGTGCGGCTGGACCCGGCGGTGCTGCCGGCGGTGCTGCCGCCGCTGCTGGCCGGGG
>NZ_VWSD01000016.1 GCF_009829685.1 Cellulomonas citrea
GCTGGGTGTACAGCGCCTGGGCGGCGCTGCGCCCGGCCGAGGTCGCCACCGGTCGGCTCAGCGCCGCGAGGGTGCGCCGGCGCCGGTCGGCCGAGAAGGAGGCGAGGAGCACCCGGTCGTGCGCCCGGGTGCGCTCGATCGCGGCGGCCGTCGGACCGACCGCCGCGGCCGACTTCACGTCGATGTTGACCGCGAGGTCGGGCCACGCGCCGAGCAGCTCCTCCAGCCGGGGGACCGGTTCGGTGCCGCCGATCCGCGCCCGGCGCACCTGGTCCCAGGTGAGCGAGGCCACCGCACCGGTGCCGTCCGTCGTGCGGTCCAGGTGGCTGTCGTGCAGGGCGAGGGCGACCCCGTCGGCGGTCGCGTGCGCATCCGTCTCCACGTGGTCGAGCCCGAGCGCACGGGCCGCGTCGAACGCGGCCATCGAGTTCTCCCGCCCGGTGAGGTCGAAGCCCCGGTGGGCGAGCGCGAGGACCGGGTGTCGGGAGTCGAGGTAGCCCACACCGAGCACTGTAGAGCGTCGAACATCTGTTCGATACACTCGGTGCGTGCGACACGAACCCGGGCGGACGGTGGCCAACCGCGAGCTGCCCGACCAGATCCCGACGCGCCCCTCGGGGGACGTGCCGGTGATCGTCCGGGTCGTGTGGGCCGACGGGCGTGAGGAGTGGCGGCCGGCCCGTGCGGTGCGCTGGACGGCCACGCACGTCATGGTCGCCTGGCGGGACGACGAGGCGGACTCGCGCTCGGAGCGGCACGAGTGGCTGCGGGCGGGTGACGTCGCCCGGGCGGTGAGCTGGCTGGTGCCCCCGGGTCGTGCGGTGTGACATCCGTCATGCACGGTCGCGGCGCGTCTCGCGCGGGACCTAGGTCCGTGCACGGGGAGGGCTCTCCGGCTAGCGTCGCCCCAGGCGTGCATCCCGCGCCGCGCGGCCACGTGCCGCACGAGCCCCGACGGGCATCGGCGACCCCGGTGCCCGTCGCGGTGTGCTGGGGCCCGGCCGGGCCCGGCCGGGACGAGCGGGCCGAGTCGGCCGCGCCGAGCAGGACAGGTGGTCCAGGACATGGCTGACCCCCAGGGTTTCTTGAACCTGCGGCACCGTGAGCTGCCGCCGGACCGTCCGGTCCCGGTGCGCCTGCTCGACTGGCAGGAGGTGCACACGCACCTCGCCGGCGACCCGGACGCGATCGCGCTCGTGCAGCGGCAGGCCGCGCGCTGCATGGACTGCGGCGTGCCGTTCTGCCACCACGCGTGCCCGCTGGGCAACCTCGTCCCCGAGTGGAACGACCTGGCCTGGCGCGGGCAGTGGGCCGATGCGGCCGACCGGCTGCTGGCCACCAACAACTTCCCGGAGTTCACCGGCCGGGTCTGCCCCGCGCCGTGCGAGGCGGCCTGTGTGCTCGGGCTCACCGACCCGGCCGTCACGATCAAGAACACCGAGATCGCGATCGTCGAGGAGGCGTTCGGCCGCGGCCTGGACACCCCGCAGGTGCCGCACTGGTTCACCGGTCGCACCGTCGCGGTCGTCGGCTCCGGTCCGGCCGGTCTGGCGGCGGCGCAGCAGCTCACGCGGGCCGGGCACACGGTCGCGGTGTACGAGCGGGCCGAGGAGCCCGGCGGCCTGCTGCGGTTCGGCATCCCGGAGTACAAGCTCGAGAAGCACGTGGTCGACCGGCGGATCGAGCAGATGCGCGCCGAGGGCACCCGGTTCTGGACGGGTATCGAGGTGGGCGGCGACCAGGTGAGCGGGTCGGACCTGCGCGCGCGCTACGACGCCGTGGTGCTGGCCGTCGGCTCGACCACCCCGCGCGACCTGCAGGTGCCCGGCCGCGAGCTGCCCGGGGTGCTGCAGGCCATGGAGTACCTGCCGCAGGCGAACCGGGCCGCGGTGGGTCGCCCGCCGGCCGACCAGGTGCTGGCCGCCGGCAAGCACGTCGTGGTGATCGGCGGCGGCGACACCGGTGCCGACTGCCTGGGCACCGCGCTGCGCCAGGGCGCCGCCTCGGTGACGCAGCTCGAGATCATGCCGCGCCCGCCGCAGGAGCGTCCGGACTCCCAGCCCTGGCCGACCTACCCGATGGTGTTCCGGGTCGCCAGCGCCCACGAGGAGGGCGGTGAGCGCCTGTACGCGGTGAGCACGACGGCCTTCGTCGGCGAAGACCGGGTGCGTGCGCTGCGCCTGGTCGACGTCGAGCTGGTGGACGGCCGCGTGGTCCCACGGCCGGGGACCGAACGCGAGATCCCGGCCGACCTCGTGCTGCTGGCGATGGGGTTCACCGGGCCCGAGCGCAGCCCGCTGCTCGACCAGCTCGGCGTCACCCTCACCGCGCGCGGCACGATCACCCGCGACGAGGGCTTCGCGACGCAGGTGCCCGGGGTGTTCGTCTGCGGTGACGCCGGACGGGGTCAGTCGCTCGTCGTGTGGGCCATCGCCGAGGGGCGTTCGGCGGCCGCGGCGGCCGATGCGTTCCTGTCCGGCAGCACCCAGCTGCCCGCGCCCGTGCAGGCGAGCAGCCTGGCGCTGCGCGCCTGACGGCGTGGGGCTGCGCGCCTGACCAGGAGCGTCGGGCGCGCGGGCGGGGTCAGCCTGCCGGTGGGGTCAGCCCGCGGCCTGCACGGCTGCGGCGCGGGCGTCGCCGGTGAGCCCGAGGACGACGCGGGCGCCCAGCTTGCTCAGGGTGTTCTGCATCGGCGGGCCCATGTGGCCGGTGACGACGACCTGCACGCCGTGCTCGCGGCAGAACCGCACGATCCGCGCGTGGTGGGCGCCCTCGGCGCCCTGACCGTGCAGCTCGTCCCAGCCGACCTCGTGCTCCTGCCAGTCGACCACCTGGCCGTCGACGACGCGGGCGATCGCCACGTCGTGCGCCCGGCCCCAGCCACCCCCCACCTGGTCCGCGGCGAGGTTGACGGCGACGACGATGGCAGCGCTGGGGGTCTCAGTCATGAGAACCAGTCTCCCAGGAGCGCGCCCGGTCAGGAGTCCGCGGCGGCCTGCGCCCGGGACAGGTTCCAGGCCGCCCAGCCGTCGGGCGCCTCGTGCGGCAGCGAGGTGAGCAGCCGTGACCTGTCCGGTTCGGGCAGGTCACGGGCGGCCGGGACGGCGTCGGCGGAGAGCTCGGCCAGGTAGGGCAGGTCGAGCCCGTCGAGTGCGGTGGCCGTCGCGTTGTGCCGCACGATCTGGGCGTCGGGGTTCCACACGGCCAGGCCCAGCGCGGCGACGACGAGCGTGCCGACCAAGGCCCGCGGCAGCCACCCAGCCCGCCACCGGACGCCCGCGGCGATCACGAGCAGCAGCCCCGCGCCGAGCACGAGCTCGGCCCAGGTCGCCATCACCCGCAGCCGGGTGAGCCCGAAGGCGTCGACGTACAGGCCCATCCGCCGCAGCGCGAACGCGACCACACCGAGCGTCCCGAGGCACAGCAGACCCAGCCCCACCGTCGTCCAGAGCCGGTGGGTGGCGGTCGCCCGCGGTGCGCGGCGGGCCGCGACCGCGACGACGAGCAGGGTGAGCGCGGTGGCGAGCAGGAGCTGGCCGAAGCCCTGGCGGGCGTACTCGGCGTAGCTCAGACCCGCCCTCGCGAGCAGCTGGGCGGAGCCGCCGAGCAGGCCCGACACCTGGACGAGCACGAACGCCCAGACCAGCGCGTCCAGGGTGAGCACCGGGAGCAGCCACTCGTGCAGCCGGGCGGTGCGCGCCGGCGGGCGGTGGAACCGGGCGCCCGGTGGCGGTGTCGTCACCAGGTGGGCGAGTGCGGCCGCGGCACCGGCGGCCAGCAGCCCGAGCACGATGCGGGCCGGGGCGTCGGCGAGGTCGAGGTGGGGGAGCAGCCTGGCGAAGACCGGGTCGGCGGAGGCGAACAGCGCGCCGAACACGAGCGCGAGACCGACCGCGACCGCGACGGCAGCGGCCGCGCCGACCAGTGCGCGGACCGAGGAGTGCGCCCGCCCCACCAGGCCGCGCGTCATCCACGGCAGGGTGCGCACGGCCGTGGCCGCCCCGGTGAGCGGGCTGGCGAGCACGGCCAGCGGCGAGCGGGCACCGGTCGCGGCGACCAGCGCGGCGACGACCGCCACGAGCAGTGCGGTGACGAGCACCGGCGGGCTGTCCCGCACGGCGACGACGGCGACCAGGGCCACCGCGCCGACGGCCAGCGCCAGGTCGGCCCACCGACGCCGATGCACGAGCACGGGTGCCGCCGCCGCCCAGCCGGCGATCGTGAGGAGCACGAGACCGAGCCCGGGCCGTGAGGTGAGCACCACCGCGCCGAGCAGGCCGGTGACGCCGGCACCGGCGAGGACCGAGGCCGGCACCGGTGCGCGGTAGCCCTGCCAGAACGTCCTGGCCGCGAGGGTGAGCCGGTCGGGCTGCGGCGCCCGCGGTGGGGCCCACGAGGGGGCTGCTGCTGCGGCTGCGGGTTCCGGGACCGGCGGCGTCGACGTCATTCCTGAACGCTAGTGAGCGGCCGACGGCCGGTGCCGAGACGGGTGGCCGGGTTCGGTGCAGGGTTGGGGAGCCGCTGTGCAGATCCTGAGAACGGGTGTGCAGATCAGTCCTTGCGGGGCCGCCCCGGACCGCGCTGCGGCCGGGCTCCGGTGGGGGACCGGCCGGCCTCGGCGAGGGCGCGTCGCAGCAGCAGCTCGACCTGGGCGTTGAGCGAGCGCAGGTCGTCCGCGGCCCAGCGGGCCAGTGCCTCGTGCACGGCGGGGTCGAGGCGCAGCAGGACGGCCCGACGGCGCTGGGCGCCGTCGGGCTCGTCCTGCTCGGTGGGACTCACGTGTACAGGCTGCCCGTGTTGACCACGGGGGTCGCCCGGCTGTCGCCGCACAGCACGACGAGCAGGTTGGAGACCATGGCGGCCTTGCGCTCCTCGTCGAGGCTGACCACACCGTCGGACTCGAGGCGGGCGAGCGCCTCCTCGACCATCCCGACGGCGCCGTCGACGATCCGGGTGCGGGCGGCGATGATCGCGCCGGCCTGCTGGCGCTGCAGCATGGCCTGGGCGATCTCCGGGGCGTAGGCGAGGTTGGAGATGCGCGCCTCGACCACCTCGATGCCGGCGATGACGACGCGGGCGGCGACCTCGGCGGCGATCTCGGCCGAGACGACGTCGGTGGCGCCGCGCAGGGTCGCCTCGCCCTCGTCGGCGTGGTCGTAGGGGTGCGAGGTGGCCACGTGCCGCAGCGCCGACTCGGACTGCACGCGCACGAAGTCGACGTAGTCCTGCACCGCGAAGGTGGCCTTGGCCGTGTCGGCGACCTGCCAGACGATGATCGCCGCGATGTTGATCGGGTTGCCGTCGGCGTCGTTGACCTTGAGCTCGCTGGTCTCGAAGTTGCGCACCCGCACCGAGACGTTGCGCCGCACGGACAGCGGCAGGGTCCAGACCAGGCCGGTGCGCCGGATGGTCCCGACGTAGCGACCGAAGAACTGCACGACGCGCGTCTGCCCGGGGCTCACGACGGCGAGGCCGGTGAACAGGGCGACGGCGACGAGCATGCCGACCGCGCCCACCACGCCCCAGGCGTCCTGCCCGGCGTCGGCCGCCGCGAAGGCGGCCACCGAGCCGGCGATGAGGCCGAGCGCCGCCAGGGTGACGAGGAGGGCGACACCGGCCGGCGCGGCGGGTGCGGTGCGTTCGTCGATGTCCACGCGGGTGCCGTCGTGACCGACGGGGACGCCGGTCGGTTCGCCGCCGACGGAACCTGCCGGCTGGAGGTCGTTCATGGTGCTCACGTCCTTCGGATCGCCCGGACCGTCCGGAGCGATATCAAAGTGATATCACATTTGTCGCGGGTGGCGGAAGGGGTGGTCGGCAGTCCGTTGCGAACTTGTAGATGGCAAGAGTTGCCATATGCAAGTGTTCGGTGCATCCTGGTGCCGTGCCCCTCACCGACCAGCTGGTTGCCGCCACCCCTGCGGCCCGGCCGTCGGTCTCGACCGCCACCGCGCAGATCGAGACGCTGCGTGCGCTCGAGGACCTCAACCGGGCCCAGCGGGCCGTCGCACAGGCCATCCACGAGAGCGTCGACGCGCCCGTCGCAGGCGTCGCGATCGTCCGGATGCTCGCGCGCCACGAACCCCGCACCCTCGGGGAGGTGGCGGCCGCGCTGCGGGTCGACCTGTCCGTGGCCAGCCGCCAGGTCAGCTGCCTGGTCGACCAGGGCATGGTCGAGCGCAGCATCGACGACGCCGACCGGCGGATCCGCACGCTGCGCCTCACCGAGGCCGGCCGGGAGCTGTCCGAACGGGTCGGCGCCGAGCTGGCCCGCCGCACGGCCATCGGCTTCGCCAGCTGGACCGTCGAGGAGCTGCACGAGGCCGTCGGTGTGCTCGAACGCCTCGCCGAGGCCGTCGCCGCGTCCAGCCGTACCGGCCCCGCGGCACCTCCGTCTGCCCCCGCGGCACCTCCCGTCTGACCCCGCGTCACCGCACCTGCACCACCCCGAACGCCTGACCTTGCCCGCCCGGGCCACCCACCACGCCCAGGCTCCGAAGAACGCCACGATGAGGCCCCGCCATGAGCTCGTCCGCCACCTCCGCCAGCACGACCCCCGCGGTCGCGACCAGTGCTCCCGCCGCCCCGACCGGCCGGCCCGCCATGAGCCGCCGTGAGGTGCTCGAGTCGCTGTCCGGCATCCTGCTCGGGATGTTCGTGTCCGTGCTGGCCACGAGCGTCGTCTCGTCCTCGTTGCCGCGGATCATCGCCGACCTGCACGGGTCGCAGTCGTCGTTCACCTGGGTGGTCACCGCCACGCTGCTGGCCACCACGGTGTCCACGCCGATCTGGGGCAAGCTCGCCGACCTCGTCGACCGCAAGGTGCTCATCCAGGTCGCCCTCGTGATCTCCGTGCTGTCCTCGGCCGTGGCCGGGATGGCGCAGGGCGTCGCCGAGCTCATCGCGGCCCGGGCGGTCCAGGGCATCGGGGCCGGCGGCCTCATGTCGCTGTCCGTCGTGCTGATCGCCGACATCATCAGCCCGCGGGAGCGAGGCCGGTACATGGGCCTCACCGGTGCCGTGATGGCGGTGGCCACCACGGGCGGGCCGTTGCTCGGCGGTGTCATCACCGACGGCCCGGGCTGGCGCTGGAACTTCTACGTCGGTCTGCCGTTCGCCGTGCTCGCGCTCGTCGTGCTGCAGCGCACGCTGCACCTGCCGTCCGTGCCGCGCCGCCGGCCCCGCCTGGACTACGCCGGTGCGGCGCTGCTGAGCGCCGGTGTCACGCTCCTGCTGCTGTGGGTCACGTTCGCCAGCACCTCCTACCCGTGGGTCTCCTGGCAGTCGGCGGCCATGGTGGCCGGTGCGCTCGGGCTGCTGGCCGGCGCCGTCGTCGTCGAGTCCCGGGCCGCCGAACCGCTCATCCCGCTGCACCTGTTCACCAACCGGACCTTCGTGCTGGCGGTCATCGGCAGCGCCTCGGTCGGCGTCTCGATGTTCGGCACCTCGGTGTTCCTCGCCCAGTACATGCAGCTGGCGCGCGGACGCACCCCGACCGCCTCCGGGCTCATGACCATCCCGATGATGGCTGGGCTGTTCATCGCCTCGACGCTGTCCGGCCAGATCGTCTCGCGCACCGGCCGGTACAAGCCGGTGATGCTCGTCGGCGCCGTGCTCCAGCTCGTCGGGCTGGCCGCGATGGGCTCGATCCACTGGGACACCGGCTTCTGGTTCGTGGCGCTCGCGATGGCCGTGCTGGGCTCCGGGATCGGCATGCTCATGCAGAACTTCGTGCTCGCGGTGCAGAACACCCTCGACGTCCGGCAGATCGGGGTGGGCACGGCCTCGGTCACCTTCTTCCGCACGCTCGGCGGGGCGATCGGGGTCTCCGTGCTCGGCGCCGTGCTCTCGACTCGGGCGAGCGACCTCATCGCCGACGGGCTGGCCCGGCTCGGGGTGCACACCGGCGCGCTCGGTGGCGGCACGCTGCCCGACCTGGCGACCCTGCCCGGACCGGTCCGGACGGTGGTCGAGCAGTCCTTCGGGGACGCGATCGCCGAGCTCTTCCTGCTGGCCGTGCCGATGGCCGTGGTGGCGCTGGTCGCGGTAATCGCGCTGCGCGAGGTGCCGCTGCACCACCGGACCGGGCTGGAGCAGCGCGCCGAGGTCGAACGGCTCATCGAGCAGGAGCCGCAGGCCGCCGACGTCGAGGTCGCCGCCGTGCCGGGCCCGCCGCGCACCTGACGACCACGCGTGACCTGGCAGACAGTGCGGCCCCCTCGACCCCTGCGGACGACTAAGTTGAGCGCGGGGCGGATGAGGACATCAGCCGGGCCTCCCGGTACTCCGCCGCCATCGACGAGAACCAGGAGACGAACGTGACGTCGACCATGACAGCGACGACGGACGACGAGGTCACCGTCCACGCGATGACCATCGGCGTGCCGAAGGAGAACCGGCCGGGCGAACGCCTGGTCGCGGCCACCCCCAAGACCGTCGGGCAGCTCGTGGCACTGGGCTACGAGGTCCACGTCCAGGAGGGCGCCGGCGCGGCCGCGAACTTCCCCGACGAGGAGTACACGGCGGCCGGTGCGGTGGTCGGCCCGGCGGGCGACGCCTGGTCGGCCGACATCGTGACGGCCGTGAACGCCCCGTCCGAGGCCGACCTCGCCGCGCTGCGCACCGGCGCCACGCTGGTCTCGGTGCTCGGCCCGGCCGCGCACCCGGACCTGGTCGCGACGCTCGCGGAGCGCGGGGTGACGGCGCTCGCGCTCGACGCCGTGCCGCGCATCTCCCGCGCCCAGGCCCTCGACGTGCTCTCGACCATGTCGAACGTCGCGGGCTACCGCGCCGTCATCGAGTCGGCCGAGGAGTACGGCGGCATGTTCGGCGGTCAGGTGACCGCCGCCGGCAAGACCGCACCGGCCAGCGTGTTCGTCATCGGTGCGGGTGTGGCCGGTCTGGCCGCGCTCGGCGCCGCCGCCAGCATGGGTGCCCAGGTGCGTGCGTTCGACGTGCGGCCCGAGGTCGGCGAGCAGATCGAGTCGATGGGCGCCACCTTCGTCCAGGCGAAGGCGGCCCAGCAGGAGGTCAGTGCCGACGGGTACGCCGCGGCGCTCACCGCCGAGCAGGAAGCGCTCACCCAGGAGATGTACGCGGCCGAGACGGCGCGCGCCGACATCGTCATCACCACCGCCCTGGTCCGCGGCACCGCACCGCGCACCATCACCGCCGCGATGGTCGCCGCCATGCGCCCCGGGTCGGTCATCGTCGACCTGGCCGCCTCCGGTGGCGGCAACTGCGAGCTCACCGTGCCGGGCGAGCGCGTGGTCACCGACAACGGTGTGGTGATCCTGGGCTACACCGACCTCACCAGCCGGATGCCCAAGCACACGTCGCAGCTGTTCGGCACCAACGTGGTCAACCTGCTCAAGCTGCTCACCCCGGCCAAGGACGGGCAGCTCGTGCTCGACCTGGAGGACCCGGTGCAGCGGGGGATGACGGTCGCCCGCGCCGGTGAGGTGCTGTGGCCGCCGCCCCCGGTGCAGGTCTCGGCGGCCCCGGCCGCCGCGGCGCCTGCGGCCCCGGTCGAGGACCCGGCCGTCCGGGCGGCGCGTGAGGCCGCCGCGGCCAAGGCGTCGATGCGCAAGCGGCTCGTCTCGTCGGCGGTCGCGGCTGCGCTCGTCGTGCTCGCCGTGACGTTCTCCCCGGCGAGCTTCGTCGGCGCGTTCACGGTGTTCGCGCTCGCCGTCGTCGTCGGGTTCTACGTGATCAGCGGGGTGTCGCACTCGCTGCACACGCCGCTCATGGCCCAGACCAACGCCATCTCCGGGATCATCCTGGTCGGCGCGCTGCTGCAGATCGGCTCGACGGACCCGCTCGTCATGGGCATGTCCTTCGTCGCGGCCTCGATCGCCTCGATCAACATCTTCGGCGGGTTCCTGGTGTCCTACCGGATGCTCGGCATGTTCAAGAAGGAGGCGTGAGCATGCTGCTCCACTTCGTGCAGGGCCTGTACATCGTCGCCGGTGTGCTGTTCATCCTGTCCCTGGCCGGGCTGTCCAAGCAGGACACCGCCCGGATGGGCAACGTCGCCGGCATGGTCGGCATGGTGCTCGCGCTCGGCGCGACCATCACCCACTCGCTGTGGCTGTCCTCGCAGGACCCGACCGGGCGCCGCTCGGTGCTGGTCACCCTGCTGCTCATCCTGCTCGTGCTGGCCATCGGGGCCTCGATCGGCATCCCGATCGCCCGCAAGGTCGAGATGACGCAGATGCCTGAGCTCATCGCGATGCTGCACTCGTTCGTCGGCATGGCGGCCGTGCTCGTCGGCTTCAACTCCTTCAGCGAGGGCGGCGACGCGGTGCACCTGGTCGAGGTCGCGCTCGGCGTGTTCATCGGCGCATACACCTTCACCGGGTCGATCGTCGCCTACCTCAAGCTGTCGGCGAAGATGAAGTCCGCACCGCTCACGCTGCCCGGGCGCAACATGCTCAACCTGGGCGCGTTCGTCGTGTTCTTCGTGCTCATGGTGTGGTTCGTGGTCGTGGGCAAGACCCCGTCCGGGCTGGGCTGGGCGTTGATCCTGGTGATCGCCGCGCTCGCGTTCGCCCTCGGCTTCCACATGGTGGCCGCGATCGGCGGCGGCGACATGCCGGTCGTCGTGTCGATGCTCAACTCGTACTCCGGGTGGGCCGCGGCGGCTGCCGGGTTCATGCTGGGCAACAACCTGCTCATCATCACCGGGTCCCTCGTCGGGTCCTCCGGTGCGATCCTCTCGTTCATCATGTGCCGGGCGATGAACCGCTCGTTCGTCTCGGTGATCCTCGGCGGCTTCGGCTCCGAGGGCGGGACCGTGCTCACCTCGGCCGCGGTCGAGGGCGAGCACCACGAGATCGACGCCGCGAGCACCGCCCAGCTGCTGTGGGACGCCTCCTCGGTCATCATCACCCCCGGCTACGGCATGGCCGTGGCCAAGGCGCAGTACCCGGTCGCCGACCTCACCGCGCGGCTGCGGGCGCACGGGGTTGACGTGAAGTTCGGGGTGCACCCGGTGGCGGGTCGGCTGCCCGGGCACATGAACGTGCTGCTCGCCGAGGCGAAGGTGCCGTACGACATCGTCCTGGAGATGGACGAGATCAACCCGGACTTCGCCCACACCGACGTCGTGCTGGTCATCGGTGCGAACGACACCGTCAACCCGGCGGCGCTGGACGACCCGGGCTCACCGATCGCCGGCATGCCGGTGCTCGAGGTGTGGAACGCCAAGCAGGTCGTCGTGTTCAAGCGCTCGATGGCCACCGGCTACGCGGGGGTGCAGAACCCGCTGTTCTTCAAGGAGAACACCGCGATGCTGTTCGGTGACGCCAAGACGCGGGTCGACGACATCATCGCCGCGCTGCCGGCCGCCGAGCCGGCCGCGACGGGTGCCCGCACCGCCAGCTGACCCCGACCGGTCACCTGTCGACAGGCCCGTGCCCCTCGTGGGGTGCGGGCCTGTCGGCCGTCGTGGCCGTGGGCCGGGCGGCCGTCGTGGCCCGGCGGGTCCGGTCTCAGCCGAGCCGTTCGCGCAGCGCCGCGTAGGTGGTGAGCAGGTCGCCGCGCAGCGCCACCTGGAGCTGCCCGTGCTGCCGCACCACGATCGCCACCTGCGGCAACGCGCCCAGACCGGCCTCGTCGGCGGCGCCGTCGTCGTGCAGCACGAACCGCAGCCGGGCCCAGCAGTGCGTGAGCTCGGCGACGTTCGCCGGACCGCCGACGAGGGGGAGCAGCCGGTCGGCGAGCTCGTCGGCGTCGCTCACCGGCTGGCCGCCCGTGGGGTGGTCAGCCGGTACACGTGCAACGTGAGGTAGAGCAGCTCCTCACCGGTGAGGGTCCAGCCGTAGCGTTCGCCGAGCAGCCTGGCGACGTCCTGCGCGCAGGCGAACTCCCGTGGCCGGGCCGCCCGGACCGCGTCGTGCAGCTCGTCGGCCGTCCCGGAGAGCAGACCGCCGTGCCGCTCCCGCAGGAACAGGTAGCGCAGGTGGGTGACGAACCGGGCCACCGCGACCGACTCGGCGTCGATGTCCACCTCGAACTGCGAGCGGATGAGGGCGAGCACCTCGCCGAGCACCTCGGTCATCCGGACGGTCGCGTCCAGGTCCTGGCCGAACTGGGCGTTGACGAAGTGCAGCGCCAGCGGGACCGCCTCGACGTCGGGGAGCACCACGCCGGTGCGCTGCGCGATGAGGCCGAGCGCCTCCCGGCTGAAGTCGACCTCGGCCGGGTACAGGTACTGCACCTCCCAGCGCAGCGGGTACTCGATGGGCGCCGACCCCTCGCGGACCCGGCGCAGCGCAAAGCTCACGTGGTCGGCCAGCGGGACGAGCACGTGGTCGGCGACCTGCGGCCCGAGCCGTTCGCGCGCCGCGCGCAGGATCTCCTCGGTCACCTCGATGTCGGCGATCGGGATCTCCTCGATGAACGCCGCGAGCTTCTCGGCGCTCTGCGTCTGGGAGGACACGACGAACCGCTTCTCGACGAGCCCCTCGTCGACGGGGGTGCCGGGGGTCACCTGGAAGCCCAGTCCGCGGCCCAGCAGGACGAGCTCGGCGTCGCGGTCGTCGACGGCGAGCACGACGTTGTTGTTGAAGACCTTGCGGACCTTCACGCCCCTCCTCCTTCGTCGCAGGCTGCGCCTGCACCTTCGTCGTCCGGTGCGGGACCGTCAAGGCTCGGACCCGCACCGGCGTGCTGTGTCAGCCGGGCAGCCCGTTGGCCGCGATGACCTTCTGGTACCAGCCGAAGCTGTCCTTGCGGTGGCGGGCGAGGCTGCGCAGGTCGTCGTCCGTGCGGTCCACGTAGATGAAGCCGTACCGCTTGGCGACCCCCTGGTGCGTGCTCACCAGGTCGATGGCGGACCACGGGCAGTAGCCGAGCACGTCGACCCCGTCGCCGATGGCCCGCTGGATCTGCTCGATGTGCGCGGCGAGGTACTCGATGCGGTACGGGTCGTGCACGCTGCCGTCCGGCTCGAGGGTGTCGAACGCGCCCAGGCCGTTCTCGGTGACCAGGAGCGGCAGGTGGTAGCGGTCGTAGATCGCCCGGAACGTCATCCGGAAGCCGACCGGGTCGATCTCCCACCCGAAGGCATTCTTCGGCAGCCACGGGTTGGGCACCGCGGTGAACAGCCCCGGCATGCCGACGGCGATCTGCTGGTCCATGCCCTCGGGGGCGTCCACCGAGCCGTCGCGGGCGGGTGCGGCGACGGTGTGGGTGGCGTAGTAGTTGAACGCCAGGAAGTCCGGGTGGGCGGCGGCGAGCACCTGGGCGTCGCCGGGGTCGACGGTGGGCGCCTGGCCGGTGGCCTGCAGGTGCGCCCAGGCCACCGGGTGGTAGCGCCCGTGCACCGCGACGTCGAGGTACAGCCAGTTGCGCACCGCGTTGAAGTCGTCCGCCGCGATGACGTCGGCCGGGTCCGGTGAGGCGGGGTAGACGTAGGCGATGTTCGGTGCGGGCCCGATGAGCGCGCCGGGCAGCTGCTCGTGCAGCGCCGCCATGGCCCGCGCCTGGGCGAGCAGCATGTGGTGGTTCTTCTGGTAGACGTTGACGTCGCGGTTGGCGGGGCCGTCGAGGATGTCCAGCTGCTGGCCGTGCAGCACCATCATGTTCTGCTCGTTGATGGTCAGCCAGTAGCGGACGGCGTGGCCCAGCTCGCGGTAGAGCAGCTGCGCGTACCGCACGAACGCGTCGATCGTGGCGCGCGACCCCCAGCCGCCCTTGAGCGCGAGGGCCTGTGGCAGGTCGAAGTGGTAGAGCGTGACGACGGGTTCGATGCCGTGCTCGACGAGCAGGTCGACGAGCCGGCGGTAGAAGGCCAGACCCGCCGGGTTGACCTCGCCGTCGCCGTCGGGGATCACGCGGCTCCACTGCACGGAGAACCGGTACGCCGTCAGGCCCAGCTCGGCGAACAGTGCGACGTCCTCCTCCAGGTGGTGGTAGTGGTCGGAGGCGACGGTGTAGTCGGCGGTCCCGGCAGGGAAGTCCGTCCGGGCGTCGACGACGGACGGGCCCTTGCCGTCCGCGTCCCAGCCGCCCTCGACCTGGTAGCCCGAGGTGGACGCTCCCCACAGGAAGCCGTCCGGGAACGGCGGCAACGGGTGGTCGAGCATGGTGGTCCTTTCGTGGGGGAGCGACGGGTCGGGGAGGGACGCGACGCCCCTCCCCGACCCGCGTGGCGCGGTCAGCCGACGAGGTCGAGCGCGGGCTCACGGGCCCCGCGCTGGCCTGCGGCGACGGGCACGACCTGCGTGAAGGCGCCCTGCTGGGTGACGATGAGCACCGTCGTCGGGTCGAACCCGGCGGCCCGGATCCCGGCGATGTCGAACTCGTCGATGAGGTCGCCCGCGCTCACCCGCTGACCGGCCTGCACCTGCGGCGTGAAGTGCTCGCCACCCAGCTCGACCGTGTCCAGCCCGATGTGCACGAGCACCTCGAGGCCGTTGTCCGCCCGGATGCCGAACGCGTGCGGCATCACCGTGACGAGCGTCCCGCTGATCGGGGCGTACGCCTTGCCCTCGGTCGGGACGATGGCCACCCCCGGGCCCATCGCGCCGGACGAGAAGACCTTGTCCGGGACCTCGGACAGCGCCAGGACCTGGCCGGAGACCGGGAGCCCGACCGTGACCTCGTCACCGGAGACCGTGGCGTCGACGGGTGTGGCCTCCGCGGAGTCCGTGGCCGGCAGGTCCGTGAAGCCGAGCGTCATGGTGAGGACGAAGGCGATGACGATCGCCAGACCCGTCCCGATCAGCTGCATGGCGAAGTTGCCGATGTTCATCGTGGCGGTGAGCGTGATCGCCCCGGGCAGCACGAAGCCCTCGGCCGCCGAGCCGCCGGCCGCGGCGATCGCGCCACCCACCGCGCCGCCGATGCACGCGTAGATGAACGGCTTCTTCAGCCGCAGCGTCACACCGTAGATCGCGGGCTCGGTGACACCGGCGAGGAACGCGGAGATCGTGGCCGGACCGGCGACCTCCTTGAGCTGGCGGTTCCTGGTCTTGAGGAAGACCGCGGCCGCGGCCCCGGACTGGGCGAGCACCGCAGCGAACAGCGGCCCGGTGATGAGCGAGTACCCCTGGGTCGCCAGGTCCTGGACGATGACCGGGATGAACCCCCAGTGCACCCCGAAGATGACGAAGACCTGCCAGAACGCCCCCATGAGCGCACCGCCGATGACCGGCGACAGGCCCCAGAACCAGTTGACCGCCGCCGACAGGCCCTGCCCGGCGTAGTCCGACAGCGGGCCGATGGCCAGGAAGGTGAGCGGCACGACGACCATGAGCGTGAACATGGGGGTGAGGAAGTTGCGCAGCGCCTCGGGCAGGATCGTGGTGAAGAAGCGCTCGATGTAGCCCTGCGCCCAGACTGCCAGGATGATCGGGATGACCCCCGACAGGTAGCTGATCATGACGACGGGGATGCCGAAGAACGTGAGCGAGCCGCCCGCGTCGGCGAAGCCCTTGAGCGTGAGGCTGGCGCCGTCCGGCCCGGCGATCACACCGATCGTCGAGGAGTAGATGAGCGCGCCGGCCAGGGCGACGGCCACGAACTGGTTGGCCTTGAACCGCTTGGCCGCCGTGATGGCCAGCAGGATCGGCAGGAACTGGAAGACCGCGTCGGCCGTGGTGAACCAGATCGCGTAGGTCGACGTGGTGGCGAAGCTCGGCGTGATCTTGACGACGACGGCGAGCAGGGCCTTGAGCAGACCGGTCCCGGCCAGCACCCACAGGAACGGGGTGAAGATGCTGGTGATGAGGTCGATCGCCTTGGCGAGCAGCCCGCCGGACGAGCCACCCTCGCCGGTGGCCACACCCGAGGTGGCGGTGAGCGCCTCGTAGACGTTGGCCACCGTGTTGCCGATGACGACCTGGAACTGGCCGCCGGCCTCGACGACCGTGATGACGCCCTGGGTGGCCTCGACGGCGGCCTTGTCGGCCTTGTCTCGGTCGTTCAGGACGAAGCGGAGCCGGGTGGCGCAGTGCGTCACGGACCTGATGTTGGACGGTCCACCGACGCCACGCAGGACGTCGGCGGCGACCTTCTCGTACTTGCTGGCGGATGCCACGATTCCTCCTCGAACCGAAGTCGTCGCGCGGGTGAGGGGAATGCCCACGGGCAACAAAAAAGACCCAAGCTCACGGACGACGCCCACCACAGATGGACCAGTCGTCGGAGCTCGGGTCTTGCCTGAACCGCAGTAACAATCCCAGAGTCACGCGGGGCGCGCGTAGGCGTCCCGCACGCAAACTAGCCCGTCGTCCAGGTCATGTAAAGCCCTCGCGGACGTCTAGCATCGGTCGACGTGTCCGCCCCTCGTCCCCTCACCTGGTACCTCGTCCGCCATGGCCGCACCCGGTACAACGACGAGGTCCGGCTGCAGGGCTGGTGCGACTCCGAGCTGACGCAGGAGGGCCTGGCCGGGGTGCGGGCGACGGCGCAGGCGTTGGCGGACGTCCCGTTCGTCTCGGCGTGGACCAGCCCGTCGGGCCGTGCGGCCGCCACGGCCGCCGAGATCCTGCAGTTCCACCCCCAGGTGCCGCTCACCTCGGACGAGGACCTCATGGAGTTCAGCTTCGGCGACTACGAGGCGCGCCCCGAACCCGAGCTGTGGGCCGTCGTCGACCCGCAGACCCTGTTCACCGGCGTGCGCACCGGGCGCGGGCAGACGTTGCCGGGCGGGGAGCCGTCCGACGTCTACCTGCGGCGGGTGGGCCGGGCCTTCGCCCGGGTCGCGGCGGCGCACCCCGACGGCGGTGCGGTGCTCGTCGTCAGCCACGGCGTGACGCTGCTCACGCATCTGACCCAGCAGGGCCTCGAACCGCCGACCTCGCTGCCGAACGCCAGCGTCACCGTGCTGACCAGCGGCGACGGCGGTCTTGAGCTGGTGCGCTTCGGCTGGGACCCGTCGGGTCGGGCGGTGCCGGGGCAGCCGCTCGCGCACGGCACGCTCGGCCGCCCGGACGGTCAGACCGAGCCCGCGGGGCCGGGCGCGGTTTGACGCCACCGGCACCGGCGGGTAGAACCGGGGTGCAGGATTGTGACCACCTGGTGGGCAAGACCTGGCGCTGTGTGCGCCAGGTCTTTTTCTTTGCCCCCGGGTCGAGGAGAGGACCGCCATGCCCGAACGTGTCGCGACCATCGGCTCCGCCAGCGGGCTGCACGCCCGTCCGGCGGCGCTGTTCACCCAGGCTGCTGCGGCGGCCGGCCACGAGGTCTCGATCGCACGCGAGGGAGGACCGGCGGTCCCGGCCGCCAGCGTCCTCATGGTGATGTCGCTCGGGCTCAAGCAGGGCGACCAGGTGGTGCTCTCGGCGCCCGACGAGGCCGCCGGAGCGGCCCTGGCCGACCTGGCCGACCTGCTCGCCCGGGACCTCGACGCGCAGTAGGCGTCACCCGGCCGGGCGCTGCGGGGTGCCGTGCAGCGCCCGCGCGCCGATGCCCCTACCCTTCCGAACATGGTGCGACTCCTGCTGCGGACAGCGGTCTTTCTCGGCTCCTCGGCTCTCGGCCTGCTGGTGGCCTGGCTCGTGCTGCGGCCCCGGTTCGCCCTGCACCCGCAGGGGCTGATCGTCGCTGTCGTCGTGTTCGCCCTCGCCCAGAGCGTGCTCGCGCCGTTCATCGCGACGATGGCCAAGCGGTACGCCCCGGCGTTCCTCGGCGGGATCGGGCTGCTGTCCACGTTCGTCGCACTTCTGCTCGCCACGCTCATCGGCGGCGGTCTGACCATCAGCGGGGTGAGCACGTGGCTGCTCGCCAGCCTCGTCGTGTGGCTGGTCACGGCGCTGGCGACGTTCCTGCTGCCGGCGTTCGTGCTCAAGCAGAAGCTGGGCGGGCGTAGCGACGCCTGATCCGCCGCTGCCGGTCCCGGCGATGGCCGGGTGAGGGATCACCCGACCACCGCCGGTCGGTGCTCAGACGTACAGCGGCGTGAGCCGGTCGTACTCCTCGACGTCCGCATCGGCCAGGCAGGCCTCGATGATCGAGCGGCCCAGCGGGTCCAGGTCGGGCGTGAGGTACTGCACGAGCTCGCTCTTGAAGAAGTCGGTGAGGATGCTCGCGCCCGCGTCGTAGGCGGCCACCCCGACCTGCTCCTGGTACTCCGGCTGCAGCAGCGTCGGGCGGATCTGCTGCCCGTCGAGCTTGATCTCGGTGGGCCGGTAGCCGAACAGTGCGCAGCGTGCCGGCACGAGCTGGTCGCGGTAGATCCGGCCGCCACCGCGGCGGGCCAGGTACTCCCGGGTGAGCCACTCGGCGGCGAAACCGACCTTGTAGGCGCCGATGTGCTGGTTGGGCACGAGCACGTACCGGGTGCGGTTGTGCGCCACGATCTGGTCGAGCGCGAGGTTGGCGCCGCCGACCTTGGTGCCGGTGGAGAACGGCCAGAACGAGCCGACGCCCTCGGACACCAGACCGCCCTTGGCGATCTTCGCCTTGTCGGACTTCGACTCGCCGATCGACGGGTTCTTGTCACCGCGCGGTGCGATGAGCCGCCACAGCCACGCCAACGACGGCGGGATGACGTGGAACATGCCCATGATCCCGTAGGTCGGGTTCTCCTTGGTGCACAGCGGCATCCGGACGCCGAAGGTGCGCACGTCGACCTCGCGCGGCTCGGAGACCACGTGCCGGATGAACCGGCGGGGGATCACCACGCGCGGGTTCGGGCACGGCTTGCCGTTGGAGTCCAGGGTGTGGTCCCACGGCAGGCAGGTGGAGTCGGGCTGGCCGTTGAGCGAGAGGAACAGCAGCGGCTCCGGCGGGTTGATGACGGCCCGCTCGAAGGCCGGGTCGGCCCCGTACTCGGTGAGGCCGTCGACCCGCACGAACCAGCCGGCCTCGGCGTCCGTGACGACCAGGCGGCCTCGGTTGCGCTGCACCGACGGGTGGCACAGCGTCATGTCGTCGGTCACCGGCGACAGCGAGCAGACCTCGCCGAGGGTGATGTGGTACGGCTCGTCGCGCACCACGTTGACGCCCACGAGGATGCGGCCGTCGTCCTCGCGCCGGATCTCCTGGCACATCTCGGACTTGCCGCCGCCGGAGGCGCCCTCGTGCATGATCACGGTGTCGTTCTCGTACGGCGTCGTGACCCGCACGCTCGAGGCGTGCAGCGTCAGCCAGCTCTCCTGCTGCCCGATGTCGAGCAGCACCGAGAAGACGCCCTTCTTGGCGCTCGGGCCGGGGTAGACGTTGTAGGCGAACACCTCGTGCAGCGTCTTCGTGCGGTTGTGCACGACGACCTGGCGGCCCTCGAAGTGCGTCTGCCGGAACGGCGGGGCCAGGTAGAGGATCGAGCGTGGTGTGAACGGCCCGATCTCGTCGAACGTCACCCAGCCCTGCAGGTCGACGAGCGTGAGGGCGAAGAACGCCGCGTTGAGCGGCACGATCGCCAGCGACGGGTAGCCGTGGTCCGGGCCGCCCGCCTTGAACGGCACGACGACGAGCTCCTGGGTGCCCAGCCACGCGAGCGTCTCTCGGCGCACGGGCTCGAACGGGGCGCCGTAGACGTCGGCGTAGCGGGGCTTGTCCGTCGGCAGGTCGTCGGCGATACGCATGCAGTCGGGGTCGCGCCGGCGCATGTAGTCCTCGGGGTAGTTCACCGCGACGCCGTTCTTGCAGCGCGTGACGACGGCCTCGGTGACCGGGGAGCCGTTGACGTCGTAGGTGACCTCGAAGGTGGGCCCGCCGTCGGGTCCGAGGGCCAGTGCGTACAGCTCGGCCCGGGACGTCGGGACGACGAGGCGAGGACTCGAGGACAGCACCTCGGCGACCTCGGGGGCGAGGGTGAGACGGCCGAGGATGTCGGCTGCGGTCGTGGGCGAGCTCACGGGTGGTCTCCTTCCACACGGGCGGCGCGGGGACGGGCACCGACAGGCGTCCGCTGCGACCCGGCATCCCCGACGGGGACAACGAGCCCGTGACCTGGAGTTTATTCAGGCATGGGACGAGTCGGGGGGACCAATGCCCTGTCCTCGTCGGTGGCGACCCACGTGCCGATGGTGCGCCCCGTCGGCGCCGGTCAGAGCGAGAACGGGCTCACCGGCGGGGCCGGCGGCGGCGTCCCTGCGGCCACCGGCGCCGGGGCGGGCGCGGCCTGAGCGGCGCGCCGCCGGGACCGTCGCCGGCCGAGCAGCACGAGCGGCGTGGCGATCAGGGCGAGGAACACCAGCCAGGGCAGCAGCACCCCCAGCACCAGGGCGAGCTCGCCCAACGTCGAGACGAGCGAGTGCCAGCCGGTGGCCAGCGCCGACGGGAACGAGCTCGGGCCAGAGTCGTCGTCGGCGGCGGGCGCCGGTGGCGCGGTGAGCGTGAGGGTGAGGGTCGACAGCGCCACCTGGTCGGCCATCCGGGTGCGCTCGGAGACCATCGCCTCCAGGTCGGACTGGCGCTGCCGCACCGCTTCCTCGGCGGCCATGATGTCGGCCGTCGTGGTGGCGTGGGCCAGCACGTCCTCCATCCGGGCCACCGACACCTGCTGTGCCTTGATCCGGGCGTCGAGGTCCTGCGCCGCGGCCGTCACGTCGTTCGTGCTGAGCGCGAGGGTCGAGACCGTGCCGAGCCCGCGGAGGGCGTCGATGACGGCGCTCACCTGGGTCGACGGGACGCGGACGGTGAGCGTCGCGGAGCCCGGGTCGTCGGCCGAACCGGCCTGCTCGGTACGGGCGTCGACGCGCCCGCCTGCCTTCTCGACGAGCGTGACCACGTCCGTGACGGTGCTCGTCGGGTGCTCGGTGACGAGGGTGAGGGTGCCCGTCGTGATGACCTGGCGGTCCGCCGCGGTCCCGGAGGTGGCGCCGTCGCCGGTGGTGCCCGCGTCCTGGTCGGACTGGGCTGCCGCACCCTGGCCACCGGCGACCGAGCCGGAGCCGGCTGCAGCACCACCGTCCGAGCCGGAGTCGGCGGTACCGCCCGCTGCCGAGCACCCGGCGACCAGCACGAGTGCACCGGCCAGCAGTGCCACCAGCCGCACCCGGTGGTGGCCCGTGGATCTCGTCCGTCCCGTCATGACGCCCCCTTCGCGCGGGGGTCACCGACTCCCGACCCCTGTGCCCTGACTGTGTCAGGGAAGGCACCGACCTTGCGTCACGTGCCGGCGGCAGCCTGGGAACGATCCGGTCACGTGGCGTGCGACCAGGAGACACCCGTCCACCTGCCCGCTCACCGCAGGGGTGAGCAGGCCGGTGAGCAGGCCGGACGTACCGGCTGGGCGTGTCGGCGGCCGATCAGACCAGGTCGAGCTCGGCGACCCCGTCGGCCGCAGGCACGGCACGGTCGCCGGTCGCGAGCGACCAGGCCGTCGCGGCCGGGCCCTCGGCACGCAACCGGTCGCCGGTGCGGCGCACCGTGAACCGGGCGTCGGCCCGGCCCTCGCGACCGGGCACCAGCACCTGCCGCACGTCGCCGTCGGCCAGGCCGAACGCGGTGAGGGTGACGCCGTCGGCCCAGTCGTAGTCCGGCCGCGAGGTCTGCGCGCCCAGCGGCAGCACCGTGCCCGGCCGCACGAGCACCGGCAACGAGTCGGTGGCGTGCACCTGGTGCACCCAGCGCGGCCCGGTGAGGGTCGACCCGTCGAGCAGCGACGTCCAGGTGCCCTCCGGCACGTAGACGTCCACCTCGCCGTCGGCGTCGAGCACCGGGGCCACGAGCAGGGAGTCGCCCAGCATGTACTGGGTCTCGGCGGACAGCGCCGACCGGTCGTCACCGAACTCCAGCAGCATGTGCCGCAGCACGGGGGTGCCGTCGGTGTGCGCCTCGTCCGCGACCCGTGCCAGGTACGGCATGAGCCGGTGCTTGAGATGGGTGAACGTCCGCGTGATGTCGACGGCCTCCTCGTCGAACGCCCACGGCACCCGCACCGAGCCCGAGCCGTGCAGCCGCGAGTGCGAGGACAGCATCCCGAAGGCCAGCCAGCGCTTGAACACCAGCGGGTCCGGCGTGCCCTCGAAACCGCCGATGTCGTGGCTCCAGAAGCCGAACCCGGACAGCCCGAGGGACAGCCCGCCGCGCAGCGTCTCGGCCATCGAGGCGAAGGTCGAGTCGTTGTCACCGCCCCAGTGCACCGGGAACTGCTGGCCGCCGGCCGTGGCGGACCGGGCGAACAGCACGGCCTCGCCCTCGCCCTTGACGTCCTTGAGCGTCTCGAAGACCGTCCGGTTGTACAGGTGCGTGTAGTAGTTGTGCATCCGCTCGACGTCGCCGCCGTCGTGGTAGACGACGTCGGTCGACGGGATGCGCTCGCCGAAGTCCGTCTTGAAGCAGTCGACGCCCATGGCGAGCAGCTCACGCAGGTACCCGGCGTACCAGTCGCACGCCGCCGGGTTGGTGAAGTCGACGAGCGCCATCCCGGCCTGCCACAGGTCCCACTGCCACACCGACCCGTCGGGCCGGCGCACCAGGTAGCCCTTCTCCTTGCCCTCGGTGAACAGCCGTGAGCGCTGGGCGATGTACGGGTTGATCCAGACGCAGATCTTCAGGCCCTTGGCCTTGAGCCGGGCGAGCATGCCCGCCGGGTCCGGGAAGGTCGCCGGGTCCCACACGAAGTCGGTCCAGTGGAACTCGCGCATCCAGAAGCAGTCGAAGTGGAACACCGACAGCGGCAGGTCGCGCTCGGCCATCCCGTCGACGAACGACGTGACCGTCGCCTCGTCGTACGACGTGGTGAACGACGTGGTGAGCCACAGGCCGAAGGACCAGGCCGGCACCTTCGGGGCGCGGCCGGACAGTGCGGTGTAGCGGCGCAGCACGTCCTTGGCGCTCGGGCCGTCGATGACCAGGTACTCCAGCACCTGGCCGGGCACGGAGAACTGGGTGCGCTCGACCGCCTCGGAGCCGATCTCGAAGGAGACCTTGCCGGGGTGGTCGACGAGCACGCCGTAGCCGCGCGAGCTGAGGAAGAACGGGATGTTCTTGTACGCCTGCTCGCTCGAGGTGCCGCCGTCCAGGTTCCAGATGTCGACGCTCTGCCCGTTCTTGACCACTGGCCCGAAGCGCTCGCCGAGCCCGTAGATGAGCTCGCCCGGGGTGATCGTCAGCTGTTCGTGCACGAAGTCCCGGCCCGCGTCGTCGGTGACCGCGGCCACGGAGCGCGACGTGCTCGCGGTGAGCAGCCGGCCGGCCGAGCGGAACTCGACGTGCCAGCCCAGCCCCAGCCGGACGCTCACCTCCAGGTCGCCGGCGGTGAGCCGGCCGCCCTCGCCGTCGGCCTCGACGGTCGCGGTGAAGCCCGCGTCGCCGGTCAGCTCGAACCGGGGGTGCGGCGGCAGCCCGCCGTCGTGGTGCGCGATCCGGGTCCGCACCACACCGGGGGCGGGGGAGGAGTAGGTGACCGTGAGCAGCGGGGCGTTGAGGGTGTCGCCGCGTCCGCGGATCTGGTGGGTGGTGGCGAACACCGTGAGGGTGCCCGCCGCCGGGTCGGCGACGATGTCGCGGACCTCGGTCGCGCGCAGCACGGTGTAGCCGTCTGGCAGCTGCCAGTAGCCGTCGGAGAACTTCATGGTGCGAGAGCCCTTCTGAGATCGGTCGGACGGCTACTTCACGGCGCCGGCGGTCACCCCACGGGTGAGCGTGCGCTGGAAGATGAGGAAGAAGATCAAGGTCGGGACCAGGGAGACCAGGGCGCCGGCGTTGAGCGTGGGCACGTCGAGCATGCGGTCGCCCTGCAACGAGGCCAGGGCGATGGGCACGGTCTGCGAACCGGGTGTGGTGAGCATGACCAGCGGGATGAAGAACTCGTTCCAGGTCCAGATGAAGAAGAAGATCATGAGGACCGACAGCGTCGGGCGCACGATCGGGAAGACGACCTTCCACAGGATCGTCCAGGAGTTCGCCCCGTCGAGGGCCGCCGCCTCGAGCAGCGCTGGCGGGAAGGTGCCCAGCACCGAGGCGAGCAGGTAGGTGCCGAACGCCGACTGGATGACGGTGAAGATGATGACGATCGACCAGCCGGAGTTGTTGAGCCCGACCTGCTGAGCCATCGTGTAGAGCGGGTAGAGCAGGACCTCCTGCGGCAGCATGTTGGCCAGCAGGAACGCCATCACGATCCACATCCGCCCGCGCACGCGCCCGATGCCGATGGCGTAGGCGGTGAGCAGCGACAGTGCGGTGCCCAGCACGGCGACGGCGCCGGACGTCCAGATCGAGTTCCAGAGCTTGACCGGGAAGTCCACGGCGTTCCAGAACTTGACGAGGCCGTCGGTGTAGAGCGAGGTCGGCAGCGTGAGCGGGCCGCCGGAGGAGTACTGCGCCGGGTCCTTGAAGGCGTTGATCACCATGAGGATGAACGGCGCGAGCATGAGCACCGCGACGATCGCGGCGCCGGCCAGGACGAACCAGCGGAGCACGCCGCGGTGGTGCCGGTCCTTCGGCTGCCCGACGACGGGCGCGGCGGCGGTGAGCGTGGTCGAGGTCATGTCAGACGCCTTCCTGTTCGCGCCGCTCCGAGCGGGCCTGCAGCAGCTGGATGACGAGGGCCACGACGATGATCACGAGGGTGAGGACGGTCGCGACGGCCGCGCCGTAGCCGACCTTGGACTTGTCGAAGAAGTTGAGGAACGAGTAGTAGCTCGGCACGAGCGTCGAGCTCTCCGGCCCGCCCCGGGTCAGCACGTAGATCGGGGCGAACACCTTGAGCGCCGCGATGGTGCAGGTCAGCGTGATGACGAAGGTCTCCGGCTTGATCTGCGGGATGGTGATGGCGCGGAACCGGCGGAACCAGCCGGCGCCGTCCAGCTCGGCGGCCTCGTACAGCTCGGGATCCACCCGCTGCAGCGCGGACATGAAGATGACCGTCGGGTAGCCGATCTGGATCCAGACCAGCACGAGCATGACCGCAGGCAGCGCCAGGTCCGGGTTGCCGAGCCAGTTGGGTGGGTCGGTGACCCCCAGGCTGCGCAGGATCTGGTTGAGCGCGCCGGTCTCGGCGTTGAAGATCCAGTTCCACACGATGCCGGCGATGGCGACGGGCAGGATCTGCGGCAGGTAGTAGGTGGCCCGCAGGAACGAGGCGGTGCGTGAGCCGATGTGCTTGCCGATGTAGTCGAAGAGCACCGCGGCGAGCACGAGGCCGATGACCGTCGGCAGGACGACCATCGCCAGGATCATCCACAGCGAGTTCTGGAACGAGTGCCAGAACGCCTGGTCGTGCATGAGCGCGGTGTAGTTGTCCAGCCCGACCCAGATCTTGGGTGCGAGGCCGCCCTTCCACTTGTGGAGGGAGTACCAGAGGTTGAGCGCGAAGGGGATGAGGATGATCACCGTGAGCGCCACGGCGCCGGGGATCAGGTAGAGCCAGTAGACGCGCCGCGATCGGCGGCGGTGGAGCGCGACGGTCTGCACCGCCATCTCGATCACCTGCTCGGTTCGTCGAAGGGTGGGGGTGTGCGGGGCCCCGCCCCACGGCGGGGCCCCGCACACCTGCGGTCACTACTTGCCGGTGATGTCCTTCTTGCCGGACTCGTAGTACGTGCCGAGGGCGGACAGGGCGTCCGTCGGCGACTTCGACCCGTTGATGATCGTCTGACCGAAGCTGACGACCTGGTCGTAGAAGCCCGCGACCGGCCAGTCGGGGTAGAAGGCCAGGCCGTCGTCCTTCACGACCGTGCCCCAGTTGTCGGTGAGGGTCTTGACCTGCGGGTCGGTGATCGAGCTGGTGTCAGCGGCGACGGGCAGGCCGCCCTTCTGCGCCATGACGTCCTGGGCCTTGGCACCGAGCGCGGTGTTGATGAACTCGGCGGCGAGGTCGTGCTGCTTGGAGTTGCTCGGGATGACCAGCAGGTTGCCGGACGAGCCGGCGTTGAGGGAGTTGCCCGGGAACAGCATCTGGCCCATCGAGAACTTGACCTCGGTGTTGAGCCGGCCGAACCACCACGAGCCGGAGACCATGATCGGGTAGGTGCCTGCGATGAACGAGGTGCCCATGTCCTCGGCCTTGAGGCCGGAGGCGTCCTTCGAGACGTAGCCCTTGCTCACCCAGTCGGCGAGGTCCTGGGTGCCCTGCGCGAGCGGGCCGGAGGTCCAGGAGACGTCGTTCTTGAACAGCTGGAAGTTGTCGACGAACGACCGGTCGGCGTGCGACAGCACGAGCTGGTACCACAGCTGGCCCAGCGGGTACTCGGCGCCGGCCGTGGCGACCGGGGTGATGCCCTTGGCGACGAACGCGTCCATCGCGGAGGTGAGCTCGGCCTTGGTCGTCGGGACGGGGATGCCGTTCGCGGCGAACATGTCCTTGTTGTAGTAGACGGTGACGTACTCGCCGTAGGTCGGGACGCCGTACCAGTTGCCCGAGCCCATGAGGCCGTTCTCGTCGTACTTGGCCGTGGTCTGCAGCGAGGACGGCAGGGTGGTGTCCCAGCCGTACTTCGTGGAGTAGTCCGTCAGGTCGGTGAGCAGCCCCTGGGAGGCGAGCTGACCGGCGGTGCCGTTGCCCTTGTTGTACTCCATGACGTCCGGCACGTCCTGGCCGGCCAGCACGATCTTGGCGTTCTTCTGCAGCTGCTCGAACGTCTGCTTCTCGACCTTGACGGTCACGTTCGGGTGCTCGGTCTGGAACTGGTCGATGGCGGCCTTCCACGACAGGTTCATCGCGGAGTCGTCGCCCTCGTAGTGCCAGAACGTGAGGGTCGTCGGCCCGCTCGACGTCGACGTGGACGACGATCCGCCGCCTGAGGAGCACGCGGCCAGGGAGAGGGCCAGCAACGCGGAGACCGCGATCGCTGAGGTGCGGGTGGAACTCTTCATCGGATTCCTTCCTTCGGGCGGCTCGTCGGCGAGTCGCGGGTGCGGGGCGGGGAAGACTCAGGGGACCGGGACCGGTCCGGTGGTGGACTGGGGGTGCAGGGCGCACCGCAGGTTGGTGCCGCCGGTGGTGGTGCGGCCCTCGATGAGGTCGAGCAGACCGCGCACCGCGAGCCGGCCCTGGTCGGGGCCGGGTGCGGCGAGGAAGCTCAGCGGGCGGTCGTACATCTGCGAGATGTCCTCGGCGATGGCGACCGCGAGCACCGAGAAGTCGCGGGGTACCTGCAGGTCGGCCTCGCGCAGCGCGGAGGCGACCCCGAACAGGGCGAGCTCGTTCATCACGATGAGCGCGGTGAGGTCCCGGTGGCTGGCGAGCAGCTCGGTGCCGACCCGGCGGCCGGCCGGCGGGGTGACGTCGCAGGCCACGGTGAGCGGGTCGAGCCCGTGCTCCGTCATGGCCGCGACGTAGGCGTCGCGCGCTCGCACCGCGGGGCCGTAGTGCGTGTCGAGCTGGGCCTGCGACCGGTTGAGGAAGGCGATCGAGCGGTGGCCGAGGCCCCAGAGGTGCTCGACGGCCTGGGTGAGCGCGTCCTCGAAGTCGATGTCGACCCAGACCCGGTCGCCGGGGTCCTGGGTGCGCCCGATCATGGCGCACGGCACGCCGACGGACTCGACGGCCTCGATGCGGGGGTCGTCGAGCGCGACCTCCATGAGCAGCACGCCGTCGGCGGTGCGTTGGCCGGCGAGCTCGCGCAGCACCTCGGGCTCGGTGCTGTCGACCGGCCACAGCACGAGCTCGTACCCGGACTCGCGGGCGGCCTCGACGGCGCCGCGCACGATGTCGTTGAGGGTGGCGCCCAGTGCGACGCCGTAGGTGGGGTAGGCGAGGGCGAGGACGTGGGTGCGGCGGGCCGCCAGCGCCCGGGCCGCGGCGTGCCTGCGGAAGCCGAGCTCGGCCATCGCGGCCTCGATGCGGGCGCGGGTCGCGGCGGAGACGGGGCGCTTGCCGGTGAGCGTGTAGGACACGGTCGACAGCGACACCCCGGCGAGGTTCGCCACGTCCTGCATCGTCGCCATCGCGAGCTCCCCATTGAGGTCGAAGCGCTTCGACGAAGCGCTTCGACAGAGTATGGGCGCGCTCGCCGACGCCGTCAACCGGCGACGGGCCACCGCAGCGCGCCGTGACCGAACCGTGTCCGACGACCAGGCACGATGGGGGCATGCAGCCACCACGCACCGCCCTGGTCACCGGTGCCGGCCGGGGGATCGGTGCCGCCGTCGCGGCCCATCTGGCCCGGGCTGGCTACCGCCTCGCCCTGCTCGGACGCACCCGCGCCCACCTCGAGGACGTCGCCGCGAGCCTGGCCGCGCACGGCTCGGACGCGCTCGTGCTCGCCGTCGACGTGCTCGACGCACCCGCGGTGCGCACCGCTGTCGCGCAGGCCGAGCAGCACCTGGACGGGATCGGCCTGCTCGTCAACAACGCGGGCGTGATCGAGCACGACGAGGCCGACTTCGTCGGCACCGACCTGGACGACACCTGGCGCGTCATCGAGACCAACGTGCGCGGCCCGCTCGTCGTCACCCACGCCGTGCTGCCCGCGATGCTCGCCCGCGGGTCGGGGCGCGTGCTCAACATCAACTCCGGCTCCGGGCACCGGCCGCAGGACGCCTACACCGGCTACGCGATCAGCAAGGGTGCGCTCGCCCGGTTCACCACCCAGCTCGACCGGCAGTACCGGGCCGCCGGGCTGCGGGTGCTCGACCTGGCGCCCGGCGTCGTGGCCACCTCGATGACCTCAGGGATGCCGGTGCACGCCGACCGCACCCAGTGGACCGACCCGGCCGACGTCGGTGAGCTCGTGCGGGCCTTCGGCGACGGCGAGCTCGACGAGCTGTCTGGCCGGTTCGTGCGCGCCGGCGTCGACACGGTCGACTGGCTGCGGGCGCGGGCGGCGGCGATCGTGGCCGCCGACGCGCGCACGCTGCGCCTCGTCGGGGTCGGACCCGACGACCCGGTGGCCTGAGGCCGAGAGCTCCGGGCCTCGGGGTCCGGAGCCCGAGGCGCCCCGACTCCTCAGCCCGACTCGGGGTCGCCCATGAGCTGGGCGACGTGGTCCGGCACGTAGGTCGACAGCTCGCGCGGCGGGCGCACGTAGCCGCTCGACTGCGGCGGGCGCTTCGGCAGGTCGATGGGCGTCGGGTCCACCGGGGTGTACGGGATGGTCGACAGCAGGTGCGAGATCATGTTGAGCCGCGCGTGCTTCTTCACGTCCGACTCCACGACGTACCACGGGCTGGTCGGGGTGTCGGTGTGCACCATCATCTCGTCCTTGGCGCGGGAGTAGTCTTCCCAGCGCTTGATGGACTCCAGGTCCATCGGCGACAGCTTCCACTGGCGCACCGGGTCCTTGAGCCGGGACCTGAACCGGCGCAGCTGCTCGTCGTCGGAGACCGAGAACCAGTACTTGCGCAGCAGGATCCCGTCCTCGAGGAGCATCTGCTCGAAGATCGGGGCCTGCCGCATGAACAGCGCGTACTCCGCCGGGGTGCAGAAACCCATCACCTTCTCGACACCGGCGCGGTTGTACCAGGACCGGTCGAACAGCACGATCTCGCCGGCGCTCGGCAGGTGCTCGACGTAGCGCTGGAAGTACCACTGGGTGCGCTCGCGCTCGGTCGGGGCCGGCAGCGCGGCGATGCGGGCGATGCGGGGCGACAGGTACTCGGTGATCCGCTTGATCGCACCGCCCTTGCCCGCGGCGTCGCGGCCCTCGAAGATCACGACCACCCGGGCGCCGGTGGCGGTGGTCCAGCGCTGCAGCTTGACGAGCTCGGACTGCAGCCGGAACAGCTCCGCCTCGTAGACGGAGTTCGAGATCTTCGGCGGACGAGACCCTGCCTTGTGCTTGCCCATGCCGGGACGGTACTCCGCCGGGGCGGCGGCGTCGCTGCAGGCCAGGGGGTGGGTCCCGGTGGGGTCAGAGCACGGGTGAGGTGAGCGCCGCGGGCACCGGCGCGCCGGCCTGCCGCAGCGCCGCGCGCAGTCGCTCACCGGCCTCGTCGAGCTCGGCCGGCGGCACGTCGGAGCGTGCGTTGGCGAACGTGAGCTCGCCCTCGCCCCACGCGGGCAGCACGTGCAGGTGCAGGTGCGGCACCTCGAACCCGGCGACGACGACGGCGGCCCGGCTCGTGGGCCAGGCGGCCTCCTGCGCGCGGCCGATCTCGGCCGTCACGGCGGTGAGGTGGGTGAGCAGGTCGGCCGGTGCGTCGGTGAACCGTGCGACCGGCTCCCGGGGGACCACGAGCGTGTGCCCGGCGCTGATCGGCGCGATGGTGAGGAATGCGACGCACTGCTCGTCGGCCCAGACGAACCGGCCCGGCAGGTCGCCGGCGATGATGAGCTCGAAGACGGTTGCCATGGTGGCCACGCTACCCAGTCGCCACGGCGGTCACGGCTACCCGCCCGCGCGTTCATGGCCGAGGGCGGCCAGGGCGAGCACCGTCGACCAGTTGCGTGCGGTGCCCGTGCGGCCGGCGGCCCGCGACAGCACGTCGAGCGTGAGCCGGCTGCGACCCTGCCCGTCGGGGTACCAGACGTAGGCCTCCTGGCCGGACCACGTCACCTGCTCGGCGTCGACCCTTGCCGGATCGACGACGGCGTCGGGTGGCACCGGGCCGTCGAACGCCACGAGTGCGACCTTCGACGGGGTGGCCGCCGCTTGCTCGGGGTAGGGCAGCCGCGCGACCGCCGCGTCCCAGGCCGCCAGGTCGCGGGCGACCACCCGCACCTCGAACCCGGTGAGGTCCGTGAGTGCGGCCTCCAGCGCCGCGGCCAGCGCGGGCGGTTCGCGGTCGGTGACCGCGACCAGGTTCCCGCTCGCCAGGTACGTGGTCACCGCGGTGCAGCCCAGGCTGCCGGCCACCGCGCGCAGGTCGGCCGAGCGCAACGTGCGGCCGCCGACGTTGACGGCCCGCACGAGGGCGACCGCGACGGTCACAGGTAGCGCAGCGGGTCGAACTCGGCCAGCGGGATGATCCGCAGCCGCGGGAGCTGGACGTTGAACGCGCCGACGTCGTGCTCCAGGTCGTACACCGAGAGGTCGAGCGCGGTGAGCGCGGAGCTGGTGAACTCCCGGAACGCCAGCAGACCGACCTGGCGGTCGTCGGCGACGAGCCGCTCCAGCTCCGGTGCGAAGTCGCCGTCGTGGCTGCCGAGCAGCACGTCACCACCGCGTTCGGCGATCGCGTCGAGCATCCGCTTGATGCCGATGTCGACGACCTTCTCGTGCGCCTCGCCGGACAGCGGCACCGGGGTGAAGCCGATCGCCAGCAGGGCCTGCACGAACGACATCGGCATGAAGCCGGAGGAGGCGTTGAGGAAGAAGAGCGGCCGGACCGGCTGGGACCAGACCTGCTCGGCGAACGCGAGCACCCGCTCCCAGCGAGGCCGCTGGTCCGGGGTCGGCCGCCCGCCGAGGATGGAGGACCCCAGCGTCGCGTCGAGGTTCTCGCCGTCGACGAGCAGGTAGGTGGTCCGTGCCGCGCCGTCGCTCATGCTGCCAGCGTATCGAGGCGCCCGTCGTCGGCCAGACTGTGCGGGTGCTGGACGGAGGATCGTGATGGCTGCGGTGGACGTGCGGGCGGCGGTGGCCGCCTGGGAGGCGCTGTTCGCGGCGCAGAGCAAGCTGCTGCGCAGGTTCGAACGCGAGGAGGTGTGGGGCGACCTCACGCTGCGCGAGTACGACGTGCTCTACACGCTCACCGGTTTCGAGGACCGCACCGCGCGGCTGCGAGACCTCGCCGAGGCCACCTACCTGCCGCAGCCGAGCCTGTCGCGGATCGTCGACCGGCTCGCTGCCGCAGCTCTGGTCAGCAAGGAACCGGTGCCGGACGACGCCCGGGGGGTGGCCGTGCGGCTCACCGACGAGGGCCTCGCGGTGCAGCGCGACGTCGGACGTCGCCACGCCCGGTCGATCGGCGAGCACGTCGGCAGTGCGCTGGAGGCCGACGAGCTCGCCGAGCTGCAACGGCTGTGCGACAAGCTGCGGGCGGCCTGAGATGGCCGTCGTCATGGGACGGGTGTGCCGCCGCGCGCCCCGGCAGGACCTTGGTTCCTGGCTGCGGGGGCCGGGTCGTGGCCTCCGGTGGAACCACGTAGCCGAGACCGCCGCCTGGGACTTCCGACCTAGGAATCGGACATACCGCACCGGAGACGATGGGCGTCGGCCCACCGGTCCATCGGTGCGGCTCAGAGGTTCTGCGAAGGGGGCGACCCGATGAACGTGCTGGTCGCCGTCGCGTCCCGGCATGGGGCGACCTGGGAGATCGGCGCCGCCATCACCTCGGTGCTCGCCGCCCGGGGCCACCGCGCGGACCTGCAGGAGCCGGCCCAGGTGAGCACCCTGGCCGGGTACGACGCCGCCGTCGTCGGCTCGGCTGTCTACCTGACGAGCCTGCTGCCCGATGCGCGGGACCTGGTCGAGCGGCTCGGCACGGAGCTTGCGGCCCGCCCGCTGTGGCTGTTCGCCTCGGGCCTCGCCTCGCCGACGAGCGGTGCCCGGACCACGTCCGAGCTGGCCGCGCTCGGCGAACGCCTCGGGGCCCGCGACAACCGGCTGTTCCGCGGTCGTCTGGAGCGCGCCGGGCTGAGCTTCGCCGAGCGGGTGGCCGCCGCTGGGGTGCTCAACCGCGAGGGCGACCACCGCGACTTCAGCGCCATCGAGCGCTGGGCCAGCACCATCGCCGACGAGCTCGAGCAGGTCCGCGTCGAACGGGCCCGCGCGACCGCCTGAGCGCCCGGCAGGGCCCCTCGGGCCCCGAGGTTGCCGGCTCGACCTGACAGCGCGTCGGGACAACGTCACGTCGTCCCAGGGCAGGTCAGGCGTCGGCCCGATGCCATGATCGACCGCGTGCCGCACCTGCTCGCGCCCTACGACGCCGTCCTGCTCGCCTCGTTCGGCGGCCCCGAGGGGCCCGAGGAGGTGATGCCCTACCTGCGCCGGGTGACGGCCGGGGCGCGGATCCCGGACGAGCGGCTCGAGATGGTCGCCGAGCACTACTACGCGCGCGGCGGCATCAGCCCGATCAACGCCCAGAACCGTGCGCTGCGGGCCGCGCTGGCGGCCGAGCTCGACCGGCGGGGCATCCCGGTGCCGGTGGTCTGGGGCAACCGGAACGCCGAGCCGTTCACCGCCCGCGCCCTCGACGAGGCGCTCGCGGCCGGTGCCACCCGCGTGCTCGCCCTCGTGACCAGCGCGTACGCCTCCTACTCGGGGTGCCGGCAGTACCGGGAGGACTTCGCCGCGGCGCTCGTCGACCGTCCCGTCGAGCTGGACAAGGTGCGCGCCTACTTCGACCACCCCGGCTTCGTCGAGGCGAACGTCGAGGCGGTGGTCGCCGCCTTCGCGCAGGCTCCGGAGCAGGCCCGGCTCGTGTTCGTCACGCACTCGATCCCGGACGCGATGCAGGAGGCCTCCACGGTCGACGGCCCCGGCTACGTGGAGCAGCACCTGGACGTGGCCGCCGTTGTCGCGGCGCAGGCCGGTGAGCGGCTGGGCCGGGTGCTCGACTGGGACCTGGCGTACTGCTCACGGTCGGGCCCGCCGTCGCAGCCGTGGCTCGAGCCCGACGTCAACACCCACCTCGAGGCGCTGGCCGCCGCCGGGGTGCGGGCCGTCGTGCTGTCGCCGATCGGCTTCGTGTCCGACCACATGGAGGTCGTGCACGACCTGGACACCGAGGCCGCCGACACCGCGGCCGGGCTCGGCATGCAGCTCGTGCGTGCGGCCACCGCCGGGACGCACCCGACCTTCGTCCGCGGGCTCGTCGACCTGCTGCTCGAGCGGGCCGCCGCCGAACGGGACCGGGCGGCCGGGCGACCGGTGGCCCCGCCCGT
>NZ_VWSD01000170.1 GCF_009829685.1 Cellulomonas citrea
GCACGCACCGGGGCGGACCCGGTGCGCCGGCTCCTCGTCATGTCCGCGCCGCTCGTGGCCGGCCCGGTGCCCGAACCGCCGCCCGAGGTGCAGCTGCGCCCGTTCGAGGTCGGCCGCGACGAACCAGCGTGGTTGGCGGTCAACGCCCGGGCGTTCGCCGACCACCCCGAGCAGGGCCGCACCACGCTGGACGACCTGCGCCTCCTGGAGCGCGAGCCGTGGTTCGACCCCGCGGGGCTGCTGCTGGCGACCAGCGGGGCCGAGCTGCTCGGGTCGGTGTGGACCAAGGTGCACCGCGCCGGCGAGCACGGCGCCGAGCCGGTCGGCGAGATCTACGTGCTGGGCGTCGACCCGGGCGCCCAGGGCATGGGTCTGGGTCGGCTGCTCACCGCCGCCGGGCTGGCGCACCTGGCCGGCCGCGGCCTGGACCGCGCGGTGCTCTACGTCGAGAGCGACAACGCCGCGGCGCTGCGGACCTACGCGCGGGCCGGGTTCACCACCTCCGGGGTGCACGTGCAGTACCGGCTGCCGGTTGGTCACGACACCCACCGTTCACCGGCCGGTGCCACGATGGACGCCATGACCGACGCCCCCGCTCTGGAGACCGAGCTGGCCGCCCACATCGCCGAGCACGTCGCACCGCTGGCGACGCCGCTGCCGGTGCCCGACGCCGCCCTGCCCGCGGACCGCTTCGCCGACCGCGAGCTGTCCTGGCTGGCCTTCAACCAGCGTGTGCTCGAGCTGGCCGAGGACCCGGACGTGCCGCTGCTGGAGCGGGTGCGGTTCCTGGCGATCTTCGCCTCGAACCTCGACGAGTTCTTCATGGTGCGCGTCGCCGGCCTCAAGCGCCGCATCGCGACGGGGATCGCCGTGACCGCGGCGAGCGGGCTGTCCCCCCGTGAGGTGCTCGACGCGATCAGCGAGAAGGCGCACGAGCTCATGGCCCGGCACGCGGCCGTGTTCACCGAGCAGGTCTCCCCCGCACTGGCCGCCGAGGGCATCACGCTGGTGCGCTGGGCGGACCTGGGCGAGTCGGAGCAGGACCGGCTCACCAAGTACTTCCGGCGCCAGATCTTCCCGGTGCTCACCCCGTTGGCGGTGGACCCGGCGCACCCGTTCCCGTACATCTCCGGGCTGTCGCTCAACCTGGCCGTGAGCGTGGTCAACCCGTCGAGCGGCAAGGAGCACTTCGCCCGGGTGAAGGTGCCGCCGCTGCTGCCGCGCTACCTGGCGGTCGACGCGAGCGGCAAGCCGTCGGTGCCGGACCAGCAGACCGCAGCCCGCGACCGCGGCCCGATCTCGTTCGTGCCGATCGAGGACGTCATCGCCCAGCACCTGTACTACCTGTTCCCCGGGATGGAGGTGCAGGAGTTCCACACCTTCCGGGTGACCCGCAACGAGGACGTCGAGGTCGAGGAGGACGATGCCGAGAACCTCCTCAAGGCGATGGAGAAGGAGCTGCTGCGCCGCCGCTTCGGTCCGCCGGTGCGCCTGGAGCTGGCGGCGGGCACGAGCGCCCGGGTGCGCACCCTGCTCACCCGCGAGCTGCGGATGTTCACCGAGGACGTCTACGAGCTGCCCGCCCCGCTGGACGCGACGGGGCTCAACGTGATCGCCGACCTGGACCGCGCCGAGCTGCACTTCCCGGCGTTCGTGCCGACCACGCACCGGCACCTGGCGGAGGTCGAGTCGGCGAACCCGACCGACATCTTCGCGGCGATCCGGGCCCGCGACATCCTGCTGCACCACCCGTACGACTCGTTCTCCACCTCGGTCCAGCAGTTCCTCGAGCAGGCCGCGACCGACCCGCAGGTGCTGGCCATCAAGCAGACGCTCTACCGCACGTCGGGCGACTCGCCCATCGTCGACGCCCTCATCGACGCCGCGCAGGCCGGTAAGCAGGTGCTCGCCCTCGTCGAGATCAAGGCCCGGTTCGACGAGCAGAACAACATCGAGTGGGCGCGCAAGCTCGAGCAGGCCGGGGTGCACGTCGTGTACGGCATCGTCGGGCTCAAGACGCACTGCAAGCTGTCCCTGGTGGTGCGTCAGGAGGCCGACGGGCTGCGCCGCTACAGCCACGTCGGCACCGGCAACTACCACCCGAAGACCGCGCGGCTGTACACCGACGTCGGCCTGCTCACGGTGGACCCCGATGTCGGCCAGGACCTCACCCGGCTGTTCAACCAGCTGTCCGGGTACGCCCCGCGCAGCCGGTTCCACCGGCTGCTGGTGGCCCCGCGCTCCATCCGCGCCGGTCTGGTCGAGCGGATCGAGCGCGAGGCGGCCGCGGCCCGCGCCGGGCACGAGGCCTGGATCAAGATCAAGGTGAACTCGATGGTCGACGAGGCCATCATCGACGCCCTCTACCGCGCCTCGCAGGCGGGGGTGCAGGTCGACGTCAACGTGCGCGGCATCTGCGCGCTGCGCCCGGGGGTGCCGGGGCTGTCCGAGACGATCCGGGTGCGCTCGATCCTCGGGCGCTTCCTGGAGCACTCGCGCATCTTCGCGTTCGCGCACGCCACCCCCGGCGACGACGGGTTCACCGGGCCGGAGGTCTACATCGGCTCGGCCGACCTCATGCACCGCAACCTCGACCGCCGGGTCGAGGCGCTCGTGCGCATGTCGGCGCCTGAGCACATCGCCGAGCTGGTCCGGCTCATCGACGACTCGGTGGCCGACACCACGTCGTCCTGGTGGCTCGGGTCGGACGGCACGTGGACCCGGCACCACCGCGACGCCGACGGCCAGCCGTTGGCCGATCTGCAGTCCGTGCTCATCGCCCGACAGCGCAGGCGGCCGGGCGCGGTCCGGTGACCTCGGGCACGACGTCTGTCCAGGCGGCCGGCGCACTGGTCTGGCGGGTCCGCACGGGACGGCTGCAGGTGGCGCTCGTGCACCGCCCGCGGTACCGCGACTGGTCGTGGCCCAAGGGCAAGCTCGAGCCGGGCGAGTGCGTGGTCGAGGCCGCGACCCGCGAGGTCGCCGAGGAGACCGGTCTCGACGTCGTGCTCGGCATGCCGCTGCCGGGTCTGCAGTACGAGTCCGCGGGCCGGCCCAAGCAGGTGCACTACTGGGCGGCGCAGGTCGCCGGGCGACCCGACCGGTTCGCCCTCGCGGCCCGTCCCCCGGTGCCGCGGGCCGGGCGGGACGAGATCGACCAGGTCCGCTGGTTCGACGCCGACGTGGCTGCGCAGCGGCTGACCCGCCCGTCCGACCGCGAACCGCTCGACGTGCTGGTCGAGGCGTACCGGCAGGACCGGCTGGTGACCCGTGCGCTCGTCGTCGCCCGGCACGGCCGCGCCACCAAACGTGCGCACTGGGCCGGCACCGAGCTGGACCGCCCGTTGACCCGGAGCGGGACCCGCCAGGCCACCGGGCTGGTGCCGCTGCTCTCGGCGTTCGGCGTGGCCCGGGTGGTCTCCAGCCGGTGGGCCCGGTGCGAGCAGACGGTGCGCCCGTACGCCACCGCCGCCGGTCTGGAGCTGGTCACCTCCGACCTGCTCACCGAGGACGCGCACGCCGACTCACCGGCCCGGGTGGCCGCCGAGATGCTCGACCTGCTCTCGGTGTCCGGGGACTCCGTGGTGTGCACGCACCGCCCCGTGCTGCCCACCGTGCTCGACGTGCTGGCCGGCCATGCGTGCCGGGCAGTGGCCGATGCGCTGCCGACGGCGGACCCGTTCCTGCGTCCCGGTCAGGTGCTCGTGTGCCACGTCGCCGAGACCGCGGTGGGGCCGCGAGTCGTGGCGGCCCAGGTGCTCGCTCCGTCGAGCTGACCCGGCCGGTCGGGCACGACGAGCTGGCGGCTCAGAGCAGGACGAGCTGGAGCAACCAGAACATGACGGCGGCGACGATCGCGGCGGCGGGCATCGTGAGCACCCAGGCGATCGCGATGTTCTTGGCCACGCCCCAGCGCACGGCGGACAGCCGCTTGGTGGCGCCCACCCCCATGATCGCGCTGGTCACGACATGCGTCGTGGAGACCGGCGCGTGCAGCACGAACGCGTTGAGGTAGAGCACCGTGGCCGAGACCGACTCGGCGACGAAACCGCGCGCCGGGTCCACCTCGATGATCTTGCGGCCGAGCGTGCGCATGATGCGCCAGCCGCCGGAGTAGGTGCCCAGCGAGATCGCCGTGGCCGCGGCCAGCTTCACCCACAGCGGGATGGTGTGGCCCGGGTGCGCCCAGTTGACCGACAGCAGCGCGAGGAAGATCACGCCCATCGTCTTCTGCGCGTCCTGCAGACCGTGACCGAGCGCCATCGCCGAGGCGGAGACGGTCTGCGCGAGCCGGAACCGGCGGAAGGTGCGGTGCGGCGAGGCGTTGCGCAGCAGCCACAGCACCCCGACCATGACGAGGAACGCGGCGACGAACCCGATCGTGGGCGACAGGACCATCGGGACGACGACCCGGTCGATCACCTGGGCGCCGTAGATGCCCAGGCCACCGGCGAGACCGGCACCGACGAGACCGCCGATGAGCGAGTGGGTCGAGGACGACGGCAGCCCGAACCACCAGGTGATGAGGTTCCACGTGATGGCCCCGACGAGCGCCGCCACGATGACGACGAGCGAGAGCCGGGGCGGGGCGTCCTTGAGGTCGACGATCGCGGTCGCGATGGTCTCGGCGACCTTGGTCGACAGCAGGGCGCCGACGAAGTTCATCACCGCCGCCATGACGAGCGCCACCCGCGGCGTGAGCGCCCGGGTGGAGACCGACGTGGCGATCGCGTTCGCCGCGTCGTGGAAGCCGTTCGTGTAGTCGAAGCTCAGTGCGAGCACGACGACAAGGACGACGAGCGCCGCCTCCACCTGAGTCAGGACTCCTTGACCGCGATGGTCTCGACCGTGTTGGCCACCCGCTCGAACGCGTCGGCGGCGTCCTCGAGCTTCTCGACGATCTCCTTGAGCTTCATGAGCTCGATCGGGTCCTTGACGTCGTCGAACAGCTGCGCGAGCAGCTTGCGGTGGGCCTTGTCGGCCTGGTTCTCCAACCGGTTGACCTCGACCCAGTACTCAGGCAGCGACTCCATCGAGCGCAGCCGGGGCATGGCCTCGGCGGTGAGCTCGGCGGCGCGCTGGAGCACCTGGATCTGGTCGGCCACACGGGGCGGCAGCGCCTCGATGCGGTAGAGGACGACGAGGTCGGCGACCTCCTCCATGTAGTCCATGCAGTCGTCGAGCGCGCTGGCGAGGTTGTAGATGTCGTCGCGGTCGAACGGGGTCACGAACGTCTGGTTGAGACGTCGCATGATCTCGTGGGTCGAGTCGTCCGCGGCGTGCTCGGCGTCGGACATCCGCTTGGCGATGTCCTTGCGACCGGAGCGGTCGGCGCCGAGCATCTCGGCGAGGAGGTTCGCGCCGGTCACCAGGTGCTGGGCCGAGGCAGCGAACAGGTCGAAGAATGTGGTGTCACGCGGGGTCAGGCGCAGTCGCACGTCAGGCTCCACCGGGGGTGTCAGGCACGCGCCCAGGCTAGGCCACCGGGACCCCTCGGCATAACCGAGCCGTCACCTGATCGTCATCCAAGGAGGGTGACGCCGGGCCGGGAGCGCCTCTCGGCGCGGGGCCGCTCGAAGCGGCTGTCAATGGAGCCCGGGGCTACCGCGACCCGGCGTCGTGGACCATCGTACGGTGGCCGCCTGTGGCATGCGCCGGCCGCGGCCGGCCCAGTCGGGGGCGCCAGCTCAGTCGAGGGCGCCAGCTCGGTCGGGGGCGCCAGCTCAGTCGAGCGCGCCGCGCCGCC
>NZ_VWSD01000171.1 GCF_009829685.1 Cellulomonas citrea
CCGGGCGGGGCGGACGGCGCCAGCGGCACGAACGCCTCGGCCGGGACACCCTCGTCGGCCAGCGCACGCACCTGGTCGAGGACGGTCGCGAACTGCGAACCGGCGGTCGCGGCCCGGGGCTTGGCAGCCTGCGCCGCCTGGTCGGGACGGGCCGCGATGGCCGCCCGTGCCTGGTCCGGGTCCGGCCGCAGCTGCTGCTCCTCCGCATCGGCCGCATCCAGCAGCTCCTCGAGCGAGGACGGCGGCGGGCGGTGCGAGCGCAACGGGCGCACCGGCGCCGGTGGCATCTGCGGCACATCGACCGTGAGCTCGTACTTCTCCTTGGCGAAGAAGCCGGCGAACCCGCCCTGCCGGATCCGCTCGGCGCGGATCACCTTGGCGTGCGGCCCGAACTCCTGGCGCACGTGCGCCATGAGCTCGGCCAGGTCCGAGCCCTCAAGCAGCAATCGCTCGGCCACCACTCACCACCCCGACGGTCTGCACGACGACTCCTGCCCCCGTGACCTCGGAGTAGGAGAGCACCGGCAGACGGGGCTGGGCAAGGGCCAGGAGTCGGTGCAGCGCCGGCCGGATCGCCGGTGCGCAGGCCAGCACCACCTGGCGCCCGTCCTCCTCGGCCTGCTGCACGGCGTGCCGCAGCTGCACGAGCGCCTGGTCGAGCACCCCCGGGTCGACGAGCAGCTGGGTGCCGCCCTCGCCGGGCCGCAACGACTCGAGCAGCAGCTGCTCGAGCGACGGCTCCAACGTCACCACCCGCACGGCACCCTCGACGACGTAGGGCGCCACGAGCGCCGGGCCCAGGCCGGTGCGGGCCGCCTCGACCAGACCCTCGGGGTCGGTGCCGACCCGGGCCCGCAGCGTGAGCGCCTCGTAGATGCGACCCAGGTCGCGGATCGGCACCTGCTCGGCCAGCAGCCCCTGCAGCACGCGCTGCACCTCGCCGAGCGACAGCAGCCCGGGCACCAGCTCCTCGACCACCGACGGGTTCACCTTCTTGAGCCCCTCGGTGAGCACCCGCACGTCCTCGCGGCCCAGCAGCCGCGGGGCGACCTGCGTGATGATCGCGCCCAGGTGCGTGATGAGCACCGACGAGCGGTCCACCACGGTGGCCCCCGTCATCTCGGCGGCGTGGCGCAGCTCGGCCGGCACCCACTTGCCGGGCAGCCCGAACACCGGTTCGGTGACGGCCGTGCCGGGCAGCGCCGCGAGGTCGTCGCCCAGGGCCAGCACCCGTCCGGCCGGCGCCTCACCACGTCCGGCCTCCACCCCGGCCACCCGCACGACGTAGGTCGAGCGCGGCAGGTCCACGCTGTCGCGGGTGCGCACCGGCGGCACCACGATGCCCAGGTCGAGCGCGATCTTGCGACGCAGCCCGCGGACCCGGGCCAGCAGGTCCTGCTCCGGCCCGGTGCCGACCAGGTCGACCAGGTCGGGCGAGAGCAGGATCTCCAGCTGGTGCACCCGCATCTGCTCGATGAGCGCCTCGGGCGAGTCCGAGCTCGGCGGCGCCTCGGGGGTCTGGGCGGCGGCCTCCGCCTCGCGGGCCTCCTGGGCCTGGCGGGACTTGCGCCGCTGCGCCAGGAACACCAACGTCGCGCCCACCAGGGCGAACGGCAGCTTGGGCATCCCCGGCAGCAGACCGAGCCCGATCGCCCCGCACCCGGCGATGAGCAGCGCCTGGCGGGACTGCAGCAGCTGGCCGGCGGCCGAGGTGCCCAGGTCGCCGTCGGCGCTGGCCCGGGTCACCACGATGCCGGTGGCCACCGACAGCAGCAGCGCCGGGATCTGGGTGACGAGACCGTCACCGACGGTGAGCACCGAGTAGGTGTTGATCGCGTCGCCGGCCGTCATGCCGCGCTGCACCATGCCGATGACGAACCCACCGACGAGGTTGATGACCGTGATGACCACACCGGCGATCGCGTCACCCTTGACGAACTTCGAACCACCGTCCATGGCGCCGTAGAAGTCGGCCTCCGCGGCGATGTCCGCCCGGCGCTGACGCGCGGTGTCCTCGTCGATGAGACCCGAGTTGAGGTCCGCGTCGATCGCCATCTGCTTGCCGGGCATCGCGTCGAGGGTGAACCGGGCGCCGACCTCGGCGACGCGACCGGCACCGTTGGTGATGACCACGAACTGGATGACCACGAGGATGAGGAAGATCACCAGGCCGATGACGAGCGAGCCGCCGACGACGAAGTGCCCGAACGCGTCGATCACGTGACCGGCGAACCCGTCGCGCAGCACCAGCCGGGTGCTCGCGACGTTGAGCCCCAGCCGGAACAGCGTGAACACCAGGATGAGCGAGGGGAAGACCGAGAAGTCCAGCGGCCGCTTCACGTACATGCTGGTGAGCAGGATGACCAGCGATGCGGTGATGTTGAGCGCGATGAGCACGTCGAGCAGCGCCGGCGGCAGCGGCACGACGAGCAGCATGACGACGCCGACGACGCCGATCGGGACCGCCAGCTGGGCGATGGGGCGGTTCTTCATGCCTGGGCCTCCGACGACGACGTGGCGGGCGTGGGACTGGTGGGCGCGGGACCGGTAGGTGCGGGACCGGTGGGTGCCGGACGGTGCCGGTCATGGGCCGCGGCGCGCGCCTTGGCCCGGGCGACCGCGGCGTGGTCGGCGCCGTCGTACTCCGGCAGGGCGGTGCCGCCCGGGGTGCGGTGCGATCCGGCGGCAGCACCGCGTCGGCGCAGCGCCATGACGAAGGCCAGCACCCGGGCCACCGCCATGAACAGGTACTCGGGGACCTCCTGGTCGAGCTCGCACGCGGCGTACAGCGCACGGGCCAGCGGGACGTCCTCGATCATCGGCACGCGGTGCTCGGTCGCGACCTCGCGCAACCGGGCCGCGACGGCGCCCGACCCCTTGGCGACCACCCGAGGGGCACCGGCGCCGGGCTCGTACCGCAGGGCCACGGCGACGTGCGTCGGGTTGACCACGAGGACGTCGGCGTCGACCACCGCGGCCATCATGCGGTTGCGGGAGGCCTGCCGCTGCCGCGCCCGGATCTGCCCCTTGACCTTCGGGTCGCCCTCGTTGCGCTTGTTCTCGTCCTCCACCTCGCGGGTGGTCATCCGGGTCTGCTTGCGGTTCCGCTTGATGACCACGCCCAGGTCGACGAAGGCCAGCAGGAGCCCGGCGAGCACCCCGGCGCGCAGCACGGCACTCACCGAGCCGCCGGCCACGCCGAGCACGGCCTCGAGCGACAACCGCCCCGACCCCATGAGGACCGGCACGAGCGAGCGCAGCACGGAGTAGACCGCGAGCCCGACGGCCGCGGACTTGGCCAGCGTCTTGACCGCCTCCCAGGCGGTGGTCGGGCTGAACAGCCGCTTGGCCCCCTTGCCGAGGTTGAGCGACTCGGTGTGCAGCCGGAACACCGGGTGCACCCCGCCGCCCTGGGCGATGTTGACGACGACGGCCGTCACGACGACCACCGCGAACATCGGCGCGAGGATGCCGACGATGCTCGACATCCCCGTGTCGAGCACGGCCAGCGCCCGAGCCGGTGACGGGTCGTGGGCGACGTCCCGCAGCGACAGCAGCTCGCTGGTGACCTCCTGCCGGGCGCGCACCGCGACGGTCGGCAGCATGAGCACGGCGGCACCGAGCGTGAGCCAGCCGGTGAGGTCCGCCGACTTGCCCAGGCCGCCCTTCTTGCGGACGTCCCGCATCTTCTGCGGTGTGGCCTTGTGGGTCCTCTCCTGCCCGTCCGAGCTCATCGGCCGGCCCCCACGACGTGCCCCATGAAGACCACGGAGTCGTCCGCCAGCCCGCTGAGCACGGACGGCAAGGCCAGCACCGCGAACCCGACGAACACGAGCGTGACGAGGATCTTGAGCGGGAAGCCCATCGCGAACGCGTTGAGCGCGGGGGCCACCTTGGTGAGCAGACCCAGGCCGACGTCGGTGAGGAACAGCACGACGACCAGCGGCCCTGCGATCTGCAGCGCGGCCACGACCATCGCCGAGAGCCCCGAGGTGAGCTGCTCGGCCAGGGTCGAGGTGCTCAGGCCCATGTCGAGCGGCAGCGCCGTGAACGTGCTCACCAGCCCGCGCAGCACCACCTGGTAGCCGTCCGAGGCGAACAGCAGCGCGACGGCCAGCATCTGGTAGAGCCGCATCATCGGGGCGCCGTTGCTCTGGCTCAACGGGTCGTACGCCGCGGCCATCTGGAAGCCGCCGAACTGGTCGATGACGGCTCCGGCGCTCGACACCGCCGCGAACACGAGATAGACCCCGAAGCCGAGCGCCAGCCCGATGAACGCCTGCATCAGCACCGAGCCGATGAACCCACCCGTCGTGTCCGGCACCTGCTGCGCCAGCCCGGGGGCCACCGCCGCACCGATCGCCATCGCGAGCGCGACCTTGACCGCGCCCGGCACCGCCTTGTTGGCGAACGGCGGGGCGATCACCAGGAACCCGGCGACGCGCACCGAGGCCAGCATGGTGGTCTGCACGTTCGCCAGCGACAGCGTGACGGCGATGGGGTCCACCCTCAGCTCCCGACCAGGGCCGGGATCTGTGCGTACAGCGACGTGGTGAACTCGACGAGGGAGGAGATCATCCACTGCCCGGTGACCAGCAGCGCGAGCGCCGCCGCGACCGCCTTGGGCACGAAGGAGAGCGTGACCTCCTGGATCTGGGTGACCGACTGCACGAGGGACACCACGAAGCCGACGACCAGGGACGTCACGAGCACGGGGGCCGCCAGCTTGGCGGCCAGGATCATCGTCTCGCGGGCGATGTCCAGGACGGCTGCCGGGTCCATCAGCCTGCTCCGGAGTACGAGCCGAGCAGGGCCGTGATGACCAGGCCCCAGCCGTCGACGAGCACGAACAGCAGCAGCTTGAACGGCAGGGCCACCATGGTCGGCGGCAGCATCATCATGCCCATGCTCATGAGGGCCGAGGACACCACGAGGTCGATCACGAGGAACGGCACGAAGATGACGAACCCCATGATGAACGCGCTGCGCAGCTCGGAGAGCATGAACGCCGGGGCGAGCGTGGTGAACGGCACCGACGCCGGGTTGGCCGGGTTGTCCAGCTTGGCGGCCCGGGTGACCAGCGCGATGTCCTCCTCGCGGGTGTGCTTCACCATGAAGTCCGCCAGCGGGGCCTCCCCCGCGCTCACCGCCTGGGAGAACGACATCTGCCCGTGCAGGTAGGGCTGCACGCCGTCGGTGTTGACCTGCGAGATCACCGGCGCCATGACGAACAGCGAGAGGAACAGCGCCAGCCCGGCCATCACCTGGTTGGGCGGCACCCCCTGCAGGCCGAGCGCGTTGCGGGTCATGGCCAGCACCACGAAGATCTTGGTGAAGCTCGTGGTCATGAGCAGCAGCGACGGCGCGACGGACAGCAGCGTGATCGCCAGCAGCACGACGATCGAGCTCGAGGGCGTGCCGTTCACCCCGTTGATCGCGACCGAGACCGTGTCACCACCGGGTGCCACCGGTGAGGTCGGGTCGGTCGGCGGCGTGGGGGCGGCCAGCACCTGGGCCACCAGCACCGTGAGGTTCATCGGCGCACCGTGCGTTCCTGCAACGCGTGCACGGCGTCCTTCCAGGTCTGCGGCGAGAGCACCGACCCGGCCAGCGGCGACGCCCCCCGCACGACGGCCTCCTCGGTGGGGCTGAGCGGGACGAACTGCGGTGCGCGCAGGTCCCGGTCCCGGGCGGTCCCGGCGAGGGCGGCGGCCGGCACCGGCGCG
>NZ_VWSD01000172.1 GCF_009829685.1 Cellulomonas citrea
CGCGCCCCCACCACCCCGACCACGACGGCTCGGGTGCCGTTGCTGCTCATCGCCGCCTCCTGCTGGTCCGCACCGGGGGGCCCGGCGAGGGCGAGCGGCGCTGAGCACGCCCGACGCCCCACGCCGGTCCCGATCGAGACGGACCCTGTCGCGCGAGCCGGCCCCGCCGAACCGTCGTGGCCGCGGCACCACGACCCGCCGCGCACGAGGACGGGCTGGGGACGGCCCGTCCGTCCCACATGCTGGCGGCGACGTCCGGCATCCGAGCCGTACGCCCCCCAGTGCCCTCACAGAGGTGACACCCCTTCCCACCGGGCCCGCGGAGGGGTACCAATGAGAGGACAACTTCATGGTTCGCGGGAACCCACGCGCAGGCTGACCCACTGATGGGCGGGCCGACCGGGCTGGTCCCGTAGCGGCCGACGAGGCGCACGCTTGATCTCCCGCGGACCCGAAGTTTCTGAACGGCGGCACCCGATGACGGGGGCCGCCGTTCTTCGTCCCGTCGGGCCGCTCGGGGGGCCACAATGACCGGGTGTCAGCGCCGAGCGTCTCCCATGCCATCACCGCGCGCCTGCAGGTGCAGGCCCGTCCCACCGCCGTCTCGGAGGTGACGACCGCGATCGAGCAGGCCGGTGGACTGGTCACCGCGCTGGACGTCGCCGGTTCGGGCTCCGAGCAGATCGTCGTGGACGTCACGTGCGCCACCCGCGACGACGAGCACGCCGCGCAGATCGTCGCCGTGCTCACCACCCTGCCCGGGGTCGACATCGGCCGGGTGAGCGACCGCACGTTCGCGCTGCACCTGGGCGGCAAGCTGGCGATCGAGGCCAAGGCACCGCTGCGCAACCGCGAGGACCTGTCCATGGCCTACACCCCCGGCGTGGCCCGGGTGTGCGAGGCCATCGCGGCGAACCCCGAGGAGGCCCGACGCCTCACGATCAAGCACAACATGATCGCGGTCGTCACCGACGGCACCGCCGTGCTCGGCCTGGGCAACATCGGCCCGCTCGCCGCACTGCCCGTGATGGAGGGCAAGGCCGTGCTGTTCAAGCGGTTCGCCGACATCGACGCGTTCCCGATCTGCCTGGACACCACCGACGTGGACGAGATCGTCGAGACCGTCGTGGCGATCGCCCCGGTGTTCGCCGGGATCAACCTGGAGGACATCTCCGCCCCGCGCTGCTTCGAGGTCGAGCGCCGGCTGCGCGAACGTCTCGACATCCCCGTCTTCCACGACGACCAGCACGGCACCGCCATCGTCGTGGTCGCCGCGCTGCTCAACGCGCTCAAGGTGGTGGGTAAGCGGATCGAGGACGTGCGGGTGGTGCTGTCCGGCGCGGGGGCCGCCGGGTCGGCCGTGCTCGGCCTGCTGCTGGCCGCGGGCGCGGACGACGTGGTGGTCGGCGACATCGAGGGCGTGGTGCACACCGGCCGCCCGGGGCTGACGCCGAGCCTGGAGAAGACCGCGGCGATCACCAACCCGCGCCGGGTGACCGGCTCGATCGCCGATGCGCTCGTGGGCGCCGACGTGTTCATCGGGGTGAGCGCCCCCGACGTCATCACCGGTGCCGACGTGCAGCGGATGGCTCCTGACTCGATCGTGTTCGCCCTGGCCAACCCGCGCCCCGAGGTCGACCCGGACGAGGCCGCGAAATACGCGGCCGTGGTCGGCACCGGCCGCAGCGACCACCCGAACCAGATCAACAACGTGCTGGCGTTCCCCGGGGTGTTCCGCGGGCTGCTGGATGCCCAGTCCCGCACGGTCACCGACGGGATGCTGCTGGCCGCGGCGCGCGCACTGGCCTCGGTGGTGAGCGACACCGAGCTCAACCCGACCTACATCGTGCCGTCCGTGTTCAACCCGGACGTCACCCCGGTGGTCGCCAAGGCCGTCGAGCGCGCCGCGATGCTCGCCGACTCGACGCTGGCCGACGGCACCCCCTGGCCGTTCGCCCCGCGGTTCCGGGGGTAGCACCGGGCCGGCTCCCCGAGCCTGTGGACAACCGGCTCCGGGCGGGCACGGGGCGCCCCTAGGGTGCGGCGGTCGTCGACCTCCAGGGGGAGCCATGACCCGCCGCACAGGCGCCATCGCCGCCGGCCTCACCGTCCTCGTGGTGCTGGTCACCGTCATCGCGCTGGCCCGTCCGCCCGCACCCCACGAGACCGGGTCGGTGCCCGGTGCCGCAGCCGGCTGGCGTGCGGTGGCCGTCGACGACGCGCTGGTGCCGGCCGCTGAGCGGATGGCCGACATCGCACTCGTCCCACCCGCCCCGGACGCGCCGGGGTTGGCGGCCGGCCGCCTGGTGCGCCCTGGGTCGGCCGGGGAGCTCACGATCTGGCAGGTCCAGCACGACGGGCGCTGGTCGGGCGCACAGCTCGGGGTCCCCGGTCCGGTCGTGTCCGTCGTGATGGCCGGGGACGACGACCTGGTCGCCGTCGCCGGGTCCACGTGGCAGGACGGCTCGACGGGCAGCTACCTCGTCACGTCGGCCGACCGGTCCGCCTGGCACCGGGTGAGCCTGCCGCCCGAGGCCGACCGGATCGAGCTGAGCACCGCGGCCGTCGTGCGCGACGTCGTCTACGCCGTCGGCGAGGTCCGCGGGACCGAGGACGGGCGGCTCCTCGTGGTGCGCGGTGACCAGGTGACGATCCGCGAGCTGCCGTCGAACGCGGGGTCCGACCAGCTCGCCCTCGTCGGGGTGGCCGGTGAGGGCACCCGGGTGCTCGTCGGCCTCGAGACCCGCTCGGGGGGCCACTGGTCGAGCGCGGTCCTGCGGTCCGACGACGACGGCCTCACCTGGTCCGACCCGCAGCCGGTGGACGCCGATGCCGTCGCCTCGGTCTCGGCGCTGGTCCGCGCCTCGGACGGGTGGCTCGCCGTCGGGTCGGTCCCCTCACCGGCCGACCCGACGGTCTGGGTGCCGCAGGCCTGGTCCTCGTCCGACGGGAGCGTCTGGGCACGCGAGCAGGTCGACCCGCCCGAGGGAGGCTGGCCGGCCGACGCGTCCCAGTGGTTCGGCTCGCTCGCGAGCCGGGACGGCGCAGCAGCGGCCGCGGTCATCACCACGACCACGACCCTCACCTCCGTCTACCGCAGGGTCGACGGGCGGTGGTCGCCCGTCACGGTCTCCGACCCGTTCACCGATGTCGCACCGGACGCCCAGGTGACGCTCACCCCCGACGGGGGCACCTGGGTGCTGCGGCAGGGCGACCGGAGCTCGGGCGTGTGGGAATACACCGCCACCAGGCCGGAGTGGACGCCCATCGACTCACCCGGGGCGACCGACCCGGTGTTCGAGACCGCCGCGGGGCTCGGCCCGGGCGCGCTCTCGGCGTCGCGGCCGATGATCGAGATCCACGAGACGGGATGGCGCACCTGGAGGGAGCCCGCCCGGTTCGTCCTCGACGGGCAGCGGCTGACCAAGGTCGACTGGCCGTCGCCGCTGCTCGACAAGGCGTCGACGGTCTTCAGCGCGCGACGCCCCGGCACCGACGAGGTCCTCTACGTGGGTCATGGTTGGACCGACGCCCTCGACGGGCTGCGGCTGTACGGCGCGCTCGCTCACGGCGACGACAGCGCCGGCTCGGTGGGCGGGATCGCCACCGGAGTGGCCCCCTCGGTCTCCGGCGCCCTCGGGACCCGGGACGGGTGGGTGGTGGTCGGCGGCCGGCGGGCCGCCGCCGAGGCCACCGCGGACGACGAGCCCGTGCTGTGGACCTCGCCCGACGGTGTCTCGTGGGACGAGGTCGGCCCCGAGGGGCTGGGGGTGCCCGGCCGGACGGGAACGGTGCGCGGTGGTTGCACGCTGCCCGACGGCACGACGATCGCGGTTGGCTGGTCCGGGGCCAGCGGGCAGACCAGCACGACCGCACAGGTGTGGACCCGCCACGGAGACCAGTGGTCGGTCACCGCGCCCGTCGCAGGGGACGGCTGGTTCGCCGGGTGCGCGTCGACACCGGTCGGGATCGTCGCGACCGGTCAGGTCGGCACCGACCACCAGTGGTTCAGCGCGGACGGCACCACCTGGACCCCGGTGGAGCTGGCGACGGACGCCACCCTCGGCACACCCGTCGCGCTGGACGCCGACGGTGAGCAGAGCGGTGGCCCGGACGAGACCCGATGGCTCGTCGCCGTGGGCACCGTGGACGAGGAGAGCTACCGGGGCACGGTGCTGTGGGTCTCGACGGACGGGCGGCAGTGGGCCTGGACACTCGTGCCGAGCCGGTCGCCGACGGCCTCGGGCGTCGTGCTTCCGGCGGCCGGCGGCCCGCTCGTCGTCATCGATGCGGAGGGCGGCGCCCAGGCGTGGCAGCTCACGGACACGCGGGCGCGGTTCACAGCGCTCACCGCCCCGCCGGGCACCAGCAGCCCGGGCTCGACCGCCCCCACGGCTTTCGTCCCATGACCGTGCGGTCGTCGTCCGGCAGGCTTGCCCGGTGCTGAGCATCCCCGCTGCCGTCCGTGGTCAGGCCGACGCCGCCGTCCACAAGCTCGACCTCACCGCCACCCCTGGGGTGTTCCTGGTGCGCACCATGCTCGCCGGCGCCTACATCGGCATCGGTGTGCTCATCATGGTGACCGCCGGCGGGCCGCTCGTGCAGGCCGGGTCGCCGTGGGCGCCGCTCGTCCAGGGCCTGGTGTTCGGCGTGGCGCTCACCATCGTCGTGGTCGCCGGGGCCGAGCTGGCCACGTCGGCCATGATGATCCTCACCCAGGGCGCGCTCGCCGGGGTGGTCGGTGTGCGCCGGGCTGCCGGGGTGCTGCTCGCGGTGATGGGTGGCAACCTGCTCGGGGCGTTCGTGTTCGCCCTGCTGCTGCGCGCCTCGGGGGTGCTGGCGCCGACGACCGCCGCCGGCAAGACCATCGCCGCGATGATCGAGCACAAGGCGGCCGAGACCAACGTCGAGCTGTTCTTCCGCGGCATCCTGTGCAACCTGCTGGTGTGCCTGGCGATCTGGTGCGCGGGCCGGCTGCAGTCCGAGGGCGCCCGGATCGCCGTGATCTTCGCCTGCGTCATGGTGTTCATCACCTCGGGCTTCGAGCACGTCGTGGCGAACATGACGACCTTCTCCTACGGTCTGCTCGCCGGGCTGCCGCACGCGACCGTCACCGAGTTCGCGCGCAACGTGCTGCTCGTCGGCCTGGGGAACCTGGTCGGCGGCGGGCTGCTGGTCGGCGCCGCCTACGCCTACGGCTCCAGCCCGCGGCAGCTGGGCTCGTCGCACACCCGCGAGACCGCGGCCGACGAGGCCCCCGCGGCCGCGCAGGTGACCTCGACGGACGCCGTACCGACCGCTCACTGACGCACGGGCGCCGGGCTCCGCGACGAAGGCGCCCGGCGACACGGGCCGCAGCAACCGGCGCGCGCACGCCCCGCGGCCTAGCGTGGGGACGGCCAGGCGACGACCGAGACCTCGCGGAGGACCTGTGACCGAGCCCAGCACCGGCACCCCGGGCACCCAGCCAGACGACGAGACCAGCGTCGACCCCGTCACGGGACCCGAGCCGACACCGCACCCCGCCTCGGACGACGAGGCCGCCCGGCACGCCGCCGCGCGTCCGGCCCCGGTCCCGCCGGGCCCCGCCCCGGCAGAGTCCGGCTCGGCGGCCGCGACGGCGGCCCCGGCCTGGCTGACCCCCGCCGCGGGG
>NZ_VWSD01000173.1 GCF_009829685.1 Cellulomonas citrea
GGGCGTCGGCCGCGAGCACCAGCTCGCCGTCGTGCTCGACGAGCCCCTCGGCGATGGTCCGCAGCCGGGGCGGCTGCCGGCGCCCGCGCACCAGCAGCGGCGGACGGGCCGGGCGCTGCAGCGCCTGGCGCGCGTTGCGTGCGGTGGAGTCGAGGGCGTACGAGATCACCCGGCCGGACTCGGCGATGGACGCCAGCAGGTCGTCCCGGTCGTCGAAGCCGACCCGGGCCGCGACCTCGTCCTGGTCGGCCAGCAGCAGCCGGTTGGTGTGCCGCCGCGTGACGAGCTGGACGGTGTCGCGCACGTCGAGCAGGTGCGCGTACGCGGTGTCGACCGCACCGTGCGGACGGTCCGTGAGCCAGGTGGCGGCCAGCGCCGACAGCACGACCGCGTCGCGGATGCCGCCGCGCGCCTCCTTGAGGTCCGGCTCGATGAGGTAGGCGAGCTCACCGTTCCGCTCGGCCCGCACCCGGGTGGAGGCCAACAGCTCGGGGAGCCGGCGTCGGGCCGCGGCCCGCCAGTCCTCCAGGAGGGCGGACATGGCGCGCGCGACCACCACGGGGTCCCCGGCCACGTGCCGCAGCTCGAGCAGGCCGACGGCCGCCGGCAGGTCCTTGGAGGCCACCTGGCGGCACTGGGCGAGCGACCGCACCGAGTGGTCCAGGTCCAGTCCGGCGTCCCAGATCGGGTACCAGAGGCGTTCGGCCAGCCCGGCCAGGTCCGCCGGGGAACGGCCCCGCCCCTCGTGCACGAGCACGAGGTCGAGGTCGGAGATGGGCGAGGCGTCACCGCGCCCGAGACTGCCGACGGCACCGAGGGCCAGGCCCGTGGTGTCCATCTGCTCGGTGGCCTGGGCCCACAGCTCGGCCAGGGCCGAGACGGCCATGTCGGCCAGCCGCCGGCGTCTGGCCAGGCCGGCCGGGCCGGATCCGGGCAGCTCGTCGGCCACCTCGAGCCGACGCACACGCAGGTCCCGCACGCTCACGTGCGGGACCTGCGTGTCGTCCTGCTCACTGGCCCCCGGCGCGGTCGGGTGCACCGCACTCATCGCGCCGGGTGCCGGTCAGATCGCGTCGGCGCCGTGCTCACCGGTGCGGACGCGCACGACGTCCTCCACCGGCACGACCCAGACCTTGCCGTCGCCGATCTTGCCGGTCTGCGCCGCCTGGACGAGCACGTCGACGACACCGGCCGAGTCCTCGTCGCCGACGAGCACGTCGATCCGCACCTTCGGGACCAGGTCCACGGTGTACTCCGCACCGCGGTAGACCTCCGTGTGACCGCGCTGGCGGCCGTAGCCGCTGGCCTCGCTCACGGTCAGACCACGCACACCTGCGGCTTCGAGGGCCGACTTCACGTCATCCAGCCGGTGCGGCTGGATGACCGCGCTCACGAGCTTGGTCATCACTTCACCTCCGTCACGACACGGGCACCCAGGGACTCGTACGCCTGCTCACCGTGGACCGCGAGGTCGATCCCGCCGACCTCGATCTCCTCGGACAGACGCAGCCCACCGATCGCCTTGAGGATCGAGCCGATGATGTAGGTGAGCACGAAGGAGAACACGACCGCGATGAGCGCCACCGAGATCTGCGTGAGCAGCTGGGTGACCCCGCCACCGTAGAACAGACCTTCCTTGGCGCCCGTCGGCAGGAACCCGCCCTGGTTCGTCGTGGCGAAGAGCCCGATGAGGACGGTGCCGGTGATGCCACCGACGAGGTGGACGCCGACCACGTCGAGCGCGTCGTCGTAGCCGAGCTTGTACTTCAGGCCGACGGCCAGCGCGCAGACCACACCGGCGATGAGGCCGATGGCGATGGCGCCCCACGAGTCGACCGCCGCAGCGGCCGGGGTGATGGCGACCAGACCGGCGACGATGCCCGAGGCGGCACCCAGCGACGTGGCGTGCCCGTCACGGAACTTCTCGGTGACGAGCCAGCCGAGCATCGCGACGCAGGTGGCGACGAAGGTGTTGATCCAGGCACGACCCGCGGTGCCGTCAGCGGCCAGCTCCGAACCGGCGTTGAAGCCGAACCAGCCGACCCACAGCAGCGCAGCACCGAGCATGACGAACGGCAGGTTGTGCGGCCGCATCGGCTCCTTCGGCCAGTTCTTGCGCTTGCCGAGCAGCAGCGCGAGCGCCAGACCGGCAGCACCGGCGTCGATGTGGACCACGGTGCCACCGGCGAAGTCGATCGGGGTGGACAGCGCGGTCCCGATCGGGCCGGAGGCACCCAGGAAGCCGCCGCCCCACACCATGTGCGCGAGCGGGAAGTAGACGGCCGTCGCCCAGATGATGGTGAAGGCGACCCAGTGACCGAACTTGATGCGGTCCGCGATCGCACCCGTGATGAGGGCGACGGTGATGACGGCGAACGTGGCCTGGAACGCGACGAAGACGAACGCGGGGACGCCGTACGGGGCCCCGAAGGTGTCGGCGTCGGTGAGGTTCTGCAGACCGAAGAACTGGAACGGGTTCCCGACGAACTGGCCGAAGCCCGTCGTCGACGTGCCGAACGCCATGCCGTAGCCGTACAGGATCCAGATGAACCCGACCGTGCCGGCCGCGACGAAGTTCATCATGAGCATGTTGAGGACCGACTTGCCGCGCACCATGCCGCCGTAGAAGAACGCCAGGGCGGGGACCGTCATCATGAGGACGATGACGGCCGAGGTGAGCATCCACGCGGTGTTGCCGGAGTCCAGAGCGAATTCGTCCATCAGCATTCGCGGTATCCGTTTCTCCCGAAGCCCAGCCGGAGCAGCTGGACGGCACAACCGTGGAGGAACCCCGTTACCTGCGACCACCGCGCGTGTTACAGCGGCGTCACGGACCCTTCGGCCAGGTAAACATCATGTGTCCGACTCGCGGGGGCACCGGATCCGCCCCGGGCGCGCCCCGCCGCAGCGGCCCGGTCAGGCGCCGAGCAGCCCGTCGACGAACGCCTCGACGTCGAACGGCGCCAGGTCGTCCGGGCCCTCGCCGAGGCCGACCAGCTTGACCGGCACCCCGAGCTCACGCTGCACCTGCACGACGATGCCACCCTTGGCGGTGCCGTCGAGCTTGGTGAGCACGATCCCGGTGACCGCCGCGACCTGCGCGAACACCCGCGCCTGGGACAACCCGTTCTGACCGGTGGTCGCATCGAGCACGAGCAGCACCTCGGACAGCGGCGCCTCACGGGTCACCACCCGGGTGATCTTGCCGAGCTCGTCCATGAGCCCGGCCTTGTTCTGCAGCCGCCCGGCGGTGTCGATGAGCACGACGTCGGTGCCCTCCCGGCGCCCGGTGCGGACGGCGTCGAACGCGACCGAGGCCGGGTCCGCACCCTCGCGGTCGGCCCGCACCGTCGCGACCCCGACCCGCGAGCCCCAGGTGGCCAGCTGCTCGGCGGCCGCGGCCCGGAAGGTGTCGGCCGCGCCGAGCACCACCGAGCGGCCGTCGGCCACGAGCACCCGGGCCAGCTTGCCCACGGTCGTCGTCTTGCCGGTCCCGTTGACGCCGACGACGAGCACGACGGCCGGCACGGGCTGACCGGCGTCGTCCGTGCCGGGCGTCACTGCCAGCGAGCGGTCGAGGCTCGGGTCGAGCAGCGAGACGAGCTGCTCGCGCAGCACCGCGCGAGTCGCCGCCGGGTCGTCCAGCCCGGCCACCCGCGCCCGGGTGCGCAGCGCGTCGAGCAGCTCGGCCGTCGGACCGGCGCCGACGTCGGCCAGCAGCAGCGTCTCCTCGAGCTCGTCCCAGTCGGCCTCCGACAGGTGGTCGCGCGAGAGCACCCCGAGGATGCGCGCCCCCAGCGGCGACCCAGAACGCGCCAGTCGCTCCCGCAGCCGGACGAGGCGGCCGGCGGACGGGGCCGGGGTCTCCCGCACCACCGGTTCGGGCTCGGTGTCCTCGGCAACCTCGCCCTCGGTGGGCTCGTCGACCGGTACCGCGACCTCGGCGTCGGGCCGCACGTCCTCGTCCGACGGGGTCGGCGGCTGCTCTGCGGACCGCCGCCGCCCCGAACGGACCAGCTGGACCGCGACCAGGACGCCCGCCAGCAGCAGTGCGACGGCGACGACGAGCAGGACGAGGGGATCAGGGGCGTTCGAGGTGAGCACGTGCCCAGTCTGGCGGGTGGACGGCGACCACGGCGAACCGCACGCTCATCGGCCCCGCCGCGACGAGGTGGCAGGGCCGCGGCGACCGGGCTGCTCAGCCCCGGTGGGCGGTCTGCGTCGACCCGTGGTGCGGCAGCGCACGACCGGCCAGCTCGCCGACCCGCGTCGTCTGCTCGCTCGCACGCTCACGGGCCCGTGCCCAGGTGAGGGCCAGCTCGTCGGACGTCAGGTAGGCCTCGCCACCGTCGTCCGCCGACTCGAGCATCTCGACCAACGGGACGTCGACCGGGACCTGCTCGACCTGTGAGGCAGGGCGGTGCACCCCCCGTCGGAACGCCTTCCAGACCGACTCGTCACCGGCGAGGACATCACGATCGGGAGAGACCGAGGCGAAGAGGATCACGCCACCAGCGACGAGCAGGGTCAGGACAACACCGATCACGACGACAACCATGGGACGATCCTCCCCCGCGCGCCCACGGTCGGCCTGCGCCCACGCCGACCTGCACAGGACATTCACCCCGATGCCGCCGGGCAGCCCCGGGACACGACCGGGGAGGACCGGGCTGGGCCAGGCTCAGACCGGGCCGGGCTCAGACCGGGCCGGGCTCAGACCGGGCCGGGCTCAGACCGCGGTCTGCTCGCGCAGCCGCTGGCTCACCACGGTGCTCACGCCGTCGCCGCGCATCGTCACCCCGTAGAGGGCGTCGGCGATCTCCATCGTGCGCTTCTGGTGCGTGATGACGATGAGCTGGGAGTCGGTCTGCAGCTCACGCAGCACCTCGATGAGCCGCCCGAGGTTCGCGTCGTCCAACGCCGCCTCCACCTCGTCCATCACGTAGAACGGGCTGGGCCGCGCCTTGAAGATCGCGACCAGCATCGCGACCGCGGCCAGGGACCGCTCGCCGCCCGACAGCAGCGACAGACGCTTGATCTTCTTGCCCGCCGGACGTGCCTCGACCTCGACCCCGGTGGCCAGCATGTCGTCCGGCTCGGTGAGCAGCAGCCGGCCCTCACCGCCCGGGAACAGCCGGGAGAAGACGACCTCGAACGCCGCCGCGGTGTCGGCGAACGCCTCGGCGAACACCTGCTGCACCCGCTCGTCGATGTCCGAGACGATCTGCAGCAGGTCGGTGCGCGACCGCTTGAGGTCCGCGAGCTGCTCGGTGAGGAACCGGTGCCGCTCCTCGAGCGCCTCGAACTCCTCCAGCGCGAGCGGGTTGACCTTGCCCAGCAGCGCGAGCGCGCGCTCGGCCGCCCGCAGCCGCTTCTCCTGCTCGGCCCGCACGTAGGGCACCGAGGTGGGACCGTCCGGCACCGGGTCGAGCACCGGCACCTCGTGCTCCGGCCCGAACTCGGCGAGCAGCACCGACGGCTCCAGGCCGAGCTCGGCGACCGACCGGTCGTTGAGCTGCTCCACCCGGGCCAGCTGGGCCGCGCGCGCCACCTCGTCGCGGTGCGCGACGTCGGTGAGCTCGGCCAGCTCGCGGGCCCGGGCGTCGACCTGCACCCGAGCGGCCTGCACCTGCACGTCGCGCCCGCGAGC
>NZ_VWSD01000174.1 GCF_009829685.1 Cellulomonas citrea
TCGACACCAACCCAGCCACCACCCGCAACACCCGCCACAACAGCAAGCACCACGAACAGCAACCAAGCAAACGGCATCGACTACTCTCGACACACTGTTGAGTTCTCAAACAACACACGCGCATCCGCTGGGCTATTTCGGCCCGGCCGGAGGCAACCTGAGTAACTTAGCCCACCCTCGCGGCCCGGTCAAATCGGCCTGTCCGCGGTACTTCTTCGGGGGGCGTCCCCCGCGATCGGCTGCCGAGGCGGCCGGCCCTTGGGGACGTGTAACTCTACGACACCTCAGAGGGTGGTTTGTGCACGCAGGAGCTCCTTCACGCCGTCCGGCCGGCACGAATCGGGCTCTGACCTGCGCTTTTGGGTGGTCGAACTGGTGACAGATCGTCGCGGCACCGCGCCTCGGCATGCACCGGCGACCGTGCGGCGCCTCCTCTGCTCAGGGCTTCGGATCCGCTCCGAGGTTCTCCGGGGGCCGGATCGGCCCCAGCTGGAGCCTGCTTGCGGGCAGTCGGCCACCAGGTCTGGGTCGAGGTCGTGTGCGGCTCGTCCGGTTGTGGCACCGGCCCGGTTCAGGCACCGGCCGCGCTTCAGTGCTGCGCCGGTCCCCTCGTGCCTCTCAGGTGGCGACCTGCGGAGGAGGCGTCCACCCAGCGCGTCGAGGACGGTGGTGGCGGGTCGCCCGACAGAGCCTGCGACCCTGCGCAGGCCGCAGTCGGATACTCGGCTTCACCGGGTCGGCCAGCGACGCCGCTCGTCGCCCTGAGCGCAGCGCGGGGTGTGCCTCATCGGTTCATCGAAGGACGCGCCCACGGAGTCCGGCTGCACAGGTGCACCGGCTCGGAGCTGCATGCGGACCGCCAGAGCACGGCCCCCGGCACGCGCGTGGTCACGGCAGCCGGCCGGGACCGGGAGCTCGCCTGGGCGTGCGCGTCCCTCCGGAGCAGGGGTCCCGCGTCACGGGAGGTCGAGTTTCCGTGATCCACGGGCCGTCGCCCTCCCCTGCGTGAGGGCGGCCGCCCAGGTGTGCGGAGACCCGGCAGTGCCTCGAACGGCTCCTCGACGGCAAGGGGTGCCGGGTCCCGTGCTCGGCACGCGACGTGGAGACCTGCGACTCACAGACCTGCGACTCGCAGACGTGCGCCGCTCCCCCGCCACGTCGCGCGCGGGTCGCCGCACCCCGGTGTCCGACATCCCGCCGTCCGACCGTGCGCACCTGCGCGGCGCCGGACTCGTCCCGGGCCGCGCCGTGCGCGTCGGTCAGTACAGGGCGTTGGTGAGCGCGCGGCGAGCGGCGACGACCCGCGGGTCATCCGTGCCGACGACCTCGAACAGGTCGACCAGTCGCAGACGCACCTGCTCGCGGACCTCAGCCTTGGTCGCGCGCACGACGTCGACCAGCCGGGCGAAGGCGTCCTCCACCTGACCGCCGAGCACGTCGAGGTCAGCCACGACGAGCTGCGCCGCCACGTCGTGCGGGTCGTCCGCGGCAGCGACGCGCGCCGCGCGCGGATCCACGTCATGTGTCCGCTCCAGCAGGCCCACCTGGGCCAGGCCCGCCCTGGCCATCGTGTCGCGAGGGTTCTCCTTGAGCGCACGCTCGTAGGCGGACCGGGCGCCCGGCAGGTCGTCGCGCTCGAAGGCGTCGTAGGCCTCCTGGTGCAGCGGCGGCAGCGGCGGCTCCTCCGGCTCGGCGGGCACGGGCTCCCCCGACGACGGGGGGACCTTGCCGGTGATCCCGCTCTGCGCGGCAGCCTGCACCACCTGGTCGAGCACGTCCCGCATCTGCTCGGGGCTCGGGGCCCCCTGGAACAGCGGAAGGGGGCGGCCACCGAGCACCGCGATGACCGCAGGGACCGACGGGGCCTGGAACGCCTGGGCGATCTGCGGGTTGGCCTCCGCATCGACACGGGCCAGCAGCCAGGAGCCGGCATCGGCGGCCGCGAGCGCCGCCAGGTCCTTGGCGACCCGCTGGCTCACCTCCGACCACGTCGCCCACAGCACGACGACGACCGGGTACTGCGTCGAGCTCTGCACGACGTCGGCGAACGAGGCCTCGTCGACGTCGACCACGAACGACCCCGGCGCGGGCAGGCCACCCGGGCTCCCGGGCGGCGGGGTCGCCGGACGGGCCAACGACGACAGGTCGACGGCACCGCGGACGTCGAGGCGGGGAGCTGGCTGCGAAGGATCAGGCATCTGTGCGGTCCTGGGGTCGGGTACGGCGCCTCAGCTGACGGCTGCGGCGGTGACGATCTGCTCCGCGGCGACGGCGACCACCTGGCCGCCGGCCGACGCGGGGGGGACGTAGAAGATGAGCACGTCGGTGTAGGTGCGCACCAACGACGTCGTGGGCGCCGCCCCCGCGAGCGCGGCGAGGAACGGGTCGGAGTTCGTCAACGTGCCACCGGCGGCCGCCGTGATGGTCGAGGTGGTGCTGAGCTGGCCGACCACGAGGGCACCCCCGTTCTGGGTGGCCAGGCTCACCACCGGACCGCCCACCGGGGCATAGGTCTCGGTGAAGGTCGCGCCGCCCTCGGCGGCAAGGGACTGCTGCTGCGTACGGTTCGCCTCGGTGGCGGTCCTGAACGTGTCGGCGGCGAAGGTGGCGGCCGAGGGCGAGGAGGCCCCGTTGGCCAGCACGTCGGCGTACTGCGCCAGCACCTGGGAGGGCTGGACGAGCAGGTCCGTGCCCTCGTCCGGGAGCACGGTGCTCCCCGTCGGCAGTGCCGCCGTGGTCGGGAACTCACCCGGGAACATCCGCGCCCAGCCCCAGAGCTTGTACTGCTCGCGCGGCGAGGCCTGCTGCAGGATGAGGACCCGTCGCGCGGTGAGGTCGTCAGGCTGATCGGTGAGGACCAGCATCGTGCGCGGCCAGACGTCGGTCTGCGGGATCACGGCGGACGCCTCGCTCGCGGGCAGCGTCGTCGGCGGCTTCGCACCGCCGGTCGCGGCGGCCCGCACGTACTCGGCCGACCGCATCGCCAGCGCCGGACCGGTGAGCCGGGCCGGCAGCGCACTCGCGTCGAGCGACTTGTCGGCCGAGCTCAGCACCTGGCCGACCGCAGCGACGACCGCCTGGGACTGGGCCGCCGTGAGCGCGGGCGGCGGGACCGCCTGCGCCTCGGGCACCGCGCTCGGCAGCGAGGCCGAGCAGGCAGCTGCCAGCAGGGCGACCGCCGCGGCCAAGGCAGTGGCTCGGATCCGGAGCCTCATCGACCCTCCTCCGGCGTCTCGGGTGCGTCGGAGTCGGGCGTCTCAGGTGCGTCCTCGGCCGCCGCGATGCCCCACGTGCGACGCCAGGCATCGGCCCGAACGGTCGGTGGCAGCACGGGCGAGGCCGCCTGCTGGGTCGGTGCCGGCCACGACCTGCCGACCGGCGGTACGCCAGGCGCACCATCCGCAGGAGACGTCGGCTCGGGAGCGTTGCCCCGGTCGGCGCCGAGCCAGGAGGGACGCGACCGCCGCTGCGGTGCCGCCGGGGCACCTGCGGCTCCCGGCGCAGCCCGAAGACCAGGTGCGCCCGGGCCCGTCGGGGTCGACGGGTCGGCGTCTCCGGACGACACCGGAGCACTCACCTGGGGACGCTGCGGCGCCCAGGACGGACCGCCACCATGCCTGCCGACGGGGGTCGGAGCTGACCCGGCCTCTGCCCCGTCCGGCGCTCCGCCGACGGGCCGACCACCGCGGTCCGTCGGCGGGTCGACCGGACGCCACGGACCCGCCGGACCCGACCCGGAGAAGCCGCCCGGACGCCACGAGCTCGACGGACCGGACGCAGGCGAAGGCGCTGACGCGGAGGCGTCCGCCGAACCACCCGCGGACGAGGAGGGGGCGAACCCGCGGCCGGAGGTCTCGGGCGCGCCCCTCGACGTGGACTCCTGCTCGGGGGCCGTCCCGCTGCGGCGGCGACGCGGCAGCAGGCTGCGCGCGGGCGACGACGTGCCACGCGACGGGCGCGCTCCCTCGACCGGGACGTCCGCCACAGCCTCGGTCGACGCCGTGCCGGTCGGCGGGGTGCCGCCGAGGGCGGTCCCGGTGGGTGCCGTGCTGGTGGGCACGGCGGGCTGGGACACGGTGGGGTGGGACCCGGTCACGCTCGGCGGCTGCGGTGCGTCGCCGGGCGTCACCCGGCGCAGCGCGCCGGTCCTCGGCGCACCGGACCGTGCGGCTGCCGCGAGACGCTCGGCCTCACGCAGCTCGCGACGGGTCTTGGGGGCCGAGGCCGGTTCGGGCTCCACGCCTGTCGGGCTCTCGACGTCGGTCCAGTCCTCGGAGGGCCGGCGCGCCGACCACCACATCCGACCGGCCAGCGCCAGGGCGAGCAGGACGAGCAGGCCACCGACCACGACGCCGGGCCACAGGTAGGGGGTCGTCACGGTGCGCGGCCAGGCGATCGACACGGTGACAGGGGTGCCGTCGGGGCTGGCCGCGAGCACGCTCCACCGGCCCGGCTGGCTGGGCCACGACACGGTCGCCGCGCCGTCACCCCGGTCCTGGGCGACCCACATGTCCGAGCCGGTGGGGTCAGCCACCGCCACCGGGCCGGCAGCCGTCGGCGTCGGGCTGGCCGACGCCTGCGTCGAGGCGGCCGCCCCGTCCGACGCAGAAGCCGATGCCGCGTCCGACGGTGCCGCGGTGCTGCTGCCCGATGCGGAGGGCGCCGGGGTCGGCAGGCCCGTTCGTCCGGCGAAGGTGTGCCACCCGCTCAGGCCCGTGACGTAGGTGAACTCGTCCTGCCCCAGCCACCCGAGGACGTCCGTGTCGCGGCCGACCGCGACGACCACCGGGTGCCCGTCCGCAGTGCGCGCCGTCACCGTCGCCGGGGCACCGGCCATGTCGATGACCCCGGGAGCCGTCGCGACGTACGGGAGGTCGCTCGTGAGGCTTGCCACCAAGACGTCATCGGCGCGCCACAGGGTCGCCGAGGCGACGCCGAGACCGGCGACCAGAACCCCGACCGCACCGATCGCGGCGACCACGAGCCGCTTGAGCACGCACCAACCTCCCCGTTCGGAACGCTCCACCCTACGGCGAACCGCCTGGAGTACCGAACCTGGACGCGCGCCATGAGGGTCCGGCACGGGGCCCGGCTCCCCTATCCTGTGGCGGGGCTGGTCCGACGGCGCTCGACCGACGCGTCGCGCACCGCGCCCGCGCGCCCAGGAGGAAACGTGCCTGATCCCCGTCCCCAGTTCCCGGTCGTGAGCTTCCGGGGCTACGACCGCGATGCCGTGGACAGCGCCTTCGACGCCGTCGAGCAGACCCTGGCCGCACTGCAGGCCACCGTCGCCGACCGCGACGAGCGCATCGCACAGACCGCCGACGAGCTGGCCACCGCCCAGCGCCAGCTGCGCGAGGTCGAGCGGCCCAGCTACTCGGGGCTGGGCTCCCGGATCGAGCAGCTGCTGCGCTCGGCGGAGGAGCAGTCGACCGAGGTCATCGCCCAGGCCAACACGCAGGCCGCCGACACCGTGGCGCGTGCCCAGCTCGCCGCCGGCCAGCTGCGCTCCCGGGCCGAGAGCGAGGTCGCCGAGATGCTGGCCTCCGCACGCCGTGAGGCCGAGGAGGCGCGGGCCTCCGCGCGGACCGAGGCC
>NZ_VWSD01000175.1 GCF_009829685.1 Cellulomonas citrea
GCGGTCCTTGGAGTACTGCTCGTACTCGGTGGACTGCAGGTTCACCGTGAACAGACCGGACTTCTCCAGCTGGTCCTTGATGAGCGCGTACTCGTCGGCCGAGGAGGGGCCGTAGTGCGACGGCGTGCTCACGGTGGAGCACCTCGACCTGGCCGAGCGGCGCATCGGCGTCGTCGGGGCGAACGGGTCGGGCAAGAGCACGCTGCTCCGGCTGCTCAACGGGCTGCTCCTGCCGGCGAGCGGCACCGTGCAGGTGGACGGCCTGGACACCGCGCGTGACGGACGTGCGGTGCGCCGTCGCGTCGGGTTCGTGTTCGCCGACCCCGGGGAGCAGATCGTGCTGCCGGTGGTCGGCGAGGACGTCGCGTTCGGCCTGAAGAACCGCGGGGTGCCGGCCGGGCAGCGCCGGGCGATGGTGCGCGACCAGCTCGACCGGCTGGGCGCGGGGCACCTGCTCGACCGTTCCGCGCACACCCTGTCCAGCGGGGAGCGCCAGCTCGTCGCACTGGCCGGGGTGCTCGTGATGAACCCGGCGACCCTCGTGCTCGACGAGCCGACCGGCACCCTCGACCTGGTCAACGCGCTGCGCCTGGCGACGCTGCTCGACTCGCTCGACCTGCAGCTGGTCGCGGCGAGCCACGACCTGGGGCTGCTCGAGGCCTTCGACCGCGTGCTCGTGCTCGACGAGGGTCGGGTGGTGGCCGACGACGTGCCGGCCGCCGCGCTGGAGGCCTACCGCCGGTTGGCCGCCCGCACCGCCGCGTCCGACCGTCCGACGGTGACCGGATGACGGTGACCGGATGAGCCTGCTGGAGACGACTGCGCCCCGTCCGGGCCCGCTGCGCGCGGTGGGCGCGGGCACCAAGCTGGTCGCGCTGCTCGGCGTCGGTGTGCTCGTGGCCGTCGTCCCCCGGCCCGCGGTGCTGCTCACCCTCAGCGGCGTAGGTGCTCTCGCGCTGATGCTGGCCCGCCCGACGTGGCGGTCGCTGGCTCGGCCGGCCGCCGCCTGGGGCCTCGCCGCGGTGCTCACCGCGGGTGTGCAGCTGGTGACCGCCGACGTGGCCACCGCGCGCGACTCGGTGCTGCGGCTGACTGCGCTCGCGCTGCCGGCCCTCGCGGTGATGGCGAGCACCGCGACCGAGGAGCTGCTCGACGCCGTGCTGGCCGCGGCCCGGCCGTGGCGTGCCGTGGGGGTGGCGCCCGAGTCGGTGGCGCTCACGGTGGCCCTCACGCTGCGGTTCGTGCCCGAGCTCGTCGCGACCGCCGGGCGGCTGCGCGACGCCCAGCGCGCCCGCGGCGCACGCCCCCAGGTGCTCGCGCTCGCCGTGCCCTTGCTGGTGCACGCGCTCACGATGAGCGAGCGGGTCGCCCAGGCCGTGGTCGCGCGCTCGTTCTTCGACCGCGGCGACGACCGCGACCAGCTGCTCGCCCCCGACCCGGCACCCGGTGCCCGGGCCTGACCGAAGGAGCCCCATGCCCGAGACCACCCGCGCCCGCGCCATCGCCGAGGTCGCCCTCATGGCCGGTGTCATCGTCGCGCTCGGCCTCGTGCCGCCGCTGTACGTGCTGGGCCTGCCGGTGCCGATCACCGCCCAGACGCTCGGCGTGATGCTCGCCGGTGCCGTGCTCGGCGCCCGACGTGGCGCCCTGGCCGCACTCGTCGTCCTCGTGCTGTGCGTCGCCTCGCTGCCGGTCATGTCGGGCGGCCGGGGCGGGCTCGGCGTGCTGCTGGGGCCGACCGGCGGGTACGCCCTGGGGTTCGTCCCCGGCGCGTTCGTCACCGGGCTGCTGGCCCGCCGAGCGATGGCGCTGCCGTCACGCACCCGCGGCCTCGCCATGGTGGGGGCCTGCCTCGTCGGCGGGGTCGCCGTCGTGTACGCCCTCGGCATCCCCTGGACGGCCGTGGTCACCGGGCTGCCGCTGCGCACCACGGCCCTCGGTGCGCTCGTGTTCGTCCCGGGCGACGTGCTCAAGGCGGTGCTCGCCGGGACCGGCGCCCTGCTCGTGCACCGCCAGGTGCGGGTCGAGCAGATGCGCCCGGCCGCCGAGGACGACCTCGCCCGACCGCGGGCCTGAGCGACCCGACGGGTCACTGCGGCGTACTCCTCATCCCGGGGCGACCTCACCCGATGGGGTGATGCGGGGGCGACTGACCTGCCGCCGTCCCGTCGTGAGGAGCACGCGTGCCTGACCAGCGGACCCATCCGTCATCCGATCTGCCACGGACCACCACGGGCCGACGGTTCAGCGTCCGGGTGAAGATCATGTCGCTCGCGCTCGCCGCGACCGCGCTCCTGGCCGGGGTGGGCGCGTTCACCACGGTGCAGCTCGTGGCGATCCGACACCAGACCGACACGATGGCGAACGCGCAGGCGAGCGTCGGCACCGCCCTGGCCGAGCTCACCGACGCCACCTGGAACGTGCGCATGTCGGTGTACGCCGCGGCGGCCGCGCTGCCCGCGGACAAGGCCGCGGCGAAGACCTCCGTGACGTCCGCGTTCACCCGCCTCGACACCGCGGCGGCCGCGCTGGACGCCGCCTCGCAGACCGCGATGGGGCACTCCCCGCAGGTCTGGCCCCAGTTCACCGCCGCACTGGCCGCCTACAAGGACACCGTCGGCGGCGCGATGGTCGATGCGGCCCTGGCCGACGACCGCGCCGCGTTCACCCAGATCAAGAACGCCGGGGCGGCTGCGGCCGGCCGCGGGCTCATCGACAACCTCGACGCCGTGCAGTCCGAGATCACCTCCTTCATGGCGGGCACCGCGACCCGGGCCGACGCGCTCGTCGCCCGCACGACCACCCTCACGGTGGTGCTCGTCGTGGTCGGTGCCGGGCTGCTGTGCCTCGTGAGCCTCGTGGTCGCCGGCCGGATCGTGCGGTCCGTGGTCCCCGTCAAGGCCGCCATCGACGCGCTCGCGACCGGCGACCTCACCGTCGTGCCGACGAGCACCTCGCGCGACGAGCTCGGCGACATGGCCGTCGGGCTGGCGCAGGCGCAGGCGCAGCTGCGCGCCCTGCTGGGCGACGTGGTCGCCAGCGCGCAGTCGGTGTCGACCTCGACCGAGCAGATCGCCTCCGCCCAGGACAAGGTCGCGGCCGGGACCACCCAGACCTCCCAGCGCGCGGCCGTGGTCGCCACCTCGGCCGACGAGGTGTCCCGCAACGTGCAGACCGTGGCGGCCGGGGCCGAGCAGATGGGTGCCTCGATCCGGGACATCTCGCAGAACGCGAACGACGCCGCGAAGGTCGCCGCCCAGGCCACCGAGGTCGCCCAGACCACCAACACCCTCGTGGCCCGGCTGGGGACCAGCTCGCAGGAGATCGGCGCCGTCGTCAAGGCGATCACCCAGGTCGCCGAGCAGACCAACCTGCTGGCGCTCAACGCCACCATCGAGGCGGCCCGGGCCGGGGAGGCAGGCAAGGGCTTCGCCGTCGTCGCCAGCGAGGTCAAGGACCTGGCGCAGGAGACGGCGCGCGCGACCGAGGACATCGCGCGGCGGGTGCAGGCGATCCAGTCGGACACCGGGGCGGCCGTCGCCGCGATCGAGGAGATCTCGACGATCATCGGGTCGATCAACGAGTACCAGCTCTCGATCGCCTCGGCCGTCGAGGAGCAGACGGCCACGACCAGCGAGATGTCCCGGTCGGTGTCCGATGCGGCCGCCGGCTCGCTGGAGATCGCGACCACGATCACGGGGGTCGCGAGCGCCGCCGGCGACTCGGCCAGCACGATGGACGAGCTCGGCTCGGCGGTGGCGGACCTCACCCGCACCGCCGCGGCGCTGCGGACCCAGACCTCGGCGTTCCGCTACTGACCGGCCCCGCGGCGAGGCGGCGCGGCGCGGACCGACCGTCGGGACGCCTGCGCGGACGGCGCCGCTACACCTGCCGGGCGAAGGTCAGCACGGCCTCGGCGAGCAGCTGGACGGCAATCGCCGCCAGCAGCAGACCGGCGATCCGGCTGATCAGCGACGTGCCCGAGCTGCCCAGCACCCGGTTGACGACGTCCGCGAACCGCATCGACAGGTACAGGCACGCGTGCACGAGCACGAGCCCGAGGAGCACCGCCGCCCACTGCTTGGTCCCGTCCACCTGCTGGGCGTAGACCATCGTCGCGACGATGGCACCCGGCCCGGCCAGCAGCGGGGTGCCGAGCGGCACCATGGCGACGTTGACCGCCCCACCGGGCACCGGGGTCGGGTCCTCGAGCTTGCCGGTGAGCAGCTCCATCGCGATGAGCAGCAGCAGCAGACCACCGGCGGCCTGCAGCGCGGGCAGCGTGACGTGCAGGTAGGTGAGCACCTGCTGGCCGAAGAACGCGAACCCGAGGATGACCCCGAACGACACCGCGATGGCCTGGCGCGCGGCCCGCTTGCGCTGGTGCTGGGTCATCGAGGAGGTGAGCGCCAGGAACACCGGCACCGTCCCGGGCGGGTCCATGATGACGAAGAGCGTGACGAAGACCGAGATGAACAGCTGGACGTCCAGCAGCCGGCTCATGGGCGCACCACCTCGGTCGTGCCGCGTTCGGCGATCTGGGCGAGCACAGCCGGGTCGGTGAGGTTCTCCCCCAGCAGGTTCGGCTTGCCCTCGCCGTGGTAGTCGGACGAGCCGGTGACCAGCAGCCCCAGACGTTCGGCGATCGCACCGAGCCGGCGCACCTGGGCGGCGTCGTGGTCGCGGTGGTGCACCTCGATGCCCACCAGCCCGGCGGCAGCGAGCTCGTCGAACGCGGCGTCGGCGAGCACCCGCCCGCGGTCGGCCGCCCCGGGGTGCGCGAGCACCGGGACACCGCCCGCGGCCAGCACGAGCGCGATGGCGTGGTCCGTCGAGGGGGCGTAGTGCGGCACGTAGTAGGGGCCTCGACCGTGCAGCAGGTCGGCGAACGCCGCGGACCGGTCGGGCACGACGCCCGCGGCGACGAGCGCGTCGGCGATGTGCGGGCGGCCCACCGAGGCGCCGTCCTCCACCTGGGCCTGCACGTCGTCCCAGGTGATCGGCAGGTCGGCGGCGATCTTGTCGACCATCTCGCGGGCCCGGCCCAGACGTGCGGTGCGGATGGTCTCCAGCTCGGCGACCAGCGCGGCGTCGCCCGGGTCCTGCAGGTAGCACAGCAGGTGCACGCTGCGGTGGTCGTACCGGGTGGACATCTCCGTGCCGAGCACGAGCGTCGTGCCGAGCGCGAGCGCCGCGGCCCGTGCGGCCGCCCAGCCCGCGGTGGTGTCGTGGTCGGTGAGCGCGACGACGTCCAGCCCCGCGTCGCGCGCGGCCGCGACGAGGACCTCGGGCGGCTGCGTGCCGTCCGAGGCCGAGGAGTGGGTGTGCAGGTCGACGCGCATGAGGGTCCAGGCTACCGACCGCGGGCCGGCCCGTCGGACCCGGGGTCCCGGGTCCGACGGGCCGGCGCCGGAGGCCGGGCGCGACGGTGCCAGACTGGTGGTCATGAGCGAGCAGCAGCCGCAGCCCCTGGCCGAACGTGTCACCAACCGGTCCCTGCGGCCGGACTCGCCGACCTTCATGGCGTGGGTCACCTCCGGCTGGGCACCGCGCGCGGCGTCCGACGTCACCCGG
>NZ_VWSD01000176.1 GCF_009829685.1 Cellulomonas citrea
ATCGCGCAGCTTCTCGCGCAGCAGATAGGCCGTGAACGGCGTGGCGTAGATCGGCGCCTTCAGGCGCGGCCACAGCCAGCCGACCGCGCCGATATGGTCTTCGTGCGCGTGGGTCAGGACGATGCCGAGAATGTCGTCGGCATGCTCCTCGATGAATTCCGGGTCGGGCAGGATGATCTCGAGGCCCGGCGTGGTCTGGTCGCCCCGCCCGGTGGCGGCCCGTCGGCACCGGGGCAGGGCGGGCACGCGAGGCACCGAACCGGCGCCGACTGACCTGGTGCACGGCCGGGTGGAGCGGGCACCTGGTTCAAGGAGTGGGCTGCGCCACACGTCGTCGACGAGGGTGGCCTACGGTGACATCCGTGACCGATACCCCCTCACCGTCCCGGGGCCTGGCCCGTCACGAGGTTCCCGAACCGCTGCGCAACGATGTCCGCCTGCTCGGCGAGTTCCTCGGCCGGGTGCTGCGCGAGTCCGGTGACCCCGGGCTCTACGAGGACGTCGAGGCGCTGCGCGAGCTGTCCATCCGGGCGCACGACGACCCGGGCTCGGACGCCTTCGTCCAGGCGGAGGCCTTGGTCGCCGGGCTCGACCAGACCCGCGCCGAGCAGGTGGCCCGCGCGTTCACGTGCTACTTCCACCTGGCGAACCTCGCCGAGGAGTACCACCGGGTGCGGGTGCTGCGGGAGCGGGAGTCGGCCGCCAGTGCGCACGAGCTCATCCCCGACGACTCGTTGCAGTCCGCCGTCGTCCAGCTCACCCGCGAGGTCGGGCGGGAGGAGGCGCTCGAGCGGCTGCGCCGGCTGGAGTTCCGGCCGGTGTTCACGGCGCACCCCACCGAGGCCCGGCGCCGGTCGGTCGCGCGGTCCATCCGACGGATCGCCGAGCTGCTCGTCGAACGTGACGCGCTGCACATCGGCGGTACCACGCTCGCCGAGAACGATCGCCGGCTGCTCGCCGAGGTGGACACCCTGTGGCGCACCTCGCCGCTGCGCGCCGCCAAGCCCACCGTGATCGACGAGGTCAACACCGTCCTGTCGGTCATCGACTCGACGCTCATCGACGTGCTGCCCCTGGTCTACCGGCGGCTGGACGACTGGCTGCTGGACGGCGACGCCGGTCTGGCCGCCCCGATCGTGCAGCCCTTCGCGCACGTGGGCAGCTGGATCGGTGGCGACCGTGACGGCAACCCGAACGTGACGCCCGAGATCACCCGGCAGGCCGCGGCGCTGGCCGGTGAGCACGCGCTCGACGCCCTCGAGGCCTCCGCGCGGCGCACCGCCCGCGCGCTCACGCTCGACGCGACCGGGACACCGCCCTCGCCCGAGCTGCTCGCGCTGTGGCGTCGTCAGCGGGCCCTGGCCGACGAGGCCACCGCACGCGCCGTGGTGTCCGCGCCGGACGAGCCGCACCGTCGGGTGCTGCTCGTCGTCGTCGAGCGGATCAGGGCGACCCGGGCCCGTGACGCCGACCTGGCGTACACGAGCCCCGACCAGCTCGAGGAGGACCTGCTCGTCGTGCAGCGCTCGCTGGTCGAGGCCGGTGCGCGCCGCGCCGCGTTCGGCGACCTGCAGCGCCTGCTGTGGCAGGTGCGGACCTTCGGCTTCCACCTCACCGAGCTCGAGGTGCGCCAGCACTCCCAGGTGCACGCCGCGGCCCTGGCCGACATCGAGGCGCACGGCATCGACGGTGAGCTGCAGCCGCGCACCGTCGAGGTGCTCGACACGTTCCGCGCCATCGGGTACGTGCAGGGGCGGTTCGGGCTCAAGGCGGCCCGCCGCTACATCGTGTCGTTCACCCAGGCGCCCGAGCACCTGGCCGCGGTCTACCGGCTGGCCGAGCTCGCGTTCGCCGATGCGGACGCCCCGGTCATCGACGCGATCCCGCTCTTCGAGACCTTCGCCGACCTGCAGGCCGCGGTGGAGATCCTCGAGGCGTCGCTGCAGATCCCCGAGGTGCAGCGCCGGCTCGCGGCCAACGGTCGGCGGATGGAGGTCATGCTCGGCTACTCCGACTCCTCCAAGGACGTCGGGCCGCTGTCGGCCACCCTCGCCCTCGACGAGGCGCAGCGGAAGATCGCCGACTGGGCGCGCCAGCACCACATCGAGCTCACCTTGTTCCACGGCCGGGGCGGGGCCCTGGGCCGTGGGGGCGGTCCCGCCAACCGTGCGGTGCTCGCCCAGCCGCCGGGGTCGGTCGACGGGCGGTTCAAGCTCACCGAGCAGGGTGAGGTCATCTTCGCCCGGTACGGCGACCCGGTGATCGCGACCCGGCACGTCGAGCAGGTGGCGGCGGCGACGCTGCTGGCGGGCTCCCCGGCGGTCGAGGAGCGCAACGCCCGCGCCAGCGAGCGGTTCGCCGACCTGGCCGGGCGGCTCGACGTCGCCTCGCGCACCCGGTTCCACGAGCTGGTGCGCACCGACGGGTTCCCCGAGTGGTTCGCCCAGGTGACCCCGCTCGAGGAGGTCGGGCTGCTGCCGATCGGCTCGCGCCCGGCGCGGCGTGGGCTCACGGTGTCCTCGTTGGACGACCTGCGTGCCATCCCGTGGGTGTTCTCCTGGTCGCAGGCCCGGATCAACCTGGCCGGCTGGTACGGGCTGGGCACGGCGCTGGCCGCCGTCGACCTCGACGAGCTGCGCGAGGCGTACGAGCACTGGCCGCTGTTCGCCACGGTGATCGACAACGTCGAGATGTCGCTCGCCAAGACCGACGAGCGGATCGCCGCGAGCTACCTCGCCCTGGGCGACCGCGACGACCTGGCCTCGCTCGTGCTCGATGAGATGCGGCTGACCCGTCGCGGGGTGCTCGCCACCACCGGTGAGGTCGGCATGCTGGAGCGGCGGCGCATCCTCGGACGCGCCGTGCAGCTGCGCAGCCCGTACGTCGACGCGCTCTCGCTGCTGCAGCTGCGGGCCCTGCGTGCGCTGCGCACCGGGGTCTCCGAGGAGACCAAGCCCGATCTGCAGCGACTGCTGCTGCTCACCGTCAACGGCGTCGCCGCCGGTCTGCAGAACACCGGCTGACCGGTCCCGGCCTGGCACTGGCCCCGTCTGGCTCCGGCCGGGCGGGGCCGGTGCGTTCTCGGGGGACGGCAGTCTGAGCCGGGCCGTGGGCTCGGGCCTGTCGAGGGCTCGTGGCTCAGGGCTCCGGCAGCGAGATGACGGCGGGCGGCACCGTGCCGTCGGCCAGGGCCTGCAGCACGAGGCGCTCGTGCGGGACGACGTCCTGCGGCAGGGCGTGCAGGTCGAACCAGGCCATCGCCGCGGCCTTGTCCGGTTCGCGCAGCGTGGGCTCGCCGGTCCAGCGGCGCACCTCGAAGAAGACGTCGAGGCGCTGCTCGACGGCCGGGCCGCCGGGCTGGAACCGGTGGATCGCGGTGAGCGGCACGAGGTCGGCGGCCTCGATGCGGACCCCCGCCTCCTCGGAGGCCTCCCGGCAGGCGGCCTCGTGCACCGACTCGCCGGGGTCCACATGACCGGCCAGCGTGGCCCACCAGCCGTCCCGGTACCCGGTGCCGGCGCGGCGGAGCAGGAGCACGTCGTCGTCGCGGCGCAGCACGACGTAGGCGGCGGCCACGAGCAGCGTCCGGCCGGCCAGGTGGTCGTCGGGGGAGTAGCGCTCGGGCCCGGTCATGGTGTCCCTCAGCTCTGGGCCGTGGCGGTGAGCGCGGTCCGCAGCGCGAGGGTGTCCTGGTCGGTCCAGCCGTCCGGGTGGGCCACGGCGGCCCAGCCGTCGGCGTACTCGGCCGCGTAGTTGTGCCCGTGCCCGAACGGCGCCCCGCCCGCGACGAACAGATCGATGGTGATCTGCCAGAACGAGACGATGGGGTGCCAGGTCACTTCGGGCAGCACATCGGACCCGCGCGGTTCGCGCAACCAGTCGGGGCGGTGGAACAGCAGGTCGGGCGACCACCAGACGACACCGTCGGACGGGTGCTGCACGTAGACCACGCGGGGGCCGTCCCAGCGGGTGCCGAGCGCCTGCAGCTCGGTCCCGTCCGCGTCGAGGTCACCCAGCCACCGCACGTGGGCGCCGCCGTCGAGCACCGGGCGGATCTCCGGGGAGCCGGGGTCGCGCTCGGCGGTGAGCGTGCCCCACAGCGTCGTGAACCCGGGGGTGCCGACCCACAGCGCGCCGTCGGTCCGGGTGAGCACGTCGTCGAGCGAGGTGAAGGCGCTCTGCGAGCCGAACGAGCCGAGCGAGATGCCGTAGACGTAGAGCTTGGGGCGGTGACCGGCCGGCAGCTGCAGCCACCGGGTGCGCACCGCGTCGAGCAGCGCAACCCCCGCCTGACCGGGCGTCGTTCGGTCGCCGACGAAGCTCACCCAGCTCGGCAGGTACGAGTACTGCATCGCGGCGATGGCGGTGTCGCCGCCCCACAGCAGCTCGAGCGCACGTGCGGACGACGGGTCCACCCAGCCGGTGCCGGTCGTCGTGGTGACGACGAGGGTCGACCGGTCCCAGGCGTCGGTGCGGTCCAGCTCGGCGACGACGTTGGCCGCGACACCGGTGAGGTCGGGGGCACTCGTACGGCCGGCGTAGACCCGGATCGGCTCGCGCTCGGCGCGCACCAGGCCGATCGAGGCGTCGAAGTCCTTGAGCTGGGCCAGGGTCGGCCCGGTCGAGACGAAGTGCCGGCCTTCGCGTCCCAGGGTGTCCCAGGCCTGCGTCGAGGCGGGTGACCCGCTGCGCTCGGCGAGCGTGGGCTGGACATTGCCGGGGAACGTCTCGTCGTCCAGGGTCGCGAAGCTGCGTTCGAGCGTCGCCTTGCCGATCTCCACGACGGCGCCGTTGAGCACCATCGTGGCCACGACCGCGACGGCGGCGACGGCCAGCAGCCGGGACACCACGGCGGGCAGCCAGCGCCCGATGAGCCGGGCGAGCCGCCGGGAGACCACGCGCAGCCCCCGGGAGATGAGCAGCAGCAGGAGGGCGAGGACGAGCGCGGTGACGAGCGTGACGAACGAGCCCACCGAGGCCGGCTGCTCCATGCCCATGATCGTGCGCAGCTCGCGCTGCCAGCTCGCCGACCACCACAGGGCGGCCACGAGCGCCGGCACGGTGACGACCGCGAGCACCCGCCAGCCCCATCGCCGCCAGGTGGCCGGCACCCGGACCCGCGGTCCGAGGACGCCGCGTCCCAGGGCGAGCGCACCGGTGGTGAGCCCGTACCCGATGACGGCGCACACGCCTCCGGAGGCGCCCTGCAGCAGGGCGCTGCGCGGGGTGAGCGCCGGCCCCATCGCCTGGGTGAAGAACAGCAGCCCGACGGCGAGCCCGGGCCCGTCGAACCGTGCCAACCAGGGACGCGCCCGCTGCGACCACCACGTGCGTGCGGCGGGTCGCAGGTGCGCGGACGGCGCGGAGGTCGCAGACATGGCCGTCCTTCGCTCGCGGGTCGGGGCGCGCCGAACCTAGCGCAGCGGACGGCGCCGGGC
>NZ_VWSD01000177.1 GCF_009829685.1 Cellulomonas citrea
CGCGCCGCGACCGCAGCCGCAGTGCGCCGACCCCGAGCACCAGGCACGCGAGGCCCAGCACCAGCAGCGGCAGCACGTCCGCACCGGTCGCGGCGAGGCTGGCCGCACCGGTCGGGGCGTCCGCCGCGTAGGTGACGGGCATGGACAACGTGTGCTCCGCACCCTGCGGGTCCACCCCGTACGCCACGAGGGTGTGCGCACCGGCCTCCAGACCGTTCGGCAGCGTGACCGGGGCGGAGAACGTCCCGTCGGCACCGACCAGCACCTCGGCCAGCAGCACCGGGGTGGAGTAGACGACCACCCGTGCGGTCGAGTACGGCGCGAACCCGGAGCCCACCACCGTGATCTGCTGGGCCGGGGCCACCTGGCTCAGCACACCCTGCGTGGTCGTGAGGACGACGGAGGCGTCGGCCGGCGGAGCCGACGGGATCTCCGGCGCCACGGCCGCCACCGGCTGCGACGGTGCCGAGGCCGGCGAGTCGCCCCAGATGCTGTGCACGACGACCGTGTAGGTGGTGCTGGTCCCGGCAGCGGCACCGACGATGCACGAGGTTGCGGTGGCCGACGACGTGGTGCACGTGGCGTCACCCGGGTGGGCGGTCACGGTGTACCCCGTCACGCCGGGCGCGGTCGAGGCGACCCAGGAGATCGTCGCCGACGACGTCCCGTTGACCACGGTCGGCGCGGCCACCGCCGCCGGCGGCGGGGCGATGGGCCGGGTCGAGACGGCCGACGAGGCAGCCCCTCCGCCGGCCTCGTTGAACGCCCGCACCTTGACCGAGTAGGTCTGGCCGTTGGTCAGCCCCGTGACGGTGGCGGTGCGCGTCGAGCCGGAGGCGGTCGTCGTCACCGTCGTCCACGTCTGGCCGCCGTCGGTCGACACCTGGTAGCCGTCGACCGGCGCACCCCCGGTGAAGGTCGGCGGGGTGAACGTCACCGTCGCCGCACCGTCGCCGGGCGTCGCCGTGACCCCCGTGGGGGCGCCGGGCGCGGCCAGGTCCACGGTGCCGGTGAACGACACCTGCGCCGAGCTGCCGTCGACGTTGGTCGCCGTCACGGTGAAGCTGTAGCCGCCGGCCGTCGTCGGGGTGCCGGAGACGACACCCGTCGCACCGTCCAGGCTGAGCCCGGCCGGGAGCGCGCCGCTGGTCACGGCGAACGTCGGGGCCGGGTAGCCGTCGGCTGTCACCGTCATGCTCAGCGCGGTGCCGGCGACCGCGTCCGGCATGGTGCCCGAGGCGGTGGTCGTCGCCGCGGAGACGGCACCCGTGAGGTGCACGCTCGCATGGGTGGCGTCGGTGTTGGTGGCCGTGACGGTGACGTCGTACGGACCCGCGGCGGTCGGGGTGCCGGAGATGACGCCGGTGACGGCGTCGAGCGACAGCCCGGCCGGGAGCGCGCCGGCCGTCACCGAGAACGTCGGGGTCGGGTAGCCGTCGGCGGTCAGGGTGGTGGACAGGGGCGTGCCGACCGTGGCTGCCGGGATGGTGCCGGTGAGCGAGGTCGTGGCGGCCTGCACCGAGCCGACGAACGCGGCCGTGTCGTGCCCGTAGGTGTTGGTGGCCGTGACCGAGAAGGAGTACGGCCCCGCGGCCGTCGGGGTGCCGGTGATCTGCCCGGTGCTCGTGTCCAGGCTCAGCCCGGCCGGCAACGACCCCGCGGAGACCGCGAAGGTCGGGACCGGGTCACCGTCGGCGGTCAACGACACGGAGGCGGCGGTGCCGGTGCGCAGGACGGGCATCGTGCCGCTGACCTGGGTCGTCGGCGTCAGGACCGTACCGCTCAGGTGCGTGACGGCCGACCCGTGCGCGTTGCTCGCAGTGATCGTGACGCTGTACGCGCCGGCGGCCGTCGGGGTGCCGGTGATCTGCCCGGTGCTCGCGTCCAGGCTCAGCCCGGCCGGCAGCGACCCGGCTGTCACCGAGAAGGTCGGGGCCGGGTAGCCGTCGGCGGTGAGCGTCGTCGTCGACATCTCGGTGCCCGTGACCAGGGTGGGGAGCGTGCCGCTCACGGCCGTCGGCGGGGCGGGCGAGAACTGCGGGGTCACGGTGGCCGAGGCGTCCGAGGCGGGCGACGAGCCGGCGACGTTGCGGGCCACCACGGTGAACGTGTAGCCGGTGCCGTTCGTCAGCCCGGTCACGACGCACGGGCTGGAGGCGCAGGTGGCGCTCTGCCCGCCGGAGGAGGTGACGACGTAGTCGACGACCGCCGAACCGCCGTCGCTGCTGGGTGCGGTGAACGAGACCGTCGCCTGCGCGTCGCCGGCCTGCGCGGTCACGGTCTGCGGTGCGGACGGCACGTCGAAGATCGCCAGGGACACCGTGGAGCTCGGGATCGTGAAGCTCCCGCCGGTGGCCTGGTCGCCGTACTCGACGACGTAGCCGCTCGCCTGGGCGCTCGCCGAGTCCGGCAGGTCGTTCCAGAACCCGTCGTAGCCGCCCCAGTTGGTGACGGCGACGTTCTCGCTGCCCTGGGAGTTGTTGGGCTCGAACCAGCAGGGGTAGGCATCCCACGTGATCGGGTCCATGCACTCCTGCGGACCCTTCCAGTGCTGGTAGGACAGGTCTGCACCGGCCACGAACCCGCAGCTGGCGTCACCTTCCCAGGTGTTGCACAAGGTGAACGACTTGTTCGCCAGCGGCCCGTCGACCCACACCCAGGTCCGGTAGATGCCATCGCCGTTCGTGTCGTCCGGGTCGTCGATCGAGCGAGCGCCGATCCAGACGTTCTCCGCGCCCGGGATCTTGCTCGTGATGAGCTGGTTGACGTCGTCGTTCGGGATGGTCGCGAGGTAGCCGTTCTGCCCGGCGAACGTCGAGGTGGCCGCCGCTGCGCGCGCCTGGGACCAGCTCAGGTAGCTCGTCGGCGTGGGCGAGTTCGGGAAGAACTGGTAGTAGTGGCCGTTGGTCGGCGAGTAGACGACCGGCTCCGCGCCCTGCGACGCCTCGTACGCGGAGAGCGTGATCGCGGCGTGCTGCCCGCTGGTGCCGGCGGGGAGCACCAGGTCGACCGCGCCCAGGGCGGCGTCGACCTGGGCGGGAGTGCCCGTCACCGTGACGGCTGAGTCGCCCGACCAGCTGTTGCCGTAGGCCAGGGTCGCGCTCGTGGTGTCGTGGAACGTGAGCGTGCCCACCGAGGTCGACAGGGTCGCGGACACCGACGTCCCGCCGGTGACGGCAAGCCCCGTGAGCGCGGTGGCCGTCCCGGCTGCGGCGCCCGTGCGTGACGTGCCCGTCACGGTGAGCTCCTGGACGGCCGAGGCTGGTCCGGCGACCGTCGTGAGCAGGGGCGTCAGGGCGAGGGCCCCGACGAGCGCTGCCGCGAGCCGCGGCGCGCGACGGCCGGCCCGGTGGGCCGGGTGGTGGCGGTGTCTCATCTCGTCCTTCGCTTCCCGGTGCAGCCCCGGCCTGGCGGACGAGGGCTCTCTCGGCCGCCCATCGGTCGCTGGGACGCGGATCTGAGACGACAGTGCGGCGACGAGGTCACACCGGGCGCTGGCGGCCCTCGGGGCGGCTCGAGCCCCTGGCACCCGGCCCCGCGACGGTGCGGCCGGCCCTCAGACCGGTCGGTGGATCCGCACCATGGGGCAGACGAACGGGTCGCGGGCGGCCAGCCCCACCCGGTTGAGGTAGCGCACGACGATCCGGTACGACTCGACGAGCCCGGTCTCGGTGTACGGCACACCGAGGGCCGCGCAGTGCTCCCGCACGATGGCCCGGGCGCGCGCCAGGTGCGGACGCGGCATGGACGGGAACAGGTGGTGCTCGATCTGGTGGTTGAGCCCGCCCATGGCGAACCGCATCGCGATCCCGCCGCGGATGTTGCGGCTGGTGAGCACCTGCTTGGACAGGAAGTCGAGCTTGGCGTGCCCGTCCACGATCGGCATGCCCTTGTGGTTGGGCGCGAACGAGGCACCCATGTAGACGCCGAACACCGCGAGCTGCACGCCCAGGAACGCCGCCGCCATGCCCGGCGGCAGCACCCACACCACCGCGACGACGTAGGCGACGAGCCGGGCCGCCAGCATCGACAGCTCGAGCGTGCGGGTGCGCCCACGCGGAGCCGACCACAGCGACCTGATCGACCGCTGGTGCAGGTTGAGCCCCTCGAGCGTGAGCAGCGGGAAGAAGGCGTAGCCCTGCACCTTGGTGAGCGCCTTGAGCGGCCCGCGGGCCTGCACGGCGTCCTCCTCGACGAAGGAGATCGTGTCCTTGTCGATGTCGGGGTCGCGGCCGATCTGGTTCGGGTTGGCGTGGTGGCGGCTGTGCTTGGACATCCACCACGTGTGGCTGATGCCGACGACGCCGTTGGCCAGGATGCGGCCGAGCCGGTCGTTGGCCCGGCCCGAGGTGAACACCTGGCGGTGCGAGGCCTCGTGCGCGACGAACGCCACCTGGGTGAGCAGCACGCCGAGCAGCGCGGCGACCACGAGCTGCCACCACGAGTGTCCGAGCAGCACGAACGCGGTGACCAGCCCGGCCAGCGCGAGCCCCAGCCAGACGAGCAGCCGCAGGTAGAACCCGACCGTGCGGTGCAGCAGCCCGGCCTCGCGCACGGCCGCCGACAGCGCGGTGTACGAGCGGGCCATCGCGGCCGGACGCGGTGCGACCGCGGGGGTGGGGGTCATCGGGACCGTCATGCGCGCGTTCCTCGCCTCGGGGGTCGACTTCCCAGCCGGGGTGAGCCTGGGCTCGCGTGCGGATCCCTCCACAGTACGCGCTCGCTGGGACCAAAGTCCTGGGGTGGCGGTGACCGGCGCCGCCGCGCACCCCCAGAGGCGTCAGCGGGCCGCCTGACCACCCGCACCGGGCCGGTGACGTCGCAGGCACCTCGCCGACAAGGGAGGATGCAACGGTGACCACCGACTCCGACCAGACCGTCCGACGGCTGCGCTGTGCCCTGTTCGTCGACTTCGACAACGTGTACATCGGCCTGCAGCGCCTCGACCCGGTCGCGGCGGAGGCGTTCGCCAGCTCCCCCGGGCACTGGCTCGCCGGGCTCGAGCTCGGTGAGGACGAGGACGGCGAGATCTCCCGCCGCTTCCTGGTGCGCGCCTGCTACCTCAACCCCTCGGCCTTCTCCCAGTTCCGGCCCAACTTCACGCGCGCCGGCTTCAGCGTCATCGACTGCCCGTCCCTCACCCAGCAGGGCAAGTCCAGCGCCGACATCAACCTCGTGCTCGACGCCGTCGACGCGCTGGCCGCCCCCACCCGGTACGACGAGTTCGTCATCGTCTCGGCCGACGCCGACTTCACCCCGCTCGCACTGCGCGCCCGGGCCGCCGACCGCCGCGTCACGATCGTCACCGCCGGCCCGGCCGCGAGCGCCTACCGGGCCGTCGCCGACCAGGTGGTCACCGCGGACGAGCTCGTCGAGCTGGTCACGCTGCCCGTCGTCGCCGCACCCGTCGTCCC
>NZ_VWSD01000178.1 GCF_009829685.1 Cellulomonas citrea
GTCGGACGCGGTGCGGCCGCGGTGCCCGCGAACGTGCTGCGCAGCCCGGCGGTGTCCCCCGCACCGGGCCGTGGCTGACCTGCCACCTCGGACGGCGCCTCACCGACCCGTCCGTCGGGGTGCACGAGGAGCACCCACAGCCCGTCGGGGTCGCGCACCTCGGCCGGCACCGGGACGCCGAGCCGGGCCGCGACCGCCGCGATCCGCTGCGTGATCTGCTGACCGACCGCGTCCATGCCGTCGCCGACGATGTCGTGCCGCACGCCGTCGACCGCGAGGAAACCCGTGCCGTCCGCGCGCACCTCCGCGACCACCGTGGGCATGCCGCCCGCTGCCGCCGTCGTCGTCCCGCTGCCGGGGTTGACCTCCGTCATGGTCCGCCTTCCTTGTCACCTGGGCCGACGGCTGTCACGACCTCGCCCGTCGGCGCCGACGCGGTGCCTGTGCTCGGTCGATGCCACCACGTCAGACGACGAACGTACTGACGAAACCCGCGGGTGCGCACCTCAGAGGTCTGCCGGGACCTCGAACCAGACGGTCCGGCCGGCCAGCTGCGGACCGTCCAGACAGCCCCACGACGCGGCCATCGCCTCGACCACGGCCCAGGCGCGCGGGGGTTCGACGACCGGGTGCGCAGGGGCGTCGTCGTGCACCTCGACCCGGGCGACGACGCCGTCGAACCGGGTGTGCACGTGCACCTGGGAGGGCTGACGCTGCAGCGCCTCGGCCACGAGCTCTGCGGTGAGCAGCTCCACCACCTGGTTGCCGGCACCGCCCAGCCCGGCGGCCCCGAGCGTGCACATCACCCAGTGCCGGGCCACCCGGGCGGCGGCGCGGTCCGGGGGCAGGACGAGGTCGTCCTCGACCGCCGACGACGCGGCACGTCGTCGTGCGCTCAGGTCCTCGAGCTGGCCCATGGTCACCAAGGGTGCCCCTTGTGGGGCAGTCGCGCCGCCCGTCACGCCGGGCTCACCCGCCGCCCGCCGTGCACTCACCCGGCGGCGACCCCCTGGGAGCACCGGCCCGGTGCCGCGTCCTGGGCGCGCCGCACGCTCACGGCTGCGGCGGCTCGGGGCGCCACACCGCCGACTCGGCGGGCATGAAGATCCACGCCAGCACGTAGATCACGAGGATCGGCCCCGGCAGCAGCGCGAGCAGCAGGAAGAGCACCCGTGCGGTCCACGGGGTCATCCCCCACCGCCGCGCGATCCCCGCGCACACCCCGGCGATGAGGCGTCCCTGCTGCGGACGGATGTACCCGGCACGGCCCAACGGCTCCTGATAGCTCATGGCTCCAGCCTGCCGCCGCACCCGCCGTCGCACATCAGGGAGCACCCCGAACGACCCCGGAGCCGGAGCCGCGGGACCCCCGAGGGGTATGGCACGGCACCCCGGGTGCGGTCAGTCGAACCACTCGTGCAGCTGGGCGAGGAAGACGTGCTCGAAGGAGTGGTCGTCGTGCTTGGCGGCGACCCAGGCGGTGAAGCTGCCGCCGACCACGGCGTCCAGCTCGGCCTGGCAGGCCTGCGGGTCGCGCACGGCACGCAGCAGCAGCTCCTCGGCCTGGGCGGGGGTGCGCCAGAAGTACGGGTAGCCGTCGGGCACGAGCGCGTGCGCCCACGGCACGTCGGGCAGGATGCCGATCACCCCGGCGGCGAGCGCCTCGACGTACTCCAGCCCGTAGGACTCCTCGGTCGCGGTGGCCAGGAACGCGGTGGTCCCGGCCAGCCCCTCCCAGTAGGACACCCGGGTCGCGGTGAGCGGCCCCACCCACACCCAGTCTTTCTGCGAGATGTGCATCGCCAGCTCGCTCACCAGGTGCGACTCGTGCAGCCGCATCACCACCCGGATCGGCACCTGCGCGTGCACCCGTTCGACGACGTCGAGGAACAGCCGCGGCTGCTTGCGCTCGGACAGGTAGATCGCCGGGTAGAGCACGACGGGCTCGGGCGTCTCGCGCCGCGGCTGCACGTGCTCGACACGGAAGCCGAGGTTGACCCACGCGATCCGCGCCTTCTCGGCGACCGGTGGCACCGTCCAGCGGCCGACGACCTCACGCACCTCCTGCGCGGTGCGCTCGGAGTTGGCGAAGGTGGGGAACAGCCCGAACGACAACGCCTCCGCCAGCTGCGGGACGCGGTCGGCGTAGCTCGTCGTGGGACCCCACTGGAAGTTCATCACCGCCGGGTCCGGGCACCGTTCGCGCAGCGTGCGCCAGATCTCGGTGGAGTCGAGCACGTCGAGGTTGACCACGACGGTGCCCTCGCCGTCGACGAACTCCAGCGGCACGAGGTCGAACCCCTGGCAGCGTCGCGGACCGGGCCCGATGAGCAGCGGGGCGTCGGACAGGTGCAGCAGCCGCCGCACGAGCGTGGCACCGGCGTCGTGCCCGCTCACGTGCCCGTCGGCGTCGACCCGGGCGCCGTCCCACTTGACCGCCAGCCGCCTCATCGCAGGTCACCCGCCTGTGCGAGGGCGTCCGGGTCGCCCGCGGCGTCCGCGGCACCAGGAGGGGCGGGCGGACCGACGGGTGCTGCGGCCACCGTCGACCCGCCGTCCGGCCGTGCCGGTTCCGGCACCACCGACGCGACCGGCTGCGGCAGCCCCCGCCGGACGCCCGCGGCCCCGCCGTCGTCGGGTTCGGCGGGTTCGGCCGGGATGCCGTCGTCACCGACGGCCGAGCGGATCCGCATCCCGTAGAAGGAGCGGTGCACGAAGAACACCGACACGGCGAAGAACACCGCGGCCAGCACCGCCACGACCGTGCCGTACCCGTCGTCGGACAGGCTGACCGCCAGCTCGACGGCGAGCAGGCCGAACAGCGTCGTGAACTTGATGACCGGGTTGAGGGCCACCGACGAGGTGTCCTTGTATGGGTCGCCCACGGTGTCGCCGACGATCGTCGCGTCGTGCAGCGCCGTGCCCTTGGCGTGCAGGTCGACCTCGACCACCTTCTTGGCGTTGTCCCAGGCGCCACCGGCGTTGGCCATGAAGATCGCCTGGTAGAGCCCGAAGACCGCGATCGAGATGAGGTAGCCGATGAAGAAGTACGGCTCGACGAACGCGAATGCCAGGGTCGCGAAGAACACCGCGAGGAACATCGTGAGCATGCCCTGCTGGGCGTACTGCGTGCAGATGTCGACGACCTTGCGCGAGTCCGCCTCGCTGGCGCGGGTCGCCCCGTCGTCGAGCTCGATGTGCTCCTTGATGTACTCCACCGCGCGGTAGGCGCCGGTGGTGACGGCCTGGATCGAGGCGCCGGTGAACCAGTAGATCATCGCCCCGCCGGTGACCAGGCCGAGCAGGAACGGCGGGTGCAGCAGCGACAGGTTCTGCACATCGGTGGTGAGCCCGTCGGTGAGCGCCATGATGATCGAGAAGATCATCGTGGTGGCCCCGACGACGGCCGTGCCGATGAGCACCGGCTTGGCGGTGGCCTTGAAGGTGTTCCCGGCGCCGTCGTTCTCCTCGAGCATGAGCTTGGCGGCGGTCCAGGCCGGTTCGATGCCGAAGTCCTCGCGCAGCCGGGTGTCGATGTCCGGCTCGTCCTCGATGAGCGACAACTCGTAGACGCTCTGCGCGTTGTCGGTGACCGGGCCGTAGGAGTCGACGGCGATGGTCACCGGCCCCATCCCGAGGAACCCGAACGCGACCAGGCCGAACGCGAACACCGCCGGGGCGGTCATCACCGCACCCATGCCGAGGGTGCTCACCAGGTACGCACCGCCCATGAGCGCGACGATCGTCATGCCCAGCCAGTAGGCCGAGAAGTTGCCCGCGACCAGCCCGGACAGGATGTTGAGCGACGGACCGCCGGCCCGGCTGGACTTGACCACCTCACGCACGTGCTTCGACGAGGTCGAGGTGAACACCTTGACCAGCTCGGGGATGAGCGCGCCGGCCAGGGTGCCGCAGGACACGATGGTCGCGAGCTTCCACCACAGACCGGCCCCGTCCCCGCCGAGGCCGCCGAGCACCCAGGCGCTCGTGGCGTAGGTGAGCACGATCGAGGTCACCGAGGTCAGCCAGACGAGCTGGGTGAGCGGCGTCTCGAAGTTCATCCGGGCGGCGCCGGCGTAGCGACGTCGCACCAGCGCGTCGTTGACCAGGTAGGACGCGGCCGAGGCGACGAGCATGACGGCGCGCACCGCGAAGATCCAGATGAGCAGCGTGGCCTGCACCACCGGGTCGGGCACGCCCAGCAGCAGGAAGGTGATGAGCGCGACGCCGGTGACGCCGTAGGTCTCGAAGCCGTCGGCGGACGGGCCCACCGAGTCGCCCGCGTTGTCACCCGTGCAGTCGGCGATGACGCCGGGGTTGCGCGGGTCGTCCTCCTTGATCTTGAACACGATCTTCATGAGGTCGGAGCCGATGTCGGCGATCTTGGTGAAGATCCCGCCGGCGATGCGCAGCGCGGCCGCCCCCAGCGACTCCCCGATGGCGAAGCCGATGAAGCAGGCCCCGGCCAGGTCGGCGGGCAGGAACAGCAGGATGGTGAGCATCATGAACAGCTCGAGGCTGATGAGCACCATGCCGATCGACATGCCCGAGCGCATCGGGATGCGGTGCACCGGCAGCGGCTTGCCGCCCAGGGCTGCGAACGCCGTGCGGGAGTTGGCGAACGTGTTGACCCGGATGCCGAACCAGGCCACGGCGTACGACCCACCCATGCCGAGCAGCGAGAACGCCATGATGACGGCCACCCGCCCCCACGGCAGCCCGACGAGCACCCGGTAGTAGACGACGATGACCGCGCCGATGAACACCCACAACGTGAGCAGGAACCGTCCCTGGCGCAGCAGGTACTGCTTGCACGTGGCGTAGATGAGCTCGGAGACCTCGCGCATCGAACGGTGCACGGGCAGCCGGCGCAGCTGGACGAACACCTGCACGCCGAACCCCAGGCCGAGCAGGCAGACGACGAGGCCGCACAGCAGCAGCACCCGGCCGGTGACACCGCCGGCGACGGTGACCGCGGACAGGTCCGGCAGCACGAGGCTCACCTCACCGCCGGACGAGCCCTTGCCGGCCGAGCCCTCCCCCGAGGCCGCGCAGCCGGTGAGGCTGAGCAGCGCCGCGAGTGCGGACAGTGCGGCGACCGCGTGCAGCGGGGGCCGGTCCGGCCTCGGGTGCCAGGGGTACCCGAAGGGGCGCGACGGGATGGGGTGCTGGTCCTGATGTGGGTTCACCTGACGGTCCCCCGGGTGAGAGCGACGTTGCTGTCGTCCTCCACGCTAGGCAGCCCGCCCCATCCGGCGCGGTGACCTACGGCCCAGCCCGCTCGCAGGGGCGCCCGTTCGGCCCAGCGGCCGACGGCGGGCGGGCGGGCCCCGCGCGGGCGCGGCTGCGGCGCGGGGCAGACCCCGCGCCAGCCCCGCGCGT
>NZ_VWSD01000179.1 GCF_009829685.1 Cellulomonas citrea
GTCCGCCCGTCGGCTCGCCGCGGACTTGGGCTGGGGGCACGAGCTCGTCGCCGGCGGCCTGGCCGCCCGGTGGCCGCAGGTGGTCGGGCCCCAGGTCGCCGAGCACTGCGAGTACGTCGGGCTCGACGCCGGTGTGCTCACCGTGCGCGCGTCCTCGACAGCGTGGGCGACGAACCTGCGGCTGATGACGTCGGCCCTGCTCGCGCGCCTCGCCGAGGAGCTCGGTGAGGGGGTCGTCGTCGAGGTGACCGTGCTCGGGCCGTCCGGTCCGGGGTTCGGCCGGGGTCGGCGCCGGGTGCCGGGGCGCGGCCCGCGCGACACCTGGGGCTGACCGGCGGTCGCTCCGCCGCCTCGGCCCACCTGCCGACCGTGCACACCCGCCCGCGGTGCCGGGATCTGGGAGGTCCTGCGGCTACACTGGACATAGCGTTCTCGGCGCGTCCGCGCCGGTCTGGAACCACGAACGCCAGCGTCGTGGAGTGATCCGCCCTCCGAGTTCTCGGCAGGCGCGCTCCGCCCCGTGTGAGAGCTCAAGGAGTACCGCCGCCCGTGGCAGACGACCGCACGACCGCAGACGAGCCCGACGCGACGCACCCCGGCACCGACTACGACGCCAGCGCGATCACCGTCCTCGAGGGTCTCGAGGCGGTCCGCAAGCGGCCCGGCATGTACATCGGCTCGACCGGTGAGCGGGGTCTGCACCACCTGGTCTACGAGGTGGTCGACAACTCCGTCGACGAGGCCCTCGCCGGGTACGCCACCGACATCCAGGTCACCCTGCTGGCCGACGGCGGGGTCCGGGTGCGCGACGACGGCCGAGGGATCCCGGTCGGCATCGTGAAGTCCGAGGGCAAGCCGGCCGTCGAGGTCGTCCTCACGGTCCTGCACGCCGGCGGCAAGTTCGGCGGCGGCGGCTACGCGGTCTCCGGCGGTCTGCACGGTGTCGGCGTCTCGGTGGTCAACGCCCTGTCGACCCGGGTCGAGGTCGAGGTCCGCGTCGACGGGCACGTCTGGCGGCAGGCCTACCGGTACGGCGTGCCGGTCGCCCCGCTGTCCCAGGACGAGCCGACCGACGAGACCGGCACGACGGTGAGCTTCTGGGCCGACGGCGACATCTTCGAGACCACCACCTACGACTTCGAGACGCTGCGCTCGCGGTTCCAGCAGATGGCGTTCCTCAACAAGGGGCTGCGGCTCACCCTCACCGACGAGCGCCCCGAGCACACCGGCACCGAGGACGAGGTCGCCGCCGACTCGCCTGCCAAGCCGCGCACCGTGAGCTACCGGTACGACGGCGGGCTCACCGACTACGTCAAGCACATCAACACGACCAAGAAGTACGAGGTCGTGCACCCCGACGTCATCGACATCGAGGCCGAGGACACCGAGCGCCGGATCAGCGTCGAGATCGCGATGCAGTGGACCGGCTCCTACTCCGAGTCGGTGCACACCTACGCCAACACGATCTCGACCACCGAGGGCGGCACCCACGAGGAGGGCTTCCGCGCGGCCATGACCTCCCTGGTCAACCGGTACGCGCGGGACAAGGGCCTGCTCAAGGAGAAGGACGAGAACCTCACCGGCGACGACATCCGCGAAGGCCTCACCGCCGTCGTGTCGATCAAGCTCGGCGAGCCGCAGTTCGAGGGCCAGACCAAGACCAAGCTCGGCAACACCGAGGCCAAGACGTTCGTGCAGAAGGTCGTCAACGACAGGTTCGGCGACTGGCTCGACGCGCACCCGACCGAGGCGCGCGACATCATCCGCAAGTCCATCCAGTCGGCCGTGGCCCGGATGGCAGCGCGCAAGGCCCGCGAGGGTGCGCGGCGCAAGGGGCTGCTCGAGTCCAGCGGCATGCCCGGCAAGCTCAAGGACTGCCAGTCGAACAACCCCGCCGAGTGCGAGGTCTTCATCGTCGAGGGTGACTCCGCCGGTGGTTCGGCGGTGCGCGGCCGCAACCCGCGGACCCAGGCGATCCTGCCGATCCGCGGCAAGATCCTCAACGTCGAGCGGGCCCGGCTGGACCGGGCGCTGGGCAACAACGAGGTCCAGGCCCTCATCACCGCGTTCGGCACCGGGATCGGCGAGGACTTCGACGTCACCAAGCTGCGGTACCACAAGATCGTGCTCATGGCCGACGCCGACGTCGACGGCCAGCACATCCGGACCCTGCTGCTCACGCTGCTGTTCCGGTACATGCCCGAGCTCATCACCGGTGGCTACGTCTACATGGCCCAGCCGCCGCTGTACCGGATCAAGTGGTCCAACTCGGCTCACGACTACGTCTACTCCGACCGTGAGCGCGACGTCGTCGTGGCCGCCGGTCAGGCCGCCGGCAAGCGGCTGCCGAAGGACGGCGCGATCCAGCGCTACAAGGGTCTCGGCGAGATGGACTACTCCGAGCTGTGGGAGACCACGATGGCTCCCGAGCACCGCACCCTGCTGCAGGTCACCCTGGACGAGGCGGCCGCCGCGGACGAGATCTTCTCGGTCCTCATGGGCGACGACGTGGAGTCGCGTCGCTCGTTCATCCAGCGCAACGCCAAGGACGTGCGCTTCCTCGACATCTAGCGGTGCACCCACCGCGCCCCGCCGGGCACCGACCCGGCTCCCCTGACGAAGGACGACGGCAGACCCCATGAGCGAGACCCCGGGCGAGATCGAGCACGGCCGGATCGACCAGGTCGACCTGCAGCTGGAGATGCAGCGGTCGTACCTCGACTACGCGATGGCGGTGATCGTCGGGCGCGCGCTGCCCGATGTGCGCGACGGCCTCAAGCCGGTGCACCGCCGCGTGCTCTACGCCATGTACGACGGCGGCTACCGGCCCGACCGGCAGTTCTCCAAGTGCAGCCGCGTCGTCGGCGACGTCATGGGCAAGTACCACCCGCACGGCGACTCGGCGATCTACGACGCCCTCGTCCGCCTCGTGCAGGACTGGTCGATGCGCTACCCGCTGGTCGCCGGCCAGGGGAACTTCGGCTCCCCCGGCGACGACCCGGCCGCCGCCCCGCGGTACACCGAGTGCAAGATGGCACCGCTGGCCATGGAGATGGTCCGCGACATCGACGAGGACTCCGTCGACTTCCAGGACAACTACGACGGGCACATCCAGGAGCCCGTCGTCCTGCCCAGCCGCTTCCCGAACCTGCTGGTCAACGGCTCGGCCGGGATCGCCGTCGGGATGGCCACGAACATCCCGCCGCACAACCTGCGCGAGGTCGCCGCGGGTGTGCAGTGGCACCTCGACCACCCCGACGCCTCGAAGGAGGAGCTGCTCGAGGCGCTCATGGAGCGGATCAAGGGGCCGGACTTCCCGACGGCCGCGACGATCCTCGGCCGGCAGGGCATCGAGGACGCCTACCGCACGGGCCGCGGCTCGATCACGATGCGCGCCGTCGTCGAGGTCGAGGAGATCCACGGCCGCATCTGCCTCGTCGTCTCCGAGCTGCCGTACCAGGTCAACCCCGACTCGCTGGCCAGCAAGATCGCCGAGCTGGTCAAGGACAACCGGGTCACCGGCATCGCCGACATCCGCGACGAGACCTCGGGCCGCACCGGGCAGCGCCTGGTCATCGTGCTCAAGCGCGACGCCGTCGCCAAGGTCGTGCTCAACAACCTGTACAAGCACACCCAGCTGCAGGACACGTTCGGGGCGAACATGCTCGCCCTCGTCGACGGCGTGCCGCGCACGTTGAGCATCGACGCGTTCGTCCGGCACTGGACCGCGCACCAGATCGACGTCATCCGCCGGCGCACCAGCTACCGGCTGCGTCAGGCCGAGCGCGACATCCACATCTACCGCGGGTACCTCAAGGCGCTCGACCAGATGGACGCCGTCATCGCGCTCATCCGCGCGTCGGCCAGCGCCGAGGCCGCACGCGAGGGCCTCAAGGACCTGCTCGAGATCGACGACGAGCAGGCGACCGCGATCCTGCGGATGCAGCTGCGCCAGCTCGCCGCCCTGGAGCGCCAGTCGATCCTCGACAAGCACGCCGAGCTCGAGGCCGCGATCACCGAGTACCGCGCGATCCTGGCGGACGACGCCCGGCAGCGCACGATCGTCTCCGACGAGCTCGCGGCCGTCGTCGCCAAGTACGGCGACGACCGGCGCACCCGGATCCTGCCCTTCGACGGCGAGGTCTCCATGGAGGACCTCATCGCCGAGGAGGAGGTCGTCGTCACGATCACCCGCGGCGGCTACGCCAAGCGCACCCGGTCGGACAACTACCGGGCCCAGCGCCGCGGCGGCAAGGGTGTGCGCGGCGCCCAGCTGCGCGAGGACGACATCGTCGACCAGTTCTTCGTCACCACGACGCACCACTGGCTGCTGTTCTTCACCAACCTGGGCCGGGTCTACCGGGCCAAGGCCTACGAGCTGCCCGAGGGCGGTCGGGACGCCAAGGGTCAGCACGTCGCGAACCTGCTGGCGTTCCAGCCGGGCGAGACCATCGCCCAGGTGCTCGACCTGCGCGACTACGAGCAGGCGGAGTACCTGGTCCTGGCCACCAAGCGCGGTCTGGTGAAGAAGACCCGGCTCACCGAGTACGACTCGAACCGGTCCGGCGGCGTCATCGCCGTCAACCTGCGCGAGGACGAGGAGGGCCGGCCCGACGAGCTCGTCGCGGCGCGGCTCGTCGACTCCGACCAGGACCTCATCCTGGTCTCCCGCAAGGGTCAGTCCGTGCGGTTCACCGCGTCGGACGACATGCTGCGGCCGATGGGCCGGGCGACCTCGGGTGTCACCGGCATGCGGTTCCGCGGCGAGGACGAGCTGCTCGCGATGGACGTCGTGCGCGAGGACGCCTACCTCTTCACGGTGACCGAGGGCGGCATCGCCAAGCGCACCGCGCTCACCGTCGAGAACTACCGCCAGCAGGGCCGCGGTGGTCTGGGCATCCGGGTGGCCAACCTGCCCGAGGCCAACGGTGACCTGGTCGGCGCGCTCGTCGTGGAGACCGAGGACGAGGTGCTCGTCATCATGGAGCGCGGCAAGATCGTGCGCTCGGCGACCGCCGAGGTGCATGCGACGGGTCGCACGACGCAGGGCGTCATCTTCGCCAAGCCCGACAACGGGGACCGGATCATCGCGGTCGCCCGCAACGGTGAGCGACGCCTGCCAGGCGATGCCGCTACGGTGGACGGCACCAGCACGCCGGACGACGACGCGCCGCAGACGGACGCGGAGCCCGAGGCCGACGTGACCGCGCCGGCGACGGAGGATGCATGACGGGACCACATCCGCCCTCGATCCCGCCGCGCCCCAAGGCCGGCCCGGGCGCACGGCGGACGGTCTCCTCACGCAGCATGCCCGTGGCGGACGAGGTCACGGCCGCCGCGGTCGTGGAGCCGGCTGCCGCGCAGGCCCCGACGGGCGCGG
>NZ_VWSD01000017.1 GCF_009829685.1 Cellulomonas citrea
GCGCCGCCGCCAGGACCGTCGCGGACGCCGAACGGGTGGCCGCCCAACGGCTCGCGGCCGCCCAGGATCAGGCGATGACCGAGCTCGAGCGTGCGGCCGGGCTGACGGCGGACCAGGCGCGCGAGGAGCTCACCAGCCGTCTGGTCGCCCAGGCCGAGCACGCCGCGGCGGCCAAGGTCCGTCGCGCGCAGGCGCAGGCGCAGCGGGCCGCCGAGGCGAAGGCGTTGCGCGTGCTCACCACGAGCGTGCAGCGGCTGGCCGTGGCGACCAGCGCCCAGTCCTCGGTGACGCAGCTCCCACTGCCCTCGGACGAGATGAAGGGCCGGATCATCGGCAAGGAGGGGCGCAACATCCGCTCCTTCGAGGCGCTCACCGGTGTCAACGTCCTGGTCGACGAGACGCCCGACACCGTCGTGCTGTCGTCCTTCGACGCCGAGCGTCGGGAGGTCGCGGTCGCGACCCTCACCGCTCTCATGGCGGACGGCCGGATCAATCCCCAGCGGATCGAGGCCGCCTACGCCGCGGCCGTCGCCGAGGTGGCCGACCGCGACGAGCAGGCCGGGCACGACGCGATCGAGCGTGCGGGCATCGGCGTGCTCGCCCCCGAGCTCGCGCCGACGATCGGCCGGCTGCGGCTGCGCACCTCCTCGGGCCAGAACGTGCTCGAGCACCTCGTCGAGACCGCGCTCATCGGGGCCGCGATCGCTGCCGAGGTGGGCGCCGACGTCGAGATCACCCGGCGCGGCTGCTTCCTGCACGACATCGGCAAGGCGCTCACGCCGCTGCAGGGCGGTTCGCACGCGCGGGCCGGTGCGGACCTGCTCCGTCGGCACGGTGAGGTCGCCGCGGTCGTCGAGGCGGTCGCCGCGCACCACGACGAGGTCCCGCCGACGACCGTCGAGGCGGTGCTCGTCCAGGTCGCCGACGCGATCTCGGCCGCCCGCCCCGGCGCCCGGCGGGAGAACGTCGACCAGTTCGCGGAGCGGATGGAGCGGCTCGAGGCCCTCGTCGGCGCCGTCGAGGGGGTGCGGCGGGTGCTCGCGATGGCCGCCGGACGCGAGGTCCGTGTCGTGGTGGAACCCGACCAGGTGGCGGACACCGAGCTGCCCGCACTGGCCGACCGGCTCGCCCGGCTCATCGAGTCCGAGGCGGACGTCCCCGGTGAGATCCGGGTCACCGTGGTGCGCGAGCTGCGGGCGAGCGCCACCACCGCCTGACCCGCCCGGGTCCGTGTACCCGTCGCCGCGTGGGAGCTCGCCGGTGCGGCACGTACCCTGTCCGGTGATGTCCACGACCCTGCCTGCGCGCACCTACCAGGTGCGGACCCTGGGCTGCCAGATGAACGCGCACGACTCCGAGCGGATGGCAGGTCTGCTCGAGCAGGCCGGTCTGCGTCCGGCCCAGGGGGAGGCCGACGTCGTCGTCCTCAACACCTGCGCCGTGCGCGAGAACGCCGCCGACCGGCTCTACGGCACGCTCGGCCTGCTCGCCAAGGCCAAGCGTGAGCGCCCCGGGATGCAGATCGCCGTCGGCGGCTGCCTCGCGCAGAAGGACCGGGACGCGATCGTGCGGCGTGCGCCGTGGGTCGACGTCGTGTTCGGCACCCACAACATCGACGTGCTGCCGGTGCTGCTCGACCGGGCCGCCCACAACGAGGCCGCCCAGGTGGAGATCGCCGAGTCGTTGCAGGTCTTCCCCTCGACGCTGCCGACCCACCGCGAGCAGGTCTACGCGGGCTGGGTGTCGATCTCGGTGGGCTGCAACAACACCTGCACCTTCTGCATCGTGCCGCACCTGCGCGGCAAGGAGCGCGACCGGCGTCCGGGCGACGTGCTCGCCGAGGTCGAGGCGCTCGTCGCCGACGGGGCGATCGAGGTCACCCTGCTCGGGCAGAACGTCAACTCCTACGGTGCGTCCTTCGGGGACCGCGGCGCCTTCGCCTCGCTGCTGCGGGCCGTCGGTGCGGTCGACGGCCTCGAGCGGGTGCGGTTCACCTCCCCGCACCCGGCGGCGTTCACCGACGACGTCATCGAGGCGATGGCGCAGACGACGACCGTGATGCCGTCGCTGCACATGCCGTTGCAGTCCGGGTCGGACGTGGTGCTGCGGGCGATGCGCCGGTCCTACCGGGCCGCCCGGTTCCTCGGCATCCTCGACCGGGTGCGGGCCGCGATCCCGGACGCGGCCATCACGACCGACATCATCGTCGGCTTCCCGGGTGAGACCGAGGCGGACTTCCAGGCGACGCTCGACGTGGTGGCGGCGTCCCGCTTCTCCTCGGCGTTCACCTTCCAGTACTCGCCGCGGCCCGGCACCCCCGCCGCCGACCTGCCGGACCAGGTCCCGCCGCAGGTCGTGCAGGAGCGGTACGAGCGGCTCACGGCGCTCACCGAGCAGATCGCCCTGGCCGAGAACGAGGGTCAGGTCGGCCGGGTGGTCGACGTGCTCGTCGCCAGCGGTGAGGGGCGCAAGGACCGGGCGACGGCGCGGCTGTCGGGACGGGCCGCCGACAACCGGCTCGTGCACCTGGCCGTGCCGCCGTCGGCGACCGCCGAGCAGCTGCCGCGTCCGGGCGACCTGGTGCGGGTCGCCGTCACCCACGCCGCCCCGCACCACCTGGTGGCCGACTCCGCGCTCGACGGCGGCACGTTCGAGGTACGGCGCACCCGCGCCGGCGACGCGTGGGCCGCGCGCGGCACCGCCGAGCACACGCACCCGGAGCCGTCCGCGGGTCCGGTCGCGCTCGGCCTGCCGCTGCTGCGAGGCTGACGTCCGGTCCCTGGTCCGGGACCGACGGCCCGGATCGGCCGTCGGCGGGCGGACCAGCTGCTGGTCTGTGGGCCGAGGTGGGGCCAAAGGGCCAGGTCCGGTGGCACAGGTGCCGATTGCATGGAGGTACGGCCCTCTCACCGACGCCAGGAGCCTTCCGTGGATGCAGTGCTGCACTTCCTCGCCGCTCAGCCGATCCTGCTCCTGTTTGTCCTGGTGGGGCTCGGGTCGCTGCTCGGCCGGGTCAAGGTGCACGGCGTCGGGCTCGGGGCCGCTGCCGTGCTGTTCCTGGCCATCGCGCTGGGTGCGTTCGCCAGCACCCGCGGGATCGAGCTGGCAGTGCCCGAGACGATCGGCACCCTCGGCCTCACGCTCTTCACCTTCACGGTGGGCGTGGTCTCGGGTGCCACGTTCTTCGCCTCGCTGCGACGCAACCTCGGGCCCAACGTGGCGATGGTCGCCGTCCTCGTGCTCGCAGCACTAGTGGCCGTCGGGCTGGGCCGGCTGCTCGGTCTCGACGCCCCGACGGTCGCCGGGGCGTTCGCGGGTGCCGTGACCAACACCCCGGCGCTGGCCGCCGCACGTGAGGCGGCCGGCTCGGACGCCCCGACGGTGGCGTACGCAGTCACGTATCTCGGCGGGGTGCTCGGCATGCTCGCGGCGGTGGCCCTGGGCCTGCGGCACCGGGCCACCGACACCGACACGCCGCCGGAGCTCGTCACGCGCACCGTCCGGGTCGAGACGACCTCGGAGCCCAGCATCCGTGCGCTGGAGGAGCTGCACGGCGGGCGCATCCAGTTCACCCGGGTACGGCACGGCGAGCAGAACCCGATCGAGACGATCGACGAGGACGACGCGTTGCGCCGCGACGACCTGGTGACCCTCGTGGGACCGGTCGCCCAGGTCGAGCAGGTGACGGCCGAGCTGGGGCACACCTCGTCGCACCGGCTGGACGCCGACCGGCACGACGTGGACATGCGACGGATCACGGTCTCCGAGCCGCGGGTGGCCGGGCGCACGATCGGCGAGCTGGCTCTGGCCCACCGCTTCGGGGCGACGGTCTCCCGGGTGCGTCGCGGCGACGTCGACTCCGTGGCCAGCGACGACGTGCTGCTGCAGCTCGGCGACCGGCTCCGGGTGGTGGCGCCCAAGGGCCGGATGAAGGAGGTCACGCGGTTCCTCGGGGACTCCTCGCGGGGGCTCTCCGACATCACGCCGGTGCTGCTGGGGCTGGGCATGGTGGCCGGGATCCTCGTGGGGGCCATCGCGTTCCCGGTGCCCGGGCGGGTGTTCTCGATCGGGTCGGCGGCCGGGACGCTGCTCGTCGGGCTCGTGCTGGGGCGGCTGGGCCGGATCGGGCCGCTCGTCACCGCGATGCCGTACACCGCCGCCCAGACGCTGGGTGACCTGGGCATCCTGCTGTTCCTGGCACAGGCCGGGTCACGGGCCGGCGCGATGATCGGGTTGGCGTTCACCAGCGGCGCCTGGCTGCGGGTGCTCCTGCTGGGGCTGGCGGTGACGGGCGTGACCGCGGTCGGGCTGTCGTTGGTGATGCGGCGGGTGTTCGCGATCGGCGCCACGAAGCTGTCGGGGGTGCTGGCCGGTGCGCAGACGCAGCCGGCCGTGCTGGCCTTCGCCAACGAGCGCACGTCGTACGACCCGCGGGTGGCGCTCGGCTACGCGCTCGTGTACCCGGCGGCGATGATCGCCAAGATCCTGCTCGGCCAGGTGCTCGGGGGGCTGTGACCGCCGGTCAGTTGTCCGGGATGTCGTCGGGCACGGGGCCCTCGCCCGGCAGCAGGGAGTCCAGGCCAGCGAAGAGCTGCACCCCGGTGCCCAGCCCGCAGGCCAGGATCTGGTCGAGCTGGGCGTCGGTGACCCCGGGCTCGAGGTCGGCGGAGACCTCGGAGTAGACCGCCAGCGACCCGCCCTCCTCGCGCAGGTAGGCCTTGGGCCAGATCCGCTCGCGGTTCCAGTCGTTGAGGGCCAGGATCGCGGCGGCGCGCTGCTCGAGCGGCAGCGACCGCGACCAGCGCCCGCGGACCTGGATCACCTCCTCGTCGTCCCCGAGCAGCAGGAACCAGAACCGGTGCCCGTCCCAGGTACCGGTGAGGTCGCCGTCCTCGTCGGTGGTGAACCGGTAGCCGCGTGCGTTGAGGAAGGCCGACACCCGGGCCTCGGTGAGTGGGGTGGGCGCCTGCGTGCCGACCGACTTGAGCGGCGAGGGCAGCCCGCCGAGCACCCGCAGCAGCCAGCCCGGCGCGCTCACGGCGCCGTCCCGGCGGGGTCGACGTACTGCTCGTCGAGCGCGTCGAAGAGCATGGTCGCGGTGGACAGCCCGCAGAAGAGCGTCTGGCTGAGCTGGTCGTCGGTCGCGCCGTGCTCGAAGTCCACGGCGACCTCGGTGACCACGTGCACCCGGCCGTTGTCGCGGACCCGGGCGTACGCCTTGGGCCAGATCCGGTCGGCGTTCCAGTCGTTGCACAGCTCGAGCACCTCGGAGAGCCGCTCGATGGTGAGCTCGCGGTGCCACTGCCCGCGCACCTGCAGGATCTCCTGCCGCTCGCCGAACAGGAAGAAGTAGAACAGGCGCCCTCGCCACAGCCCGCCGAGGTCGCCGTCGGAGTCGACGAAGTAGCTGAACTGGTTGTCGGCCAGCCAGGTGGCGATCCGCCCGGGGGCGAGCGGGACGGGCAGCTCGCTCGCCGGTTCGGTCACCCCCAGCTCGCGGGCCAGCAGCGCGGTCACGTCGTCGTGCGAGACCTGGCCGGGGGTGTTCTGCGCGCGGGGGAGGCGGCGTGCGCCCGGCGCCCGTCCGCGCCACCGGGCGACGAGATCGGTGAGCCAGGACATGCGAGCAACGGTACCCGGTGCCACCCACGGGACCGGGGCGGTTTTCGCGGGACGGACTGCCATCCGGGGCAGCCGAACCGCCGTCGCGCGGCCCCTGCCTTCGATAGCCTGCGCGGGCCGACCCGAGAGGAGACCGACCGCGATGGCCTTCTTCCCCAAGACCGTGACGACACCCGCCGGACCAGCGCCGCTGACCGCCCAGCGGGTCGCCGCCGTGCTCGACGCCCGTGAGTACACCTACGGGTGGTCCGCGGACCAGACCCGGTTGGGCGGCTTCTGGGACGACCACCTCGTGGAGTTCGTGTTCTACGGCGAGCAGGACGAGATCCTCCAGGTGCGCGCGCACTGGGGTCGCCCGCTGGGGGTCGAGCACCGTGCCCAGGTGCTCGACGTGCTCAACGAGACCGCGTCGGGGCGGCTGTGGCCCAAGGCGTACGTCGACATCGAGGACGACGAGCTGGCGGTCTACGCCGAGCACGCCGTCGACTATGAGCACGGCGTCACCGACGCCCAGCTGGACACGCACCTCGCGTGCGCGGTCACCGCGTCCCTCGGCCTGTTCGCGCGGCTGGACGAGGCCTTCCCGGAGGCGGTCGAGGCGTGGCGGGCCCAGCAGGAGGCCGAGCACGGCGACCACGACGGCCATGACCACGACGCCCACCCCCACGAGGAGTCGCCGGGACTGTGAACGACGAGCTCCAGTCGTTCACGGTCGACCTGCGCGGCGTCGTCGACCTGTTCGCCCGGCACCTGTACTCCGGTCCGCGCGTCTACCTGCGCGAGCTGCTGCAGAACGGCGTCGACGCGATCACGGCCCGGCGCCGGCTCGACCCGGACGCCCCCGACCAGGTGCGGCTCGACCCGCTGCCCGACGGTCGCCTCGAGGTCACCGACACCGGTGTCGGGCTCACCCTGGACGAGGCGCGGGACGTGCTCGCCACGATCGGCCGCAGTTCCAAGCGCGACCTGGAGCTGGGCGTCGGCCGGGCGGAGTTCCTCGGGCAGTTCGGCATCGGGCTGCTGTCGGCGTTCATGGTGGCCGACACGATCGAGCTGCGCTCGCGGTCGGCGGCCGACCCGCACGCGCGCGCCATCGTCTGGCGGGGGCACGACGACGGCCGGTACGAGCTGGCCGAGACCGACGACCCGACGCCGGTCGGCACCACCGTGGTGCTGCGTCCGCGCCGGGACGCCGAGCACTGGGTGGCGCCCGAGACCGTGGTGGCCCTGGCCGAGGAGTTCGGCGCGCTGCTGCCGTACGACGTCGCGTGCCGCGTCCAGGTGCCGGGGCACGGCACGGCCTGGCGGCGGACCAGCCGGCCGACGCTGCCGTGGCAGTCGCCGGAGCCCGACGAGCTGACCGCGTACTGCCGGACCACCCTCGGCTTCGAGCCGCTCGCGAGCATCGCGCTGTCCGTCCCGCTGGCCGGCCTCACCGGGGTGGCCTACGTGCTGCCGGCCGCCCCGCCGCCCGGGCCGGGCACGCACCGGGTCTACGTCAAGCGGATGCTGCTGGGCACCCGGGTCGACGGGGTGCTGCCGGAGTGGGCCTTCTTCGTGCGGTGCGTGCTCGATGCGGACGGCCTGCGTCCGACGGCCTCGCGCGAGGCGCTCTACGACGACGACGTGCTGCTGGCGGTCCGCGACGCGCTCGCCGACCAGGTGCGTGCCTGGGTGCTGCGCACGCTGTCCGGTGACGGGGCGACGGCCCGCCGGTTCCTCCAGGTGCACCACCTCGCGCTGCGGGCGCTGGCCCGGGTCGACGACGAGGTGCTCGACCTCGTCGTCGACGTGCTGCCGTTCGAGACCACCGACGGGCTGCGCACGCTCGCCCAGGTGCAGGCCGAGCACGGTGCGGTGCTGCACACGACGACGGTCGAGGAGTTCCGCCGGGTCGCGCCGGTGGCCAGGGCGCAGGGACTGGCGGTGGTGAACGCCGGGTACGTCTACGACGAGGAGCTGCTGGCCCGGCTGGCGGCCCGTCGCCCGCAGTGGCGGGTGCGCCCGTTGGTGGCCGCCGATGTGCAGGCCGTGCTCGACGAGCTCGACCTGGACCGGGCCCTGCAGCTCGAACCTGTGCGCGTGCAGGTGTCTGACGTGCTCGCGGACCACGGCTGCGAGGTGCTGCTGCGCACCTTCGAACCGCCGTCGCTGCCGGCGCTGCTGCTCACCGACCGCGACGGGCGGCACGAGCAGGCCCGTCGCGAGCTCGAGCAGTCGGCCGACGACGTGTGGAGCCAGGCGCTCGGCGACGTCGCCGCACCTGCCCCCATGCCGCGCGCGCTCGTGCTCAACTGCGCGAACGAGGCCGTGCTGGCCCTGCTGGGTGCCCCGGGCGGTCGGGTGCAGGAGGCCGGGGTCGAGGCTCTCTACACGTGCGCGGTGCTGCTCGCCGGGGAGTCGCTCCGGGCGCACGAGTCCACGCTGCTCACCCAGGCGCTGGCCACCCTGCTGGTCGCCGGGACGGAAGGAGGCGCCGGTGCGTGACCGGGCGAGTGTCGACTCCGAGCTCATCGCTGTCCGACGGCTGCCGTACGGGCTGTCCCGCACGCTGGCCGCCGAACGGGTGCACGCCGAGGTGCAGGCGCAGGGACCGGCGGTGTGCGAGGCGTTCGCCTCACTCGTCCTGCTGGAGTCCTACCACCACGCCGGTGAGCCGATGAAGGCGCTGGTGCCGTTCACCCAGGTGCTCCGGCTGGCCGACGAGCACCCCGACCGCCTCGACGAGGGCGACTGGCGGATGCTCCTGTGGTCGTTCAAGTGGCTGCTCGTCGACCTGGTGCAGACCCCGCAGGTGCCGACCGCCCGGGTGGACGCGCTCATCGAGGACATGCGCCGCCGGTTCGCGACCGCCGGGGCGGGGATGGACGCCGTCGAGTACGTGCGCTCGCGGTGGGCGGACGTGCGGTGCGCACCCGACGCCGAGCAGGTGTTCGAGACCTGGGTGGCCACCCCGCGCGACGAGTACTCCCAGTGCCAGGTCTGCGACCCGGGCGACCGGGCGGCCCATCTGCTGGCGGTCGGCCGCACCGAGGAAGCCGTCCGGATCATGGAGGCGGCGGTCGACTCGGGGGCCACCTGCCTGAGCGAACCGGCCGACATGCTGTCGCGGCTCGCGCTGGCCTACCTCGACCTCGGTCGCGACGGTGAGGCGGTCACGGCGCACCGGCGCTCGCTGGCCCAGCTCGACCGGGCCGAGGTGGACCTGCGCTCGGTGCGGGGCCGGGTGCTGCAGTTCCTGGCGCGGGCGGGTGCCCTCGCGCCTGCGGTGCGCCGGATCGAGCGGGACCAACGGCTGCTGGACGGTTCGTCGGTGACGGCGCTGGAGCACCTGGGCGTGCTCACCCAGGTCGGGGGCGCGGCCGAGGCGCTGTCGCAGCTCGCCCCGGGGACGCCGGTGCGGCTCAGCGCGGTCGAGGCGGGCACGCTCGAGGCGCTCGCCGCATGGTGCCGGGTGCAGGCCGAGGAGATCGCCGTCGCGTTCGACCTCCGGCACGGCGACGACGCGACGAGCCGTTGGGTGGACGAGGCGTGGGCGCTCGCGGTGCGCCCGCTGGACCTCGGGGTGCTGCCGGTCGCGGGTGGCCCGGCCACGGGTGACGGGCGACCCGGGTCCTCCGTCGCGCCGCACGAGCCCGACCCGGGGCACCCGGCGGTGGCGACGAGCGTCGAGGAGCTCCTGGACCGGGCCGAGCGCGCCGCCGATGCCGGGCAGCTGGCCCAGGCCGCTCCCTGGTACGCGCAGGCCGCCGATCTGCTCGTCGACCAGGGCCTGCTGGCCGATGCGGGGTTCGCGTGCGCCGAGGCGGCGCGCTGCGCCCAGGTCCTCGAGGACCACGAAGGCGCGCACCGCGCCTACGGGCGTGCGGTCGCCCTGCTGGAGGCCGGCGGCGTCGTGGCGGAGCTGCGCGGTGCCGTGCTGCGAGCTTGGGCGGCGACGGCCGAGGTCGCCGGGGCCGGGGACCTCGTGCTGGAGCGCCTGTCGAGCCTGCGCTTCGAGCTCGCCGGACCCGCTCCCGAGCCGGTGGCGCAGGCTCGCCGGCGGGAGGCGGCGGACGTGGCGGACACCTGCGCCCGGCTGCTCGCCTCGGCCGGCCGCACCCAGGAGGCGGTGCAGCAGGCCGAGACGGCGGCCGAGGAGTTCGAGGAGCTGGGCGCCCCGGTGGACGCGGGGCAGGCCTCGTGGCTGGCCGGGCGGCTGCTGCGTGACCTGGGACGCACCACCGAGGCTGTCGCGCGCCTGCAGCGCGCCGGGGGGCAGCTCGTCGGGGCCGGCCCGGCGCGCGCCGGTGCGGTCGACGACCTCGTCGCCGTGCTGCGTGCTGCCGGTCGGGGGGACGAGGCGCAGCAGGCCGCACGCGCCCTGCTGCGCTGAGCGGGCGCCCCGACCGGATGCGCGGGCCGGTACCGTCGGGCCGGTGAGCATCGTCGTCGCCGTCGTGGGGCCGACGGCCACCGGCAAGTCCGACCTGGCCGTCGCCCTGGCCCGTGCGCTGGGCGGCGAGGTCGTCAACGCCGACGCCCTGCAGCTCTATCGCGGGATGGACGTCGGCACCGCCAAGCTGGCGCCCGCCGAGCGCGGCGGGGTCCGGCACCACCTGCTCGACGTGCTCGACCCCGACGGGGACGCGTCGGTGGCGCAGTTCCGCGAGGCCGGCCGCGAGGTGCTGGCGATGCTCGACGGAGCCGGTCGCCGGGCCGTGGTCGCGGGCGGCTCCGGGCTGTACGTGCGCGCGCTGCTGGACCCGATGGAGTTCCCCGGCACCGACCCGCTGGTGCGTGCGGCCCTCGAGGCGCGCGCCGAGCGGGAGGGCCCGGGGCTGCTGCACGACGAGCTGACCCGGCTTGACCCGGTGGCGGCGGCCGCGATCGACCGACGCAACACCCGGCGGGTGGTGCGCGCGCTCGAGGTGCACGCCCTCACCGGACGGGTCTCGACCGGTGTGCTGCCGCGCTACCGCTACGAGGTCCCGGCGGTGCAGATCGGGCTCGACCTGGACCGCGGCGCGCTCGATGCGGCGATCGAGGTGCGGGTCGACCGGATGTGGGCGTCCGGGCTGGTGGACGAGGTGCGGCGGCTGGCGGCGCACGGTCTGTCGCGCACGGCGGCCCGGGCGGTCGGGTACGCCCAGGTGCTGGCCTACCTGGCCGGTGAGTGCGACGAGCAGGCGGCCCGCGTCGCGACCGTGGCCGGTACCCGTCGCCTCGCCCGCAAGCAGATGGGGTGGTTCGGCCGTGACCCCCGGGTGCACTGGCTGGACGCCGCCGACCCCCGGCTGGTCGAACGGGCGCTGGACCTCGTGGCCCGGGCCGATGCGGGGACCTTGCGCGAGGGCAGCGACCCGGTGCGCCGCGCGCTGGGCTCCTGAGCGGCAGGGCTGACCGCCGTCCCTGACCGCCCGGTCCCGGTCGCACCCTGCCGACCGCGCCCTGCCTATCCAACCCTGCCGACCGCGGCTCGGTGTTGCCCGCGTAGGCTGCCCCGGTGAGCGCCACGAGCCCCGCCGAGGCCACCCGGCCCGCCGCCCCGCAGCCCGCCACTCGCCTGTCGGTCGTCAAGGGGCACGGCACGCACAACGACTTCGTGCTGGTCGACGACCGCGCGGGGCGCCTCGACCTGGACGCCGGGCTCGTCGCGCGGCTCGCGGACCGACGCGGCGGGGTCGGCGGCGACGGGGTGATCCGCCTCGTGGCCAGCGCGATGCTGCCCGAGGGCCGTGACCTGCAGGCCGGTGAGCCGGCGGCGCGCTGGTTCATGGACTACCGCAACGCCGACGGCTCGGTGGCCCAGATGTGCGGCAACGGGGTGCGGGTGCTCGCGGCGTTCTGCGAGCGGCTCGGTCTGTGGGACGGCACGGGTGAGCTGGCGCTCGGTACCCGGGCCGGGGTGCGGCGGGTCCGTCGGGTGCCGGCACCGGACGGGTCGTCCGCGCCGTGGTACGCGGTGGGCATGGGCATGGTCAGCCTGCCGGGGGGCGAGGCCGCCGTCGACGAGGGCGGCGACCTCCAGGTGCGGGTGGACGGGCTCGACGTGCCGCGTCCGGCGCTGTCGGTCGACGTCGGCAACCCGCACGCCGTCGTGGCCCTGTCCGACGAGGCGACCCTCGCGCGCGCCGAGCTCGTGCACGCGCCGGTGGTGCGACCGACCCCGGTCGACGGGGTGAACGTCGAGCTCGTGGTCCCGCTGGGCGAACAGCTCGTCGACGGCGAGACCGTCGGGCGGGTCCGGATGCGGGTGCACGAGCGGGGGGTGGGGGAGACCTCGTCGTGCGGCACGGGTGCGGTCGCCGTCGCCGCGGCGGTGCGCAGCTGGGCGGGGCCGTCGGCGCCGACCACGTGGCTGGTGCAGGTACCTGGCGGCATGGTGCGGGTGCGGCTGGCCGCCGACGGCACGGCCGAGCTCGCCGGCCCGGCGGTGCTCGTGGCCGATGTGCAGGTGGACCTGGACGCGCTCGGCTGACGAGACGTCGGACCGACAGGTCGCTGGGCTCAGCTCGCGGCGTCGACCCGCAGCACGCGGAAGCCCTTGGCGGACGCGACCCGTTCGACCGGGAGCCCGAGCTCGGCGGCGATCCACTGCTGGAGCGAGTCGGCTCCCAGGTTCTTGCTCACGACGAGGTGCGCCGCGCCGCCGGGTGCCAGCCGGGGCAGCCACCGGCCGAGCAGCTCGTGCAGCGCCGCCTTGCCGATCCGGATCGGCGGGTTCGACCAGATCGCGTCGAAGGTCAGGTCGGCCGGGACGTCGTCGGGCAGCGCCGGGTGCACCGTGGTCAGGTCGAGCGCACGGGCGTTGTCGGCCACCAGGTCGAGCGCACGGGCGTTGACGTCGACGGCCCACACCCGTCCCTCGCTGCGCAGCGCGAGCTCGAGGGCCACCGGTCCCCAGCCGCAGCCCAGGTCGAGCAGCTCACCGTCGGCCGGCGGCGGCGGGGTGTGCGTGAGCAGCACCCGGGTCCCCAGGTCCACGTGGTCGGGGCTGAACACCCCGCCGGCGGTCTGCACACGCACGGTGCGCCCGGCGAGCTCGACCTGCAGGGTCCGTCGACGGGCGTCCGAGACCGGCTCGGCGCTGAAGTAGTGCTCACCCACGCCCCGGACCGTACCGGCCCGGCTCGGCCGGCAGCGAAATGCCTCGCCGGTGGGCAGCGGGCCATGGGACCCTGGAGGCCGACCAGCCACCCGAGAGGATCTGCGTGAGCGAGACCGGACCAGAGCGCACGCCACCTGAGCACGGCGCGTCCGAGCGCACCGCACCCGACCGCACCCCCGCCCAGGTCGCCGACGACGTGGTGGCGCGCGTGCTGGCCCGCACGGGCACCGCGCTGCAGTCCACCGACGCCGGGCACACCTCCTACGACGGCGACCAGCTCGAGCTGGCTGAGCGCACCTCGCTGCGCCGGGTCGCGGGGCTGTCCACCGAGCTGGAGGACGTCACCGAGGTCGAGTACCGGGCCCTGCGGCTGGAGAAGGTGGTGCTCGTCGGCCTGTGGAGCGGCGGCGCGCCCGAGGCCGCGGAGGTGTCGCTGCGCGAGCTGGCGGCCCTCGCGGAGACCGCCGGCTCCCAGGTCCTCGACGGGCTGCTGCAGCGGCGCCACACCCCGGACCCGAGCACCTACCTCGGCTCGGGCAAGGCGGCCGAGCTCGCGGGTGTGGTCGCAGCGGTCGGGGCCGACACGGTGGTCGTCGACGGTGAGCTGGCGCCCTCGCAACGCCGTGCGCTGGAGGACGTGGTGCGGGTCAAGGTGATCGACCGCACGGCGCTCATCCTCGACATCTTCGCCCAGCACGCCCGCTCCAAGGAGGGCAAGGCGCAGGTCGAGCTGGCCCAGCTGGAGTACCTGCTGCCGCGGCTGCGCGGCTGGGGCGAGTCGATGTCCCGCCAGGCCGGTGGCCAGGTCGGCGGCGCCGGCCAGGGCATGGGGTCACGCGGCCCCGGTGAGACCAAGATCGAGCTGGACCGCCGTCGCATCCGCACCCGGATGGCCAAGCTGCGTCGTGAGATCGCGGGGATGGCACCGGCCCGGGTGACGAAGCGGGCGTCCCGGGTGCGCGGTGCGGTGCCGTCGGTGGCGATCGCCGGGTACACCAACGCCGGCAAGTCCTCCCTGCTCAACCGGCTCACCGGTGCCGGTGTCCTGGTGGAGAACGCGCTGTTCGCGACCCTGGACCCCACCGTGCGCCGGGCGCTCACGTCCGACGGACGGGTGTACACCCTCACCGACACCGTCGGCTTCGTCCGGGCGCTGCCGCACCAGCTGGTCGAGGCGTTCCGGTCGACGCTGGAGGAGGTCGCCGACGCCGACCTCGTGCTGCACGTGGTCGACGCGGCCCACCCGGACCCGTTCGGTCAGCTGGCCGCGGTGCGCGAGGTGCTGGCCGAGATCCCGGGTGCGCTGGACGTGCCCGAGCTCGTCGTGCTCAACAAGGCGGACCTCGCCGACCCGGAGGTGCTCACCCGGCTGCGCAGCCGCGAGCACGGGGCGATCACGGTGTCGGCGCACACGGGTGAGGGCATCGAGGAGCTCCGCGAGCTCATCGCGCAGTGGCTGCCGCGCCCGGGGGTGCTCGTCGACGTCGTCGTCCCGTACGAGCGGGGGGACCTCGTGCACCTGGTGCACGAGCACGGCGAGATCGAACACGAGGAGCACCGCCCCGAGGGCACGGCGCTGCGCGCCCGGGTGGACGCGGGCCTGGCCGACGCCCTGACCGCGGCGGCTCGCTGACCGACCGGACGTGACCGGACTGCCTGCGGACCGGTCGGGCGCCGCCCGGCACGGCTGACCGGCACCGTCGGCGGGCGGCACTACCCTGACCCGGTGCCTGACGACCCTGACGAGACCGCCGGCGTCGACAGGCTGCTGGACCGCGCGGTCGCGGCGCTCGGCGGGACCCGCCGCGACGGCCAGCTCACCATGGCGCGCGAGGTCGCGCGGGCCCTGGGGACCGGGGAGCACGTGCTCGTCCAGGCCGGGACCGGGACCGGCAAGTCGCTGGCCTACCTGGTGCCAGCGATCGCGCACGCGGTGCGGGAGGACGAACGGGTCGTCGTGTCCACGGCGACCCTGGCGCTGCAGCGCCAGGTGATCGGCCGGGACCTGCCCCTGGTCGCCCAGGCGCTCGCCGGCGACCTGCCCCGGCAACCGACGACGGCGCTGCTCAAGGGCTGGCAGCACTATCTGTGCGTGCACAAGGTCGCTGGTGGCTACCCGTCGGACGACACGTTGTTCGACGTCGAGGAGGCCTCGCCGACGCCCGACCCCGCCGGTCTGGGCGCCCAGGTGCTGCGGCTGCGCGAGTGGGCGGCCGGCACCGGGACGGGGGACCGCGACGAGCTGGTGCCCGGGGTGAGCGAACGCGCCTGGCGGCAGGTCTCGGTGACGTCGCTGGAGTGCCTCGGCCGACGCTGCCCGATGATCTCCGAGTGCTTCGCCGAGGCGGCCCGGGAGCAGTCGCGACGGGCCGATGTCGTCGTCACCAACCACGCGATGCTCGCGGTCGCGGCGACCGGCGCCCCCCAGGTGCTGCCCGAGCACCAGGTGCTCGTCGTCGACGAGGCGCACGAGCTGGCCGACCGGGTGACCTCCCAGGCGACCCTCGAGCTGTCGATCGCGACCATCGAGCACGCCGGGCGGATGGCCCGACGGCACGGCGGGGTGCCCACCACCGACCTGGACGCCGCGAGCCAGCAGCTGGCCCAGGTGCTCGTCGGCACACCCGAGGGCCGCTTCACCGGTGCGCTGCCGGACTCGCTCGGCGAGGCCGTCGGTGTGGTCCGGGATGCGGCGAGGGCCCTGGTGAGCGCGTTGCGGCCCTCGTCGACCGGCACCGCGGCCGGGGCCGACGCGGTCGCCGAGGGCGGTCGCTCGATGGCCGGTGCCGCCATGCTCGCGCTGTTCGAGGTCGCCGAGACCATGTCCGGTGACGCGCAGGAGCTGGCCCAGACGGTGCTGTGGTGCGCCCGGGGCCAGGACGCGCGCGGGGTGCCGACGACCCGGCTGCACGCGGCGCCGCTCGCGGTGAACGGGCTCATCCGGTCCCGGCTGCTCGACGGGCGCAGCGCCGTCCTCACCTCGGCGACGCTGTCCCTGGGCGGCTCGTTCGACGCCGCGGCCCGTGCGGTGGGGCTCGCGCCGGGGGCCGGTCAGGAGGCGGCGACGCCCTGGCGCGGCCTCGACGTCGGCAGCCCGTTCGACTACGCCCGCCAGGGCATCTGCTACGTCGCACGGCACCTGCCGGCGCCCGGACGTGACCCGGCGACCGACGCCCAGCTCGACGAGATCGAGGCGCTCGTGCGTGCCGCGGGCGGGCGCACCCTCGGGCTCTTCTCGTCGCGGCGGGCGGCGGTGGCGGCAGGTGCGGCGATGCGCGAACGGCTCGACGTCCCGGTGCTGGTCCAGGGCGACGACCAGCTCGGGGCGCTGGTCGACCGGTTCGTCGCCGAACCGGCGAGCTGCCTGTTCGGCACCTTGTCGCTGTGGCAGGGCGTCGACGTGCCCGGCAGCACCTGCCGGCTCGTCGTGATCGACCGGATCCCGTTCCCGCGGCCCGACGACCCGGTGTCGTCGGCCCGTGCGGAGGCGGTGGCCCGGGCGGGCGGCAACGGGTTCATGGCGGTGGCGGCCTCGCACGCCGCGCTGCTGCTGGCCCAGGGCGCGGGGCGTCTCATCCGCACCACCGAGGACCGCGGCGTGGTCGCGGTCCTCGACCCGCGGCTCGTGACCAGCCGCTACGGGGAGTACCTGCTGCGCTCGATGCCGCCGTTCTGGCGCACCACCGACCGGCAGGTGGCGATCGATGCGCTGAGCAGGCTCGCGGCGGGCGACGAGCCGTCCGTCCCCTCGGTCGACGGGTCCGGGCTGCCCGGCTAGCCTCACCGTGTCCTGTGTGGGCGCGGCCCGTCGGGTCCGCCCGTCCGGCCCGTCCGAGAGGTACCGATGTCGCAGTCCGACGAGCTCGCGCTGAACGAGACCGCCTCCCACCCGCGTCGCACCTCCAAGGTCGCCATCGTCGGGGCCGGTGCGGTCGGAGCGACGATGGCGTACGCGCTGCTCATGCGCGGCTCGGCACGTACGGTGGTGCTCTACGACATCAACGGCGCGAAGGCCGAGGCGGAGGCGCTCGACCTGGCCCACGGCATCCAGTTCATGCCGATGGCAGCGGTCCAGGGGTCGGACGACATCTCGATCGTCGCGGATGCCGACGTGGTGATCTTCACCGCGGGTGCCAAGCAGCGTCCCGGGCAGACCCGGTTGGACCTCGCTGGGGCCACGATCTCGCTGGTGAGCAAGGTGCTGCCGCAGCTCGTCGAGGTCGCCCCGGCCGCGGTGCACCTCATCGTGACCAATCCGGTCGACGTCGTGACCTACGCGGCGCTCAAGATCTCCGGCCTGCCGTCGAACCAGCTGTTCGGCTCCGGCACGGTGCTGGACTCCTCCCGGCTGCGCTACCTCATCTCCGAGCAGACCGGTGTGGCGGTGCAGAACGTGCACGCCTATGTCGCCGGTGAGCACGGCGACAGCCAGCTCACCTTGTGGAGCTCGGCGACCATCGGTGCGGTGCCGCTGCTCGACTGGACCGGGATCGAGGGTCGCGGTCCGCTCACCCAGGGCGTGCGTGACGCGATCGCCCAGGAGGTGGTCGACTCGGCGAACCGCATCATCGAGGGCAAGGGCGCCACCAACTACGCGATCGGCTTGGCCGGGTCACGCATCGTCGAGGCGATCCTCAACGACGAGCACCGGATCCAGCCGGTGTCGTCCCTGCTCGACGACTACCACGGCATCAGCGGCGTGTGCCTGTCGGTGCCGACCATCGTCGGCTCGGCCGGGGTCGGGGAGCACGTGCGGGTCCCGATGTCGGTCGACGAGATCGCGGGGCTGCACGCCTCGGCGGTGGCGGTGCGGGCCGTCGCCCGCCAGTTCGGCTACTAGCGCCGGGCGCGGCGCCCAGCTGCGACCTCGGCGGCTGGCTGCGCTCTCGGGGACCGGCGACGACGGCGTGACTCAGCGCGTGCGCAGGGCCTCGATGAGCTCGGCCCGGCGCATCCTCGCCCGACCCGGCACGGCGAGCTCGGCCGCGCGCCGGCGCAGCTGCGGCACGGACCACTGCGTGTAGTCCGGTTGGTCGCCCCCGTCGGACGGGGTCGACAGCAGTCGCACCATCGCGTCATGGGCCGAGGGCCCCGGGTCTCGCATCGGTCCGGGCATCGCATCCTCCTCCTGGTGGCGCCGACCTGCGCACGACGACCGTACGTGCTGGGCACGGTGCCGCGCTGTGCCCAGCACCTGCGGGATGCCGTCGGTCAGGACGTCACAGGCTGCGCAGCACGCTCACGACCCGCCCGAGGATGACGGCCTCGTCCCCGTCGATCGGTGAGTAGGCCGGGTTGTGCGGCAGCAACCAGATGTGGCCGTCGCGTCGCTTGAAGGTCTTGACGGTGGCCTCGCCGTCGAGCATGGCGGCGACGATCTCACCGTTCTCCGCGACCGGCTGGCGGCGCACGACGACCCAGTCGCCGTCGCAGATCGCCGCGTCGATCATCGACTCGCCGACCACCTTGAGCAGGAACAGCTCACCCTCGCCGACGAGCTGGCGGGGGAGCGGGAAGACGTCCTCCACCACCTGCTCGGCCAGGATCGGGCCGCCGGCCGCGATCCGCCCGACCACCGGGACGTAGGCCGGGCTGGGGACACCGTCCTGCTCGACCTCGAACCCGAGGGCGCCGGGCAGCGGGGGCACGGACCGGGAGTCGTCGGGCTGGACGACCTCGATGGCCCGGGGGCGGTTGGGGTCGCGGCGCAGGTAGCCCTTGCGCTCGAGCATCTCGAGCTGGTGCTTGACGGACGAGGGGCTGGTGAGGCCGACCGACTCGCCGATCTCTCGCATGCTCGGCGGGTAGCCCCGGTCGGCCACCGACGAGCGGATGGTCTCCAGGATCCTGCGCTGGCGTGCGGTGAGCGCCGCGCCGTCGCCGTCGGAGTCGGTCCCGGGCGCGCCGTGCAGCACGTGCACCGAGGCCAGCGGCTGGTCGGACCCGTCGGCCGAGGACGTCGGCGGCTCGCGGCGGTCGGTCACGGGCTTCCTCCTTCGCGCCCGCCGTTGCCGGCCGTCGGCGCTCGTGTGGGTGGTGCGTGGTGCGCTCTGCCTGTCGCACCCACGGTAGGGGAGACGAGGCGCTCGACCAAACATCTGTTCGAGTGTGTCTCGACTTTCTCCCCCTACCCGGCTAGCGTACAGGTGTACGACGAACACAGGTTCGAACGAGACGCACGGCGGGTCGTCCGCACGGCGGGTCGTCCGGACATCAGGTCGTCAGGCGCCGACAGCAGGACAGGTAGGACGGTGCGGCCGCTGGTCGCACCACTGGACGAGGAGGGCCCATGACCACGATCACGATGCTGCCGGTGGTTCCCGGCCGGACGTCGGCTCCCGCGACGGGTGCGGTCGACGGTCCGCTGCGGCTGACTCGGCGGGGACGCGTCGTGCTGCTCGCACTGGTCGCGCTCGTCGTGGCGCTGACCTCGGTCCTCGTGTCGAGCAGGATGGCGGTGGCGGACGGTCCGTCGTCGGCCCCGGTGGTCGAGCGGCACGTCGTGGCCCCGGGCGAGACGCTGTGGCAGCTCGCCGCGTCGATCGCCCGGCCGGGGGAGGACGTGCGCGATGTGGTGCTCGAGCTGGTCCAGCTCAACCAGCTGCCGGGCTCCGGCCTCATGGCCGGTCAGACCATCGTGCTGCCGGTGGAGGGCTGACATCGCGCCGTTGGGGTACCGTCTGGTACTCGCGGACCGCGACGGGGTGGCCGGTTGCTGGCCGCCCGCGAGCCAGCAGGAGGACTCGGTGCACTGCCCGTTCTGTCGTCACCCGGACTCGCGCGTCATCGACTCGCGTACGGCGGACGACGGTTCGGCGATCCGGCGCCGGCGACAGTGCCCCAACTGCGGGCGCCGCTTCAGCACGGTCGAGACCGCCAGTCTCACCGTCGTCAAGCGCTCGGGTGTCACGGAGCCGTTCAGCCGCGAGAAGATCCTCGGCGGGGTGCGCAAGGCGTGCCAGGGGCGTCCGGTCGACGAGGACTCGCTCGCCAAGCTCGCTCAGCGCGTCGAGGAGACGTTGCGCTCCTCGGGTCTGGCCGAGATCGAGACGCAGGAGATCGGCCTGGCCATCCTCGGACCGCTCCAGGAGCTCGACGAGGTGGCCTACCTGCGCTTCGCCTCGGTCTACCGCTCGTTCGAGTCCCTCGAGGACTTCGAGGCGGCGATCACCCAGCTGCGCGCGGCGCACGCGGCCGGATCCGAGGACGAGGACCTCGCGAGCCCGGCGCAGGTCTGAGCCAGGTCCGGTGCCCGGTCCGGGCCCTGATCGCCTCTGATCCCTCCCGACGCGGTGTTCGGCCGGCAGTACTGGGTGCCTTCACCCGTCCGACACCTGCGCGGTGCCGTCAGTGTCCGGCGAGGTCGGTAGGTTCGAGGGGTGCTCCCTACCGACCTTGACCTCCTTCTCAGCTGCGGGACCCCGTCCCTGCTCCCAGACGCCCGTGCGGCCGTCGTCGCCGTCTCGGCCCCGGACCTGCAGACCGACCGGGACCAGGGCCGGTTGTGGTGGGTGCCGCTGGACGGTCGCGACCAGCCGCGGCCGCTGACCCACGCCCATCAGGACAGCGCCCCGACCTGCTCGCCCGACGGTCGGTCGGTCGCCTTCTGCCGTTCCGTCGACGGCGGGCCGGCTCAGCTGTACGTCCTGCCGCTGGAGGGCGGCGAGCCCGTCCAGCTCACCCGGTCTGCGCTGTCGGTGAGCGCACCGCGCTTCTCGCCGGACGGACGCTCGCTCGTCTACCTGGCCCGCGACCCGCAGGACGGGCGGTACGTCGCCGGCGGTGACCCGGACGCCGAGCCGCCTCGGCTGGTGACCAGCCCCGCCTACCGCCACGACAACCTCGGCTACTACCTCGACCGTCCGCGGCGGGTGTGGGTGGTCGACCTCCCGGTCGGTGACCAGGACGCGGAGCCTCGTCCGGTGAGCGGTCCGGAGCTCGAGGTGCTCGCGGTCGAGTGGTGGCCCGACTCCCAGCACCTGGTCGCTGTCGCCGGCGCGCACCCGGGGCACCAGGAGGACCTGCGGCAGGACGCGCTGCTGCTCGACCGCACGGGGTCGACGCCGGTGCCTCTCACCGATGCTGGCCGCGGCAGCCCGCTCGGGGTGGACCGGGCGCTGCCGACCTCCGACGGCGCCGCGGTGTGGCTGCTCGCGACAGACCTGGGCCCCGACGGGCTGGACTTCGTCGGTCAGCTCGCCGGCGCGTACCGGCTTGCGGTCGAGGTGACGGCCGACGGCCCGCGCGCCCAGGGCGCCCCGGTCCGGGTCACCGACGCCGACCACGTGGAGGCCGTGCCGGACTCGGCTGTCGTCGACGGGTCCGACCTGCTCGTCGGGGTCGAGCGGCACGGGTCCGTGCATGCGGTGCGCCTCACCGGCGACGGGACCTCCACGGATCTGTCGGGAGCGGGCACCGTCGTGCAGGGCCTTGCAGCGGCGAACGGCGTCGTGCTGGCGAGCGTCGGGACCGCCGAGTCCGCCGGTGCGCTGCAGCTGCTGGGGGCCGAGGCGCGCACGGTGGCGGACTGGTCGGCGGCGCTGCGGGCGACGGGCCGTCTCGTGCGGCCCACCGTGCTCACAGCCACCGCGCCGGACGGTGCGCAGGTCCGGGGCTGGGTGGCCCGTCCGGACGCCGGGCGGCACGGCCCGGGGCCGTACCCCACCGTCCTCATGATCCACGGCGGTCCGTACGCCCAGTACACCCACGCGCTGTTCGACGAGGTCCAGGTGCTGGCCGGCGCCGGGTACGCGGTGGTCTACGGCAACCCTCGCGGTTCGGCCGGCGCGGGGCGCGACCATGCGCGCGCGATCGAGCGTCGGATGGGGACCGTCGACACCGACGACGTCCTGGCGCTGCTCGACGAGGCGCTCACCGCGCCCGACCTCGACGAGACTCGCGTGGGCGTCATGGGCGGCTCGTACGGCGGCTACCTCTCGGCATGGCTGACCACGCGCACCGACCGGTTCACGGCGGCGATCGTCGAGCGCGGCTTCCTCGACCCGGTGAGCTTCGTCGGCTCGTCGGACATCGGCTGGTTCTTCGGGCTGCGCTACGTGGGTGACCACGCGAGCGACCCCGAGCTGGTGGCGGCGCAGTCCCCGATGGCGCACGTCGGGCGGGTGCGCACCCCGACCCTGGTGATCCACTCCGAGCACGACTGGCGGTGCCCGGTCGAGCAAGGACAGCGCTGGTTCGTCGAGCTGCACCGCCGTGGTGTCGACGTGCGGCTCCTGCTGTTCCCCGGGGAGGGGCACGAGCTGTCCCGGTCGGGGCGGCCGACGCACCGCAGGGCGCGCTTCGAGCACGTGCTCGCCTGGTGGGCCGAGCACCTGCCTGTCGCACAGCCGATGGCGCGGACCGGCGATTGAGGTTGGCGCACGGCCCGCGATCGGCAAGGGTGGGCACGTGGTCCGTACCGACCGCACGTGAGGAAGGGATGACAATGACCGGCTCAGAGCAGAAGGCTCCCGGCGCACCGAGCGAGGACGCCAAGGCACGGTTCCGTCAGGCCCTGGAGGCCAAGAAGGCGGCAGCGCACCCCACCACCGATGCCGGGACGTCCGGCGGCGGGGTCCGCGGTTCGGAGACCGCCGGACCGGGCAAGCGCCAGTTCCGCCGCAAGTCCGGCTCGGCCTGATCGAGAGCGCACCCGCCCCGGTGGCTGGTGACCCGCGGGTGCTCCCCGCGTGGCGCACCGGGCGCCGGGGCGGTGTCGTGACGGATCACGCCCGTGGGCAGCGGGTGGCCGTCGTGGGCGAGGCCGGCGCCGCCGTACGGTCGAGCGCCCGCTGCCTCAGACGACGAGGCGCAGCCGGATCGACTCGGGGCGCCCGTCGAGCTCGGCGAGCACACCGGAGTGCACGTCGTCGGCCACATCGGTCACCACGTAGCCCACCTCGCCGCGCGTGGCGAGCATCTGGGACTCGATGTTGAGCCCGAACGCCGCGAGCGTCTGGTTGACGTTGGCCAGCACACCCGGCACGTTCTGGTGCAGGTAGGCCAGGCGGTGCAGACCGTCGGGCCGTTCCAGCGCGATGTTCGGCAGGTTCACCGACAGCGTCGTCGACCCGGTGGCCAGGAAGTCGCGCACCTTGGTCGAGACGAACTCCCCGATGCTCTGCTGCGCCTCCTCGGTGGAGCCGCCCGTGTGCGGGGTGAGGATGACGTTGTCGAGGTTGCGCAGCTGCGACTCGAACGGGTCGCCCTTGCGCTTGGGCTCGGTCGGGAAGACGTCGACGGCCGCACCGGCGATCCGGCCGGCGGTGATGGCCTCGCCGAGCGCGTCGTAGTCGACGACGAACCCGCGGGACAGGTTGAGGAAGATCGCGCCGTCGCGCATCGCGGCGATCTGCTTGGCACCGAACATGCCGGCGTTGCCGGCCCGCCCGTCCACGTGCAGCGTCACGATGTCGGCGACCTCGAGCAGCTCGTCGAGGCTCGACATCTTGCGGGCGTTGCCCAGCGCGAGCTTCTCGGCGGTGTCGAAGAAGACGACCGACATGCCGAGGTTCTCGGCGAGCACCGACAGCTGGGTGCCGATGTTGCCGTAGCCGACGATGCCGAGCGTGCGGCCGCGGACCTCGTGCGCACCGTTCGCCGACTTGTCCCAGATCCCGGCGTGCATCTTCTTGTCCAGGACCGTGAGCCGGCGGGTGAGCGCGATGATGTCGGCCAGCGCGATCTCCACCACCGAGCGGGTGTTGGAGAACGGGGCGTTGAACACCGCGACCCCACCACGCGCGGCGCTGCCCAGGTCGATCTGGTTGGTCCCGATGCAGTAGGCGCCGACCACCCGCAGATCGCGGGCCGACGCCAGCGCCGCGGCCGTGACCTGCGTCTTGGAGCGGATGCCGAGCACCTCGACGCCGTCGAGGGCCTCGATCAGCTCGGACTCGTCGAGCGCACCGGTACGGGCGTCCACCTCGAACCCTGCGGCGAGCAGGATCTCGTGGGCGTGCGGGTGCAGGTTCTCCAGCAGCAGGGCCTTGGGCACGCCCCCCATGGTGCTCCTGTCCGGGGTGTGGTCGTGGCCGCGTCCGCCGTTCGGACCGCTGCGCCGTCCCGGGCGGTCAGTCACCCAGACCGGGCGGGAGCGCGCGGGCGTGCACCACGTGCAGCCGCTGGGTCGGGCGGGTGAGCGCCACGTAGAGGTCGCCCGGGCCGCCGTGCTCGAGCACGAGTGCCGGCTCGACCAGCACGACGACGTCGAACTCCAGCCCCTTGGTCTGGCGCGGCGTGAGCACGACGAGCGGGGCGTCCAGGTCGGCGGCGGCGCCGCGCGGCGTGCCGGCCGCGGCGCGGCCACGCGCCTCGAGCGCGGCCGTGAGGGCGTCGAACCACGTGCGGTCGGCCACGAGGGCCACACGTCCGCCGCCCTGAGCGAGCAGCGCCGTGACGGCCTGGTCAGCGATCTGCGCGGCGCGGACGACGACCTCGGCCTCCTCGACCCGGACCACCTGGAGGGCGTCGGGCACCTCGCGGGCCGAGGTGAGCGGGCTGACCGGCAGCCCGGCCGCCGTCGCGAACGCGGTCGCCGCCTGCTCGACGGCCGCCGGGGTGCGGTAGTTCACGGTGAGCTGGGCCAGCCGCCAGTAGTCCTTGAGCACTGGGTCGAGCACCTGCGCCCACGAGCGGGCACCGGCCGGCGAGGCCGTCTGCGCGACGTCGCCGACGATCGTGAGCGACCGGGTCGGCACCCGGCGCAGCAGGGCTCGCCAGGCCATCGGTGACAGCTCCTGCGCCTCGTCGACGACCACGTGGCCGTACGTCCAGCTGCGGTCGGCCGCCGCGCGCTCGGCCGTCGTGAGGGTCGGACCGGTGCCGGCGAACCGGTCGGCCAGCATCTCGGCGGACACCAGATCGCCCGCACCGGTGGTCGCCAGGACCCGGCGCGCGTACTCCAGCTCACCGGCGCGCGCCTGGGCCTGCGCCCGGGCCTGCGCCTTGGCCGCCTGGTCGTCCTCGCCCAGCAGCTCGGCGAGCTCGTCGAGCAGGGGCACGTCCTCGGGGGTCCAGGGGGCGTGCCGGTCCCGCACGAGGTGCGCGCGGTCCGCCTCGGACAGGTCGGGGGCCGCCTCGGCGAGCCGCCACGGCTTGGCGTACAGGTCGGCGAGCAGGCCCTGCGGGGTCAGCGGCATCCAGGCGAGGTTGAGCGCGACCCGCACGTCGCGGTCGCTGCGCAGGTCCTCCACCACCTGGGCCCGGTCCTCGGCGTCGACGGTGCCGCCGAGCTGACGCACGTACTGCTCCGCGAGCCGGCCGAGCATGTCCCGCACGAAGGCGACCCGCGCGAGGTTGTGCGGGCGGTGCAGCCGGCGCGTGCGGGCGATGGCCGAGGCCACGTCGTCCGGCCTGATCCAGACGACCACCCGGTCGACCGTGACGCGCACCGGTGCGGCGGGCACCCGTTGCCGCGCCCGGACCGCCCGTGCCATCACGTCGGCCATCTGCCGACGGCCCTTGATCCGGGCGGCCGCGGGGCTGTCCTGACCGGTCGCGTTCAGGCCCGGGACCAGCTCGGCGATCGTCGTGGTGACCACACCGGTCTCGCCCAGCGAGGGCAGCACCTGGTCGATGTACCGCAGGAAGGTCCGGCTGGGCCCGACCAGCAGCACCCCGGACCGTTCGAGCATCCGCCGGTGGGCGTAGAGCAGGTAGGCGGCCCGGTGCAGCGCGACGGCCGTCTTCCCGGTGCCAGGGCCGCCCTGCACGACGAGGGCACCGCCGAGCTCGCCGCGGATGACGGCGTCCTGCTCGGCCTGGATGGTGGCGACGATGTCGCCCATCCGTCCGGTGCGTCCGGCGGCGAGCGCGGCGAGCAGCGCACCCTCGCCGCTGAGTGCGCCCAGCTCGTCGGTGCCCTCGGACAGGTCGAGCACCTCGTCCTCGAGCCCGGTGACGGTGCGGCCGGTGGTCACCAGGTGGCGGCGGCGGCGCACGCCGTCGGGGTGGGCCGCCGTGGCCCGGTAGAAGGCCTGGGCCGCCGGTGCCCGCCAGTCGGTGAGCAACGGGGTCTGCTCGCCGTCGGTGAGGCCGATGCGGCCGACGTAGCGGCGTTCGCCGTCGGACAGGTCGAGGCGGCCGAACGCCAGCCGCTCCTCGACCGCCTCGAGCTGGGCGAGCCGGTCCTCGTAGAGGGTGGCGAACGCGTCGCGCTCGCTGCGGTTCTGCGGTGAGCCGGACGGGCGTTCGCGCCGCACGGCGGCGAGCCGGCCCCTGGTCACGTCCCGGAGGGTGTCCAGGCGGGCGTAGACCACGTCCAGCACCGACTGCTCGATGGCGAGCTGGTCGGCCGGACCGTCCTGCGGGGTGCTGTCGACCGGTTGAGGGCTCGCGACCGTCGTGCTCACCGTCCCGTCTCATCGCGTCGTCACGTGACGACGGCCGTCCATTATGGCGCACCTGGGCTGCGCACCACCGGGTCGGGTGACCCTGGAATCACTTCGGCCCGTCCGACGTTGGCAGGGGCAGGACGGTGCGATGAAGGGAGCACGATGCTCGATCCGAGCGAGCTGTACGAGGTCGACGAGCAGGTGGCCTTGAAGGTCCCGCACGCCGGGACCGGGACGGGTCCGGTGCTGGTGCACGCCCTGCGCGGGTTCGTCGACGCGGGTGCTGCCGGCCGGGTCGCCACCGACCACCTGCTCGCGGAGCTGCCCAACGAGCGTCTGGTGACCTTCGACGCCGACCAGCTGCTGGACTACCGCTCGCGCCGCCCGACCATGACCTTCGAGGCCACCACGTGGTCGGGGTACGACGAGCCCGAGATCGTGGTGGACCGGGTCGAGGACGCCGAGGGCATCCCGTTCCTGCTCATGCACGGTCTGGAGCCGGACGTGCAGTGGGAGCGGTGGGTCGCGGCCGTGCGCCAGATCGTCGAGCGGTTCGACGTGCCGCTCACGGTCGGGCTGCAGGGGCTGCCGATGGGTGTGCCGCACACCCGCCCGGCCACCGTGACGGCGCACGCCACGCGGTCGGCCCTCGTCGCCGACCACTCGGCGTGGTTCGGGACGGTCCAGGTGCCGGCCAGCGCGGCGGCCCTGCTCGAGCTGCGGCTGGGCCAGAGCGGGTTCGACGCCATGGGTTTCTCGGTGCACGTGCCGCACTACCTGGCGCAGTCGCCCTACCCGTCGGCCGGGATCGCAGCGCTCGAGCAGGTCGAGCGCTCGACCGGGCTGCGGCTGCACTCGGAAGGGCTGCGCCCGGCCGCCGAGCAGTCGGTCGCCGAGGTGGAGCGGCAGGTGGCCGAGCAGCCCGAGGTCGCTGCCGTGGTGCACGCGCTCGAGGAGCAGTACGACGCCTTCACCCGCAGCATCGGTCGGCCGGGGCTGCTGGCGCCCGGCGGTGGCCTGCCGACGGCGGACGAGCTGGGGGCGGAGTTCGAGCGCTTCCTGGCCGCCCAGGACGGTGCGTCCGACGAGGGCGGGCCGCTCGCCTGACGGCTGTCCACAGGTTCGCCAGATCCGTGGCGTGCACCACACGTGCGTGGAAGGATGCACCGTGTTGCAGTGACGACCGACGGCATGACGGGTGCGGTCCCGCCAGGCACCGCTCCACCAGCCCGACTGACGCATTGCGGCGTGGGTGCGGGCGCGGTGCCCGTCTCCCTGGTCGGTTGGACAAAGGAACGGGAACATGGCACAGGGTGCTGTCAAGTGGTTCAACGCCGAGAAGGGCTACGGCTTCATCGCCCAGGACGGCGGCGGTGCGGACGTGTTCGTCCACTACTCCGCGATCGAGACGCAGGGCTACCGCACTCTCGAGGAGGGCCAGCGCGTGGAGTTCGAGATCACCCAGGGCCAGAAGGGTCCGCAGGCCGAGCAGGTCCGGCCGCTGTGATCGCCGACCACGGGCCCGTCACCTCGGTGGCGGGCCCGTGGTGCATCCGGAGACGGTGACTCGCAGCCGTCCGACCGGGTGCGTGCGGCGCCCTCCGCCCAGCTGGTGGTCTCACCGCGCGTCGCGTCGGCCTCGGTCGGCCATCACCCGTCGGTCGGGATGTCGAGCGGGGCTGCGCCGCCCGTCGCGGTGCCCTCAGCGGCCTCGGCCGGGGGATCGGTGAGGGGCTTGGCCCCGCCGGTGAAGTCGCGGACCGCCTGGCCCGCCACGAGGCGGGCCGGGATCGGCGCCCCCCGCAGCGCGCGCTCGACCCCGGAGCCCTCGAGCAGGCCGTCGGCATCGGTCGCGGCGAGCACGACGTTGCCGTAGCGCCGTCCGCGCAGCACCGCCGGTTCGGCGACGACGGCGACGTGCGCGAAGACCTCACGCAGCGTGGCGACCTCCCGCCGTGCCAGGGGCAGGGGTGGCCGGTCGGCGCAGTTCGCCAGGTAGAGGCCACCGGGGCGCAGCACCCGGGAGACCTCGCGGGCGGCCTCGAGGGTGCACAGGTGCGCCGGCACCTGCTCGCCGTCGAACGCGTCGCGCACCACCACGTCCACGCTCGCATCGCCGGCTGCCGCCAGGCGGGTCCGGGCGTCACCGGTGCGCAGCCGCAGCCGGGGCGGGCGCGGCAGGTCGAACCAGGTGCGGACCAGCTCGACGAGCCGCGCGTCGATCTCGACGGCGACCTGCTGGCTGCCCGGTCGGGCCGCCTCGAGGGCGAGCGCGAGCCCGCACGCCCCGGCTCCCAGGTGCAGCACGCGCAGCGGGCCCGCCGGCATCGCCTCGACGAGCGCAGCCATCTGCTGCTGGTACTCGAACTCCAGCCGGCTCGGGTCGGCTAGGTCGAGGAACGAGCTCGGCACGCCGTTGACCATGAGGGTGGCCCCGGTGGGGTCGTCGGCCCGGACGACGACCTGCGCCGTGCCGGTGTCGATCGGCACCGGGTGTGCGGGCCAGCGTGCGTGGGTCGCACCGGTGCGGGTGGACCGGCGATCGGTGCGAGGCATGGCGACCACGGTAGGCGACGGCGTGTGGGTGGTCGGGGTCAGACTGGAGCAGACCTTGACGAGGGTCGAACATGTGTTCGAGCATGAGTGGGGCGCGAGGAGGAGGTGGACGATGCAGGCACGGACGGGTCACAGGGCGTCGGGGTCGGCGACCGAGGTGCCGACGGCGCCGCTGCCGCCGCGCGCCCATCTCCTGCTTGCCCGCGCCGACGGTGAGCTCGTCGCCGCCCAGCTCTCGTCCCAGCCCTGGGAGCAGTTCCTGCATGCGCACCTGGCGGCGCTGCGGGCAGGTGCGGCCGTGCTCGCCGTCCGTGGCGACGGGGGCGGCCGTGGAGCGCCACGGGACGTGTGGCGTCTGCTCGAACGCGCGGCGCCGCAGCTCGCCTCGTGGTCGGCCTACTTCGCCCAGGGGGCCTCGTTGCGCGCAGCGGTCGAGGCGGGACGGCTGGACGCGGTGAGCGCCGACCGTGCCGCCCAGGCGCTCGCCGTCGCCCAGGACATGGTGGACGCCGTCCGGGTGGAGCTGGGTCTGGCCGCGCCCCCGGCGCAGGTGAGGGCCTCATGAGCCGGGCACCCCGGTCGGCCGCCGCCCGTCGGGACTGGGGGTCGACCGAGGACGGCTGCACGATCCTGCACGTCGACATGGACGCGTTCTTCGCCTCGGTCGAGCTGGCCCGTCGCCCGCAGCTGCGGGGGTTGCCGGTGATCGTCGGGGGAGCCCAGCGCGGTGTGGTGCTGGCGGCGACCTACGAGGCTCGAGCGTTCGGCGTGCACTCGGCGATGCCGATGGCAGCGGCGCTGCGGCTGTGCCCCCAGGCGGTCGTCGTCCCGCCGGAGCACGCACGGTACCGGGAGGTGTCCGAAGGTGTGATGGAGGTGCTGCGCTCGGTCACCTCGCTCGTCGAGCAGGTGAGCGTCGACGAGGCGTTCCTCGACGTGTCGGGTGCGTTGCGTCGGCTCGGACGGCCCACGGAGATCGCCGCCCGGATCCGGCAGGAGGTGCGCGACCGCTACCAGATCACCTGCTCGGTGGGCATCGCCTCGACCAAGTTCGTCGCCAAGCTCGCCTCCAGCCACGCCAAGCCGGACGGAGTTCTCCTGGTCCCGCGCTCGGCGACGACGGACTTCCTGCGCAGTCTCCCGGTGGGGGCTCTGTGGGGGGTCGGGGAACGGACGGAGACCGCCCTGGCCCGCTGGGGCATCAGGACGGTGGCGGAGCTGGCCGACATGGACGTGACCACCGTGCAGCGCGCGGTCGGGAAGGTCGCCGGCGCGCATCTGCACGACCTGGCCTGGGGCCGTGACCCGCGGCCGGTGAGCCCTGGTCGGGTGGAGAAGTCGGCCGGTGCGGAGGTGACCTTCAGCTCGGACGTGTCCGACCTGTCGGTGGTCGAGGCCAAGGTGCGCGAGCTGGCCGACACGTGCGCCTCCCGGCTACGGCGCAACGGCTGGGTGGGCCGGACGATCGCCATCAAGGTGCGGACCGCGGATTTTCGCACGCTGAGCCGCTCCCGCACGCTCGACAGCCCGACAGACGTCGGCCGCGAGGTGTACCTCGCGGCCCGCGAGCTCCTGGCGGCGGTCGACCTGGGAGGTCTGCCGGTGCGCCTCATCGGGGTGCGCGTCGAGGGACTGAGCCCGACGGCGGAGTCGGTGCGCCAGCCGACCCTGGACGAGGCCGCCGGTGATGCGCTCGAGGCCCGTCGTGAGGCCGAGCGCGCGATGGACGGGGTTCGTGCCCGGTTCGGCCGGCAGGCGATCACGGCCGGGCCGGTGGTCGCCGGCCTCCGCGATGACCGATCGACTACCACCTTTTCTCCGACCGATCTATCCTGATCAACAACTAGTCCATCGGGGTGCAGACGGGGGTCGCCATGCCACTCTCTGAGTACGAGCAGCGGGTCCTCGAACAGATGGAACGCCATCTGTCCACCGACGACCCACGTCTTGCCAACACGCTCACGCAGCGCGGGCGACGCCCTGCGACCAGGTACGCCGTCGCCGTGGTCGGCTCCGTGCTCGGGCTCCTGCTGCTCGTCCTGGGGGCCCACTACTCGGCCGCCTGGCTCGGGGCGATCGGGTTCGTGCTGATGTTCGGCTCGGTGGCCTTCGCCTTCGCGCGGGGCGGCTCCGGCCGGAAGCAGGGCGCCGAGGCGGGTACGCCCGCCGCCGGCGGGGCGACCCGTTCGCGTCGCACCTTCATGAACCGGATGGAAGAGCGGTGGGACCGCCGGCGCGAGCAGGGCGACCGCTGACACCTCTGGTCGAGATCCACCGGTCCCGCACCCCCGTCGGACCGTCGTCGTACACCTCGGGTCTGGCGTCCCAGCGGCAGTGACGCCGCTCGGGATGTGCAGGACGACCTGACCACCTCGTGCTCGTGCGCGAACGATCTCGTGCGGCAGCTGTCCCGTGCGTGTGCACGAACCGTCTCGGGCATGACCGGCCTCGGTCCGTCGGCCGCGGGACCGCCGACTTCCCGCCGCTCAACCGCGTCCGTCCGCCGCGGCGCCCCGCCCACGGGTGCGCGCCCGGTCGACGCCGGTGCGCACCTGCCGCACCCAGTCGTCGAGCTGGTCCGAGGCCGCCGGCTCGCCGCTCGCCGCGTAGCGGAACCGCTCCAGCGCGGTCGCCAAGGCTCGCAGCGCACCCACCGTGGCCTCGTCGAGCTGTCCGGTCTGCTCGACCGCGCTGACCGCCTGCCGCGGGGTGGTCGCGTCCGTCCAGCCCAGGCCGGTGCGGGCGAGCGCCGTCCGGGCCGCCGCCCACGCCTCCTCCGGCCCTGTCCGACGTCCTGTGCCCGAGCGCCTCACTGCCCACCAGGCGACCAGCGTGAGCAGAACGACGCCCGCCGCGCCGCCGCCGACCAGCCACCCGGACTCGGTGCGCTGCGGGGTCGCGGCACCCGGGAGGGTTGCCGGGGCCGACGAGCCGGCGGTGGGCCGGGCGGTCGCGGTGGGCAGGTTCTCCTTCGGGCTGGCGCTCGGGGTCGCAGTCACCTGTTGGACGGTCCAGGACGGGGGAGCGCCGGTCTGCACCGCGGGTGTCGGCTCGAAACGGACCCACCCGGCACGGTCGAACCAGATCTCGGTCCACGCGTGGGCCTGCCGGCCGGTCACGCTCACCGTGCCGTCCCGTTCGGAGCCCGGCAGGAAACCCACGGCCAGCCGGGCCGGCAGGCCGAGGCTGCGCGCCATCACCACCATGGTGGTGGCGAACTGGACGCAGTAGCCGCGCCGGTCCTGCAGGAAGTCCCACACCGCATCGTCCGAGGTCGCCGGCGGCACCTGCTCGTCGTACGTGAAGCCGCCGCCGGTGCGCAGGTAGGTCTGCAGGGCGACCGCCTTGTCGTAGCCGGTGGTGCGCCCGGCGACGACCTTGGCGGCGAGCACGGCGACGTCCTCGCGGTGCCCGGACCCGGGAAGGGCGAGCGTCGACGGGTCGTCCAGACCGGCGTTGCCCTGGCCGGACAGGTTTGCGGCGCTGAGCGTGGGCACCTGGGCCGTCATCGTGTAGCGGGTGCCGGCCCGTGTCGGCTCCGGGCCGGTCACGAGGTCGCGGACGGGGTCGAACTGCCAGCTGCCGTTGATCTGCAGCGTGCGCGGCGCGAGCGTGAGCGGCAGGTACCGGTCGGCGAGCGCCCCCACCGTCACCGAGACCTGGACCGGTGTCCCGCCGACCGAGTCGTTGCCGACCGGCATCAGCAGCGAGTCGGGGGTGACCGGGTCGCGGGTCCCCGAGTCGGCGCGTGACCACGTGCGGCCGTCGAAGTCGGTGAGCGTGAACGAGCGCAGGGGACCGAGCTGGGCCGGCGAGAGGGCCGAGGCGGTCCCGTCGGGGTTCGTCAGTGCATAGGTGAGGATCGACTCGCCCGAACGTCCCTGCAGGTCACGGCGCAGGTCCAGATCGTCGGACAAGGTGACCTGACCGCTCCCGGAACCGAACCGGGGCAGCGGGACCGTGCCCCAGCCCGGTGCGGTGGCCACCGCCGGGGCCAGGGCGAGTCCGACGACGAGCACCCCGGCGGTCCAGGCCAGCGAGGTCGGCAGCCGGCCGTGCGCCAGCTGCGAGGGGGCGTCCGTGAGCAGCGCGAGCCACGGCAGCCCCGCCCACACCAGGGCCCAGGGCGACGACGTCTCGCCGAGCACCACCGCCGGCACCCAGAGCGCAAGCAGGGCGACCCCGCCGAGCAGCGGGACCTCGAGTGCGACCGCGAGGTCGACCAGCAGCAGCACGACCAGGGCCGACGCCGTCACCAGCATCGTGACCTCGCGCCCGGCGACGAGCGGCGGGGTCCCCTCGTCGATCTGCTGCAGCGCGATGACGAGCAGCGCCCGGACCTGACCCACCGCCCCTGCCCCGGGATCCGTCGGACTGCTGGACCTGCCGTAGCCGACGAGCAGGGCGACGGCACCGGTGGCGGCACCGATCACGCTCGGCCAGGCGACGTCCGCTGATCGGCCGTCCGGCCACCAGGTGCGCAGCAGCGCGAGCAGCACGGCCAGGCTCGTCACCGCCAGCGCTGCGGTGGTGGTCCAGGGCCCAGGGGCGAGCAGGGGGTCGAGGGCGAGCAGCGCACCGCAGGTCGCCGCCCCAGCAAGGAGCGGACCGAGAGCGCGTGCGGTGCGCGGCGCCGTCCGACGGCGCGCGCG